>CBFHQN010000303.1:0-1012 GCA_965657765.1 Luminiphilus sp. | reverse complement strand
GAGCTATCCGAATTCGAAACCATTCGCATTCTAGAGGCAATGGCTAAACTCAACCTGGGTCCATCACATATCGATATCGGTCGCCTTTCGATTGAGTATTTCGATAAAGAGCAGGGAGCGGGTGCGTCGCTTGATCACTTCGTCGCGGATCGATTGTCACACCTCGTTGACTCAACGGAACGTCCCGAGGGCCCCGTCGATGTTGTCTTGTTCGGCTTTGGCCGCATTGGCCGGCTCATGGCGCGGATTCTCATTGCCAAGACAGACGGCGGTGACAACCTCCGCTTACGTGCCATCGTAGTTCGCAAAGGAAGTGCCCCGGATGATCTTGTGAAGCGTGCCAGCCTGCTGCGTCGAGATTCGGTGCATGGTGTTTTTCAGGGCACGATTCGGGTCGACGAAGAACGACAATCGTTTGTTGCGAATGGCAATGAAATCAAGGTGATTTATGCAAATGCGCCTGAGGACGTTGACTACGAGGCACATGGCATAAAGAACTGCCTTGTTGTTGATAACACCGGCGTTTGGCGAGACCGAGACGGGCTATCGCGGCACTTGCGCGCCAAGGGCGTCAGTAAAGTCATCTTGACTGCACCGGGCAAGGACGACATTAAGAACATCGTTGCGGGTATTAATCATCAGGATATTGAGGCGAGTGATACCGTACTGTCCGCAGCATCGTGCACGACGAATGCGATTGTTCCACCTCTAAAGGCTATTCATGATGAATTTGCCATCGAGTCAGGCCATGTAGAGACAGTCCACGCCTTTACTAATGACCAAAATCTGATCGACAACTACCACAAGGCAGATCGTAGGGGACGGAGCGCACCTTTGAATCTCGTTTTGACCGAGACTGGCGCAGCGAAAGCCGTAGCAAAAGTGCTCCCAGAGCTGACGGGTAAATTGACAGGCAACGCCATTCGCGTGCCTACGCCAAACGTCTCTATGGCCATCTTGAACGTGACCTTAGATAAAGCGACGACAAAAGAAGAGCTCAATGAATTCATGC
>CBFHQN010000302.1:0-1032 GCA_965657765.1 Luminiphilus sp. | reverse complement strand
TGGAAGCAAGCACAGGCCATCGTCCAAACGGAGGCAGAGACACGCCAAGCATGGCGATACATTGGCTGGCATACTGATAAAAAAAGCGGGAGCTTACCGTGTCGTTTTCACCCATCTTAGAAAAAGACGTTACCGACTGGGCAGATGTAAAAGATGTGCTCATTGTTGGCTTTGGCGGTGCAGGAGCCTGTGCCGCGATTGAGGCCTATGATAATGGCGCGTCGGTTGCGATTTTTGAGGCGGCGTCTGAGAGTGGCGGGTCGACAAAATTATCTTCAGCCGAGCTGTATCTCGGTGGCGGAACCAAAGTTCAAAAAGCCGTGGGTTATGAGGATTCAGTAGAGGATGTCTACGGCTACCTTATGGATTCGAATGGTCCGCAGGCTGATCCGGCCAAAGTGCGGGCTTACGCCGAAGGGGGAGCAGCGCATCTTGATTGGTTAATGGAGCTCGGCGTGCCTTTCAAAATGTCCGAGTATCCGCAGCGCGCCATGATGGCATTAACAGACGACTGCTTGTTGTACACCGGCAGCGAGAAAGCTTGGCCCTACGTCGAAAAGTACGGGCATGCGCCGCGTGGTCACAATCTTTATGTAGAGGGTGACAACGGCGGACCGCTGTTTGTCAAAATCATCACTGAGGCGGTGGAGAAGCGCGACATTGACGTGCATATCGAGGCGCGTGCGCTGAGGCTTATTGTTGATAGCTATGGTCCCGAGCAACGTATTGTGGGTTTGGTTGTTCGCGAGAACATGGAAGAGCGCTGTTACCGAGCCAGAAAAGGGGTTGTTTTGTCTGCGGGTGGCTTCGTCATGAATCCCGAAATGATGCAGCAATACGCGCCTGAGCTGGCAAAGGCAGGTACCGTGCCCATTGGCAACCCCAACGATACGGGCGGCGGTATCCAAATGGGACTCAGTGTTGGCGCGAGAGCGATCAATATGCACGAGGGCTTTTTGAGTGTCCCGTTCTATCCACCGGCCACATTGACCCACGGCATCTTTGTTAACGGCCAAGGGCAGCGATTTATCA
>CBFHQN010000301.1:0-1072 GCA_965657765.1 Luminiphilus sp. | reverse complement strand
GAATCATTTGAATCGCTTCCTGCTGGAACTCTTCTGTCCAGAGGTGTGGGTTTTCTAGCTTGATCTGGTTGATGACATCAATGCCGAAGTTAAGGTGCATGGACTCATCACGCAAAATATACTGAAACTGTTCTGCAACGCCCGTCATCTTGTTGCGACGACCCATTGAGAGGATCTGTGTAAAGCCACAGTAGAAGAAAATGCCTTCAGTAACGCCATAGAAACCGATGAGGTTTCTTAGTACTTGCTGGTCGTCCTCTACCGTACCGGTTGTGAAGTTGGGATCCGATAGCGCTTGCGTCTTGTTGAGTGACCAAGATGCTTTCTTAGCAACCGACGGAACCTCACGATACATGTTGAAGACTTCACCTTCGTCCATGCCCAGTGACTCAATGCAGTACTGGTATGCGTGCGTATGGATGGCTTCTTCAAACGCCTGACGGAGAAGGTACTGGCGGCATTCTGGGTTGGTAATGAGTCGGTAAATACCCAATACCAAGTTATTAGCTACCAGCGAATCCGCTGTTGAGAAGTAACCGAGAGAACGCATAACAATGCGACGCTCATCATCCGTCAGCCCATCTTCACTCTTCCAGGTCGCGACGTCAGCCGTCATGTTGATTTCTTGCGGCATCCAGTGATTTGCACAACCATCAAGATACTTCTGCCATGCCCAGTCGTACTTGAAAGGTACGAGCTGGTTGAGGTCTGCACGACAGTTGATCATTGCTTTCTCGTCAACAGAGATACGCGACGCGCCCATCTCGAGCTCTTCCAGACCGGGAGCTGTATCGATATTTGCGACAGCCTCCGCAGCAGCTTCTAATGAATCAGTTGCTGGTGCTGCCACTTCTGGTTGCGCATTGAGCGTTTCGAGCGCCTTGTTAACCACTTCGGGTTGAACAGGTGCTTGTTGCTGTGGTGCAGCAACAGGCGCTTCGCCCTCTGCTACGTTGTAATCATCCCAATTAAGCATCGTTAACTCCTTTGACTTATTTGGTTACTGACAAGCTTCACAATCTGGATCGTCAAGCGAACAGGCCTTGGGTACTGGCGCTGGTTGAACAGGTGC
>CBFHQN010000300.1:0-1074 GCA_965657765.1 Luminiphilus sp. | reverse complement strand
AACCACGGCCGTATGAACGCTCTGGTCGAACGATTGGAGGCTCAGGGCATCGAGCTTTACACCAATGACAAGCCCATCACGGTTACTGAAGCGACCACGCAACTGGGCGAGCAAGCAAAAAACGTCGAGATACCGGCGGGGAGTCTTATCGTTCCTAATCGCCAACCGGACGCACCTTTAGTTGCCGCGATATTAGAGTTCGACGCCGATGTGAAGCAATCAGTGCTTGTTGAAGAGCGGCAGCGCACATTGCGCGATGGCTCATCGCTGATGTACGACACCACTGCGTGGAACTTCAGTATGATGTTCGGCCTCCCCTCCATCACCGTGCCGCAGCACTTAGCCAAAGGTTTATCGCCCTGGGAATCACACAGTGGCACACAGTCTATCGATAAGACCGCGCTTGCTTGGGCTGTGAATGGTGAAGACGACCGCTCTGTCGCTTTTGCAGCGCGCCTTATGGAGCAAGGGATCAACGTCAGAATTATCGACAAGGCCACCGTTCTGTCAGACGAGGCCTTTCCGCGCGGTACAGTTGTTGTAACGGCGATGGACAACCCAAAGCGTGACGACGTGGTTGCACTTGTCAGCGCTGAGGCCGAAACGCTCGATGTTGACCTCGTCTCGGTCGGCTCAGGTTACGGCGTGGGTGATCTGCCTGACTGGGGTGGCGCACATTTCAGACTGCTATCACGTCCACAAATCGCGATCCTCAGCCAGCAGGGCTTTAGCAGTTACGACGTCGGCTCGAGCTGGTGGGCCATCGATACACACCTTGGTATTCGCCACAGCCAGATTGATACCGCTTACCTGTCGCGTGCAGATCTGCGACGCTACAACACCATTGTGATGCCAAACGGCTATCGCCCAATGAGCACCGCTGAAACAAGCGCACTGAAAGACTGGGTCAAGCAAGGCGGCACACTGATCGCGCACGACAACAGTGCAGCTCAACTAGCGCGAGATAGCGGTATTGGGCAGGTGCGGTCTATCGGTGATGCGCTCGACAACGCGCAGGACTATGACATCGCCTTACAGCGCGAGCGACTCTCAACCAGCGATGAGCTCGACACC
>CBFHQN010000299.1:0-1081 GCA_965657765.1 Luminiphilus sp. | reverse complement strand
GCTGAGCGAGAACATTCCAAGTGGCATCTGATCGCGTTAGACCTGACATCAGCCAATGTTCCTGATCCTCCCCGAGCATGGTGGTGTTGGCATCAAACACCTTCCCAGTCATCGGCTTTTGATGATCACCGTTTGGTTGATCCGTTCGATATTGCCTCGTATCAAGCACGTGAAAATTAGCGAGTCGACCATACCGACAGCGACGATATAGCTTCATATCTGACCCAGACGGAAACGACCGACGCCGCAGTGGCATGAACTCATAATAGGCTTGATAGGCGTTCATTCTGCGAGCAAGGAACACCTCCGGTGAAACACCGTCCTCCTCTGAAACGAGCCCTGCATAGTTGTTATCAAACTCATGGTCATCCCAGGTTACAAGCCAAGGAAATAAACGGTGGGCTTCACGGAGTTGATCGTCTGTTCGGTATTGAGCATACCGCTGACGATAGTCGTCGAGCGTATGCAGTTCACCACCGAGATGTTTACGTGGCAGTTTATCACGACCGGCATATTCATAGATGTAATCTCCGAGATGAACCACGAGGTCAAAATCCTCCTGATTCATGTGGCTGTAGCCATTGAAATAACCAGTTTCAAAATGCTGGCACGACGTGAAAGCGAAACGCAACTCTTCGGGCATCATTTCCGCTCTGGGGGCTGTGCGCGTACGCCCTACCGGACTGGTCGCATCCCCCGCATGAAAACGGTAAAAGTACCAACGCCATGGCTCCAAGCCATCTACCTCAACATGCACGGAGTGACCCAATTGAGGCAGTGCGACTACCGTTCCTTTTTTGGCAATCGATGAAAATCCTTCGTCTTCGGAAATCTCCCATCGCACTTCGACAGGCTGCTTTGGTAACCCGCTGATATCAACTGGCCCGGCGGCAAGTCGAGTCCAAAGAACGACGCCGTCCGATGTCGGGTCACCGGAAGAGACACCCAACGAAAAGGGATCGGCCGCGAATCGCGGGCTTTTGACAACAGGCTCTTGCGACTGAAGAGGTAGAAAGGGGATTGCAGAAACAGCAGCAACGTAACGCAGAAATTCCCTTCTCTCAATTCCGTATCGCCCAGG
>CBFHQN010000298.1:0-1124 GCA_965657765.1 Luminiphilus sp. | reverse complement strand
TGCTCGATCTGTCCGCCGGCGTGTGGTTGCAACGCGTCATTGGTCGCATTCATCCGGGCCTCTAAGCTGTCGTTGTTTCGCAAAACCCGCTCCGGCTTAGGAAGCTTCGGCCCATGTGCTGCGAGCAAGACCATCGCCTCTACCAAGGAGTTCACAACGAAGCTCTGGCTTGCATCCTCAGGATTACTAAACTTCAGCGCATAGCAAAGCTCAGAAACGCGGTGCTCCACCTGGATCCGCGTATTCATCTCCATGAAGAAGTGGCTGTCTGTGTCAACGATGCACTCGAAGGTAGAAACCGAATCCAGTCCAACCGCAGCGCCGAACCGAGAGGCTTCCTCTTCCATCGTATCCAGCGTCACTACATCAGCTTTGAGCACTTCTGCTTCGGTGGTCAGCCCCGCCGCCGCTACCTCCTCTGCTGCCTCTAGCAGTGATTCACGAGTAACCGACACCTCCAAGAGTTTTTGCTCGTGCATTTGCAACGAACAATCGCGACCGCCCAACGTCATGCACCAGTCGCCGTTACCGATCACCTGAATTTCCTGGTGTCGAGTCGATTCGATATTGAGTTCAACAAGAACGTTTTTGTTGTCGCCAACGCCTGAGGCTTTCACCTCCTGCAAAATCTCTTTCACTAACTCGCCCGTGCGCGCGGCATCGCCACGTTCGACAATACGCTGGCCTTTACCACCGCCACCACCGATCGCTTTGAGACGTACGCGGTTATTGGGATATTTATCATTCATACCCTCAACCGCTTCTTGAAGCGTCTCGATAAGTTCATCGATTGAGTAAATATCAACACCTGCTTTGTAGGAGGCGTTTAGAACACGGTCTGCAAGTTCTTCCAGATCATCGGCCACAAGATCTACATCATCAAAGCCTTGTTCCTTACAAAATGCTGCAAGTGCATCGGCTGTTGGATATTTCTTAAGCAGAGTCAGCGCTGTTGCATTATCGACGCCGGGAGTCACCGAGACCCCTGCCTTTAGTGCAGTACGCTTCGCTTCGTCTTTGAGACCCGCCTGCCGCACAGTACGTGAGCACGGTCCAATGAAGTTAAGACCCGCATTCTCCATCGACGCAACCATGGTCTCGTCTTCTGCCATGAAGCCGTAACC
>CBFHQN010000297.1:0-1132 GCA_965657765.1 Luminiphilus sp. | reverse complement strand
CTCAATGGTGGTCGTACGCGCATCAATGGTGCGGCTTTCTGGCAGGATTGGGATGACTTCCAGTTCTCTCGTCTAGACACGTCGGTTTCGCCACTTACGCTGACCTACAACGTGGGTAATGCGGAGAGTAACGGCGTCGAGTTTGACTTCGTAACTATGGTTACAGACAACCTCACGCTGACGGGCGCGGCGGCTTATGTCGATGCGACGCTCGCTTCGGACTATCGTCGAAACGAGTCATCAGCAGAGCCGGACGCAGCCTCTGGAACTGACTTACCGCGCGTGCCCAGCGTGAAGTGGAACATTGCAGGACGATACACGTTCGGTGACGACTACTTCTTGCAGGCGGCCTACATCTACACAGGTAAGTCTTACAACACATTGTTTGATGGTGGCACGATTCAAACGCAGCGTAAGACACAGCCAAGCTACAAGGTCATGAATGCTTCAGTGGGTATGGAGCGAGAAACGTGGACTGCCGAGCTTTATGTGCAGAACCTGACCGACGAACGTGGCACGGTATGGCAAAATGCGGTGACGTGGGACGAGCGTGTCACCATTAACCAGCCACGCACACTGGGTGTAAGTTTCCGCAGAAACTTCTAAATCCCACCTGATGATTAAAGGCGCCTCCGGGCGCCTTTTTTTTGAGTCAAAAAGGGTGCTTGCCAACACAGTTCTAGACCCACATGCTTGGGATTCGGGACAGAAACAATCGCGGTATCAATAAAATGCAGCCAATCGATGCGCTCTATGAACAGGCTAAGGCCTCCTTGCAACAGGGAAACCATGAGTTAGCCGTTACTTTGTGCGAGCAGGCGCGAGAGCAGGCGCCCAATGACTCACGATTTACCCTGTTCTATGGTGTTGGACTTCGCCGCTCGGGCAGGGTTGAGCAGGCTGAACCGTTATTGCGCGAGATTGTCGCTGAACTCCCACAGCTCGCGCTGGCCCAGCACGAACTGGGTTTGGCGTTGAGCGCGCAGAATCGAATTACTGAGGCCATGAAGTGTTTGGAGGCTGCTCTCGCGAGTCAGCCTAATTCAGCAGTTATCTGGCGTGACCTTTACCACCTGCGCGCCGCTGAAGGCGATGATATGGGTGCAGCGGACGCCTACCGTCGGTCACTCAA
>CBFHQN010000296.1:0-1135 GCA_965657765.1 Luminiphilus sp. | reverse complement strand
AAGAGGCGCATCGCCTGATCGTATAGTTTTAGGTCAATAAGTGATGCCGCGTAAGTGGTCGCGTGCACGAGATCAAGTTGCCCACCATTGGCCACCAGAAGACGTTTCATTGTCTCCATAGCGTAATCATATTCACCATTTCTTTGGTACCACAGAGCCAAGTTGTGAAGCGCCCTGACATTGCTTGGGTTGATAGCGACGTCTTGAATTAAAAGTTCCTTTTGATCGGCCCAAACGGCGTTACGCTGCCACGTGGCGTAAGCGCTGGTCAGTAACAATCCCATGAAACCGGCGATCAAGTACCCGCTCACACGTCGATCGCTCCAAACTGAGTTTATCCAGAGTGCCAATCCCGACAGAGCAATAAAAACGCCCACCGAAGGCAGGTAATTCCGGTGCTCAAAAATCAAATCAGTAATCGGAATGAAGCCCGACTCAACCGCATGAGCAAGGTAAAAGAAGAGAATACCGAACGAAATAACAGGCTGTCTCGCTCTCAGGAGCAGCGCTATCGAAAGCAATGCGATATGGCCAAGCGCCCCAATCGCGAGTTGCCAGTTACTAAAACTGCCAACTACCAAGCCGTAGTCCAATAGTTGAGGATAGGGGTAGAACATCTTGGCTAAATAAATCCACAAGATTACCCATTGTTCCTTGAAGTACTGCCATCGGCTTAGGTCTTGTGTCTCGCGAGTAAACTGATCAATGGCGCCAAACAGGTCTGGTGCTAACAGTTTCATCCCGATAGCTACAACAACAGCAGCTATAAGAAGCCCACCAATATGTCTGGTTGAAATCCGGCCGCGAACTAGCCACTCAATCAAAATAATAGCCGCAGGCAGCGTAAAGGTATTCTGCTTGGTAAGTAGCGCTAGAACCACTGAAAGCGCAAACAAGCCCCACCACATCCATCGATAGTTTTTTTCAGCGCGAGTGCTTGCCTCGAACCATGCGACTAGTGATAAAAGATAGAACAACGCCGCTAGGCTGGCCAAGCGTTGAACGATATAGGTGATAGCTTGAGTCTGTAAGGGGTTAGCAAGAAAAAGCAGGCTAGCCACCAGCGCAACGAGCTTTATGGATATGTGATTTTGATCCGAGGTCGACTGTAAAAATCGCAGCGCCAATACGTAAA
>CBFHQN010000295.1:0-1139 GCA_965657765.1 Luminiphilus sp. | reverse complement strand
CCGAAAAATTAGGCATCTCCGTAGAGACGGTCAAACTGCACCTGAAACACGCCTACGCCAAGCTCGATATCAGTTCACAAGCCGAGTTATTTTTCCTTTTCATGGAAGCCCTTTCACACTGGTCAGGTGACCCCGATACTGATCCTCTTATCTCTTATATGGGGAGTAACTGAGCGTGGCGAGTCTCTCACTGGCTGATGGTTTCGCTGCACTGAATCGCGGCGACCTTGCGACCGCAGGCGAGGCCTGTAAGCAAGCGCTCAGCGAAAATCCGCAACATGTGCCAGCACATTTTCTCGTTGGCCTCATTGCTCTAGAAGGACAACAACGACGGGTTGCTCATGACGCATTTAAATCGGTGGTGAAGCTCGATCGGAATCATGCTGCAGCGTGGGCGCACTTAGCAAAGTTAAACGTCGGCGAGGGCCGGATAGCGGCGGCAGAATCAGCGTTGAAAGAGGTTCGAAGGATTCAGCCTGACGACCCTATGGTGATTGAGCTGACCGGCACAGTGCTCAATTCACTCGGCGAGTACGAAGCCGCGGAGCTCTTTTTTGAGCGCGCGGATCAGATGGTGCCCAACAATCCCTCATCATTAATGAACCTCGGCAATGTGCGAGTGTTTTTGGGTAAGATCGATGAGGCGGTCGGCCTGTTCAAGCGAGCGATTGCCCTCGAGCCCAATAGCGCACAGTGCCACTGGGGGCTTGCGAACTCCGAGAGGGCCAAGAGTCGAGAGCATATCGATCAAATGCAGCGCTTGATCGAGACCGGACGCCAGGCAAAACGATCGCAAGGCTTCCTGCATTACGCGATCGGCAAAGAGAGTGAAGACTTGGGCGATTGGCCAACAGCATTTTCAGCATTTAGTCAGGGCGCAAAGGCCCGACGGGAAACGGTTGAGTTCAATGAAGCCGATGAGATTGCCATGTTTGACGCTATCAAAGCCACTTACACGGCAGACTGGCTGGCAGCGCGTCCACCCGGCGTGGAAGATCCTTCACCCATATTTGTGCTGGGTCAGCCGCGAACGGGTACTACGCTTATCGAGCGAGTGATTAGCAGCCACTCTCAGGTACTCTCAGCCGGTGAGCTGCAGCAATTTGGCCTCGCCGTTCGTCGAGCGTCGAGGCACAACG
>CBFHQN010000294.1:0-1191 GCA_965657765.1 Luminiphilus sp. | reverse complement strand
CCGAGGTACGCCGCTACATCGTCATGCCCGGGCAAGCGACCTCGTACAAAATCGGCATGATCAAAATTCTGGAATTGCGATCGACCGCCATCGAAGCGCTCGGCGATGACTTCGACATTCGTGGCTTCCATGACACGGTACTGGGTGCAGGCTCGCTGCCGCTCGATTTGCTGGAGCGACGTGTCATGCAGTGGATTGAGAACGTTAAAGCGGGCTGAGAATAAGCAGCCCGAAGGTCTGGCCTCAGGCGGCTGCCTGAGTCCGGATCATTTGCGATCCCTCGAGCTCTTCAAGTGCTGCGCGATACTTTGAGGGTGGTGTGAAACCGAGCTCTTCTCGCACTTTGGCCAGTGGCTCGTGAAGCCGGTCTTCCCATCGGGTGAACAACATCCACTCTGCAGACTGCCCGATTTCTCGTCCTTCTTTAACGAGTGTCTTGAGATCTAGCTCTGGGTTCTCTTTCTGGCCCTTGGTTCGACCCATGAAAATGATGAAATCGATGCCGCGAGACGGCGTCTGGGTCGTCATAAACGACAGCAGACAAAGCTCACCTAGCGTATCCCGACCGTAGCCGGTCATCACGTGCTGCAGGTCATGAATGTCCCGAAGGCGGTCCCCTAGCCAACGCTCGTGACGCCCAATTTTTTCAAATCTGGGCGCTTCTTCACTCGAAGCAATTAAGCCATCAGCTGATAAGCCTTCACGATGAACGAAGTCGTAATAAGCGCGACCAATGCTGCCTTCGGGCATCGCTAAAAGTCCCTCGCGGTCGTTCAATGCCGTGACAATATTCGGCTGCTCTTCTAAAAGACGCATGCCCCGGTCGTCTGCGCGCATGCGCGCCAACGCTCGACCGAGAGAGTTGCCGCGGAGGGCCTCCAAAATCTTGAAAACCTGGCCCGTGTCATCGGGGTCTCGAAGCAAGCGAGAAATAGCCAACCCCGCCTGGATCGGTTTAATACGGTTCTGTTCGTACCATCGGGAAATTGCACGCAACATGAGAATCTTATGCCTAAAAGAATGTTCGTTTCGCAGAGAGTAACAAATTTAGGTCAATTAACCCTAGCGGCGAAGGCCGCCACGTCCTCGCGCGCGATTCTTTGAAAACACCGCCGCTAACTAGAATACTAGAGGAACAGCAAGCGTGGCGAGCAGCGTCAGAACCACTAGCGCAACAAGGTTCATGAAAAA
>CBFHQN010000293.1:0-1200 GCA_965657765.1 Luminiphilus sp. | reverse complement strand
TCCTCGCTGATTCTGCTGACCGCACCTGCAGACCTGTCGAAGTTTCTATCTATTGACCCAAAAATCCTGTTCGCGGCGTTGGGCATGCCATTCCTATCCGGTCAGCTGCATACCAATGACTCGCCGAGTTCTGTTTCGCGTCTTCTTGAGCTGGGTGCTCCCGCTTATCTGGTCAAGGCGACGCTCCGCGGCATCATGTCCCAGCGTCTGGTGAGAGTCCTCTGCCCTGACTGTAAGAAGCCCAAAGAGCCAGACCCGGAGATCTGGTCAGAGTTGGTGGATCCGTATCCTGTTCCCATGCCCGAGGTCATCTATGAGGCCGTGGGCTGCAAGCAGTGCCGCGGTACAGGCTATCGGGGACGCCGCGGTATTTATGAGGTGCTGATCAACAGCCCTGCGGTCCAGGAAGAGATCGTCACGACTATCAACACGGCACAGCTTCGGGACGTGGCCATGTCTGAGGGCATGCAGTCTCTTCGCGTAAGCGGCGCCGCCCGCGTCGCCCGCGGAGAAACCACCATCGAGGAAGTGCTGCGCGTGGCCCCTGCCATCAGCCACTGAGTCTGTTGATTACTCACGAGCTGCTTTCCTCTGATGCGCCGGAGGAGCTCCGACAGCAAGCTTCCCACGCTTGGGAAAGCATCCTTGAAGCCGCAAACGATGCGGAAACCACAGCACTCTCCACGCTAGTAAGCGACACAGCTTTTGCTCAACAACTCGGCACGACGCTGGCTTGCTCTCTGTTTGCCAGAGAGATCATTCGACGCAGGCCCTGGCTTCTGGCCGCTCTTCAGACTAGCGGAGCACTCTCCTCGCCGATGCGTGAGGGCGAGATGGAAAGTGCCTTGGTTGATGATCTGGCCGCGGAGTCCGACGCGAGCGCTGCGCTGCGCAGGTTCCGGCAGCGACAGATGCTGCGCATCGTGTGGCGCGATCTGAATCGCATCGCGACGGCCCAGGAAACCATGCGAGATGTCTCGTGGCTCGCAGATGCCTGTATCAGGCAGGCATTGGAAGTCGCGCGAAAGTCATTGGAAGAACGCTTCGGCGTGCCTGTGGGCAAGGAATCGGGCAGAACCCAATCCAGGTATAGGACAAATAAAGGCACTATAGGATGTAGGCATCCTCGCTGATTCTGCTGACCGCACCTGCAGACCTGTCGAAGTTTCTATCTATTGACCCAAAAATCCTGTTCGCGGC
>CBFHQN010000292.1:0-1201 GCA_965657765.1 Luminiphilus sp. | reverse complement strand
CCAGTGCTGCAACGATATTAATGGCGACAATCGGCGCCTGTACGCGAGCCGCTGCCGCGGTTTTTGCATTAGGCGTGTTTGTGCAGTCGCCAAGACCCCAAATATTGTCGTATCGGCTGTGCTGTAGTGTGTGTTGATCGACTTCCAACCAACCCGCACTGTCAGCCAGTGGAGACGCTTTTATAAAGTCTGGCGCTGTCTGGGGAGGGCAGACGTGTAACAGATCAAACGCCTTAACGACCTCGTTACCGTCGCCATCTCTAAACGTCGCTGTTTTATTGGGTCCGTCAACCGATATCAGCGTATGTTGGAAGTTAAGCTTTGCGCGATATTTCTCCACGTACTCCATCAGCGCCGGAACGTAATCAGCGACACCGAACAAACCGGGCGTCGAGGTGCAAAACTCGATGTTGATGGTTTGGAGCGCTCCGGTTCTGAACCAATGGTCACCCGATAGATACATGGCTTTCTGCGGCGCACCCGCGCACTTAATCGGCATAGGTGGCTGAGTAAAGATTGCATTTCCACTTTTTAGGTTTTTTACGAGGTCCCACGTGTAAGGCGCAAGGTCATAACGGTAATTAGACGTCACCCCGTTCTGGCCAAGTGTCTCTTCAAGGCCAGGAATTGCGGCAAAATCAAGCTTCAGTCCCGCGGCAACGACTAACTGGGAGTACGTCAATCGCTCTCCATTATCCAACTCAACGCAGTTGGTCTCGGGAAAAAAGGTCGTGACTGAATTGCGAATCCAGCTTACTCCCGCCGGGATGAGAGAGTGCATGGGCCTGCGGGTGCTTTTCTGCTCGAAAATGCCTCCACCCACCATGGTCCAACCGGGCTGGTAATCGTGTGTTTCCGATGGGTCGACCACTGCAACCCGGATGTGTTTACTACGTTTTAGCAAGCTTGAGGCCGCCGCAAGACCACCTGCGCCTGCACCAACGACAACGACATCATATGTTGAGCTCATAAAACCCCCTTTAATTATTGATTTTCAACGATATTCTTTAAATCATCTCCGCCAAAAGCGTTAAGCGGCATGGTAATAAATGGTTTTCGGGTAACCGGGTGCACGGGCAGTGCGCCGGCACGTATATTGACCTGCAAAGACGGTAGAATCAGCTTTGGCATGGCCAACTGCGCATCACGCGCTTCCCGGAGCGATACAAATTCAGCCTCGCTGATCGACTCCCGTACATGG
>CBFHQN010000291.1:0-1208 GCA_965657765.1 Luminiphilus sp. | reverse complement strand
CGTCTCGCTAAGGTACTCAACACCATCGGTGAGCTCGAAGCAGTGATGTATCACAACTTCAATAAGATGGAAGCCGCCAATTGGAAGCCTACGCTTGAAGAGCGCATCATGTATCGCTACCAGGCGTCGATCGTGATCGATAAGGCCATCGAAGCAATTGATACGTTGTTCGATGTTGCGGGTGGACGCTCCGTGTTCAACGGCCACCCTCTCCAGCAGCTTTGGCACGACATCCACATCGCGCGCTGTCACGTGGCTAACAACCCAACCGCATTTGCACGAAATTTGGGTAGCGTCACGCTGGGCATGGAAAACAAGGACGTATTCATCTAATGGCAGCCAACCCCGAGACATCGCAATATCATGAAGTGACGCCCGAGCGGCTCATCCACTACACCGATCACGCGCCTATCGGGGAGGCAACCGGTACTGCCATTTTCATCCACGGAAGCGGCCCCGGTGCCAGCGGTTGGAGTAACTTCAAGCACAACGTCTCGGCGTTCCAAGAGGCTGGTTACCGCTGCATTGTCTACGATCAGTGGGGCTACGGAAAAACGTCAAAGCCGCAGGATGTGGACCATACACTCGACTTCTTCGTCGACGGACTCGTATCGTTGATGGACAGCGCTGACGTCGCCAGCGCAGTGCTGGTAGGTAATTCACTCGGTGGTGCCGTAGCGCTTGGACTCGCACTCCGCCATCCCGAGCGCGTCGAGAAACTCATTCTCATGGCACCGGGCGGTATCGAGTCCCGCGAAGATTACTTCTCCATGCCCGGTATTCAGGCCATGGTGAAATATCCCATGGGCTCGCCCGAATTCACCAAGGAAGTTCTTGCCCAGCTCCTTACCCAGCTCGTTTACGATCCAATAAACGTGGATGACGAACTAGTTGATGAGCGCTGGGCGACGTTGGAAACGCAGAATGCACATGTGCTTGCGACCATGCAGATCCCAGATCTTAGCGATCAGCTCGCCTCCATCAATATTAATACCTTGGTGTTCTGGGGCACTGAGGATCGCTTCTGCCCTGCCTCTGGCACCTGGAAAATTCTGCATATGAAGGGAAACGTTCAAGCAGAGCTCGTGAACTACTGCGGACACTGGGTGATGTCGGAGTATCCAGAGCTCTTCAATGAGCGCTGCCTGTCGTTCCTTTCTAAATAACGCCTGTCCAGGCAAGCGAGAGTCACGCATGAGCCTTACATC
>CBFHQN010000290.1:0-1209 GCA_965657765.1 Luminiphilus sp. | reverse complement strand
ATGGTCATGGATGGCTTGGACGGCAGACTAGCGCGGGCACTTAATTCCACCTCGAAGATGGGTAAGGAACTCGACTCGCTCGCTGATTTCTTCAACTTTGGTATTGCACCGGGGCTGATACTCCACCTCGCGCTTTTCAATCAGACAGCTAAAGTGGACTTCACATGGGTGGCGGTCATGCTCGTAGCCGCCTGCTGCGCGTACCGATTGGCGCGTTTTAACGCGAGTGAAGACTCCGGCACTGCACAAACTTTTGAGGGCGTGCCTGCGCCAGTGCTTGCCTTACTTACATTGATGCCTGTGTACCTGCATTTGCTGGATTTTGAGTTCGTTACTCAGTCGCCAGCACTCGTCTCAATCTATCTTATCGGCTGTGGCTTCCTTGCGGTATCTCAGGTGCCAACGCTGTCGCTTAAGTCGCTTAAGGTCTCGCAGAGCTATGGTTTCTTGGTGGTTCCGATTTTCACGCTCTTAATAGCGAGCCTTCTCATCTACCCTTGGGAAACACTGACGATGCTGAGTCTTACTTACCTTGTTGCGCTCCCTTTTTACGCCCGCAAACACCCACGAACCTAGGTTAACTGTTTGCCGAGGCGGCTAATTTTTTGCCGTCCAGTCCTCGGCTATCAAATGCATGTCGATGTAGAGCCGCGACTCGATCTTCACGTAGGACTTAATCAAGGTCGAAATGCCATTGTCTTCAAAATGCGATTAGGTTGTGAGCGGATTTGTCCGTTGCTTGGTGGTAGACAGCTACTGATATGGGTAGACTCACAGCCGCTCGAATACAGTGCCTTTGGGGGGCAGACTAGAGCACTAAGCGATTAAAACAAAAAGGGTTCAGGGCATGATTCCACGTCACATTTTTGATTCAGAGCACGATGTTTTCAGGGATATGGTTCGTAAGTTCCTCATGGAGGAGGCCTATGAGCAACATGTGCAATGGGAGAAAGACGGGCAGATAGATCGTAACTTTTGGTACAAGGCTGGAGAGCAGGGAATGCTCTGTCCGGGTGCCTCTGAGGAGTACGGCGGTGTTGGCGCTGATTTTCGCTACAACATGGTAGTGGCTGAAGAGCTTTGTCGCTTGGGCCTGACGGGTATTGGTTTCTCGTTGCACAACGATGTAACGACGCCTTACCTCACTAACGTCGCAAACGAGGCTCAGAAACAGAAATACCTTCCCCGATGTATTTCTGGTGACTGCAT
>CBFHQN010000289.1:0-1216 GCA_965657765.1 Luminiphilus sp. | reverse complement strand
GCGGCTGACGCATTCAGGACGCGCATGTTCTCACTGACAACATGACTGCACCGCCGCCGGACAATGTCTGAGAGCTCGCTCGCGTGCGCATTTACTTGGTCGAGTGTGACATCGCGCAACGCCCGAACCGACGGGTCGTATTGTTTAAAGAGTGCAACACCCTCCTCGCACTGGGCACGACGCTCGTTGTAAGCAGAGGACGCGAGTTCGCGCTTTACCTCGCTGGAGATAATGACAATCCGGTGAGCGCCCAAGGTAACGGGAATGTCCACGTACGAGAGTGATCGGCAGTCGAGCATCAGCGCATGATTAGCGCGGCCGAGACCACTAGCGAACTGATCCATAATCCCGCACATCACACCCGCATAACGGTGCTCGACGCGTTGGCAGAGGGCCGCGATATCAGCGCGCGGCATCGTAAATTTGAAAATCGTCTGCAATGCCAAAGCCGTTGCTGTCTCCACAGCGGCAGAGGAACTCAGGCCGGCACCGAGATTTAGATTGCCATCGATGACCGCCTCGAACCCGGAAGGAATCAGCCCCAGTAATCTCAGCTCCTCAACCACGCCCAGTACATAGCAAGACCAGTGGCCCGCATTCGGTTGCTCGAAGGTCCCAAGGCTGTAAGCAACGGTTTCGTCAAATTTGAGTGAGACAACCGAGATACGATCATCGCTGCGAGGCCGAATACCGAAAAAGACCCCGCGATCCACCGTCATTGGCAACACAAAGCCATCATTAAAATCGGTGTATTCACCTATCAAATTGACACGGCCGGGCGCCATTACAACCGATAGGTCTCGGGTGTTGCCAAAATGTGATTGGAATTGTGCGCGTATGTGGTCAATCATCGCCGTGTCGTTTGCAGCACTACCGGTAAAGTGTGGTGAGTGGATGATCGCCTCTTTGTACCCAGACGTAAATTGCGCATGAATATGATGTCTCGTTTTTTTTCGCAGTCCTTTCAATCCAATCGCTTTCAACCCACACGCGCTACAGCCGTTTACGCGAAGCGACGCGTCTTAGTGGGTTGCGCCGTGATCCTATCGGCACTGACCGCCTGCAGTCTGGTTGAAGAGCGCGACTACCCTGTCTCTGACCATTACGACGGCAGTCATTTCTATAACCGCGATGCGGAGGGAAACAGCTGGCCCGCCGTTTTTAAATTCCTCTTTACCAGTCTTTGGGAGAAAGCTGATTGGCCTGAGGCGCGAGC
>CBFHQN010000288.1:0-1235 GCA_965657765.1 Luminiphilus sp. | reverse complement strand
CCGTGCACTCAAAAACAACATCGATATTGAGCTCACCCCAGGGTAAGTCTTCAGGGTTGCGCTCGGCGTAGACCGCTATTCGATCGCCATTCACCACCATCGCGTTGTCTTCTACCAACACGGAGGCACCAAAGCGTCCATGCGTCGTATCAAACTGCAGAAGATGGGCGTTGATCTCAGGCGTGCCTAGATCGTTGATAGCAACGATGCGGAGCTGAGACGTCATTTCAGGACGCTCATAAAGCGCTCGCAAGATGTTACGTCCGATACGTCCAAACCCGTTGATAGCTACGTTAATCATAACGTCCCCCTTTGATGGGGATTATTATGTAGTAAATTTACAAAAATACAAACAGAAAACGCGGAAATTCAACTTATTTTTAGTTTTATTACAATTTTTAAGCGGTAAAATCCAAAATTTCGGTGCGAAACTGACGTAAATCAGGCATTATCTGTAATATTATTACCAATGAAGACTTCATGATGACGTCTGAACCTAATTTACTTGCAGTCATTCAGCGCCAGTTGGGCGAGCTTAATAAGTCAGAGGCCAAGGTCGCCAACGCAATTCTTAAGGCACCCGAGGAAGCGACGCGCTCCAGTATCGCCTCGCTAGCAGCCGCCGCAGGCGTCAGCGAGCCGAGCGTCAACCGATTCTGCAAGCGATTCGGCGCAACTGGCTTTCCTGACTTCAAGCTCCAACTCGCCACTTCCCTAGCATCAGGCGTTAAATATGTAAGTCGCGCCGTCGAGTTCTCCGACGACATCAACACGTTCCCCTCGAAGCTATTCGACAATGCGATTAATGCGCTTTTGACGGCCAAAGAAGAGCTCCCGCTCAAAGCAATTGCGCAAGCGGTCGATCAAATCGCACAGGCGCGTCGTGTTTATTTCTTTGGCTTGGGTACATCGGCTGCCGTCGCAAGAGATGCGGAACACAAGTTCTTTAGATTCAACGTACCCGTTTTCACGCATGAAGATCCACTGATGCAGCGCATGCTCGCCGCATCAGCCGGCGTGGGCGATCTGTTCTTTTTCATTTCGCACACGGGTCGAACAAAGGTTTTGATTGAGGCAGCAGAGATTGCCCGCCAAACGGAGGCAAGTGTCGTCTCTCTAACTGCTGAGGGCTCGCCGCTTGCAGCCAAAAGCCACTGTTGTATCAACGTAAAAGTAGAAGAAGACACCGAGCAATATTTGCCCATGACGTCTCGACTGGTACAGCTTGTCATACT
>CBFHQN010000287.1:0-1250 GCA_965657765.1 Luminiphilus sp. | reverse complement strand
CCGTCTGTTGCGTAGCTGACCATAATGTCATCGAAGCGCCACTGCGGTAGGAAATCGACACACCCACGGAGTGCCATTACCTCGGGGAACCATTCATCTACCCGCTGGACCAAGAGGCTCCATTTTCCTTTTCGTTGAAAATCATGCTCGTTGAACGGTCCATGTTCTAGCGACCAAGCCCCATCCTCTAGGCAGACGATGCGAGAGTCAGCGTCGGGCTCCATAGCGAGCCCGCCCAGCTCCTCAGGCGTAATGGGAGATTGAAACCCCGGTATAGCGCCCCGGATAAGCATGGGTTTTTTCTGCCAGCAGTCGACCAGAAAAGCTTGCGCGTCGAACTGAAAGCGCGGGGAGATCAACGATTAATCCAGCCAGTTATTGGTGAGAGTCTCTGCCATACCAACGTAGGTCGAGGGGGTCAGTGCTTGGAGCTCGGCAATGACATCCTTAGGCAAGTCGAGCGTCGCAACAAATTCCTGGAGAATTTCCTTCGTTATTGCCTGTCCGCGCGTCAGTGCCTTGAGCTTTTCATAGGGCTCGGGGATGCCGTAGCGACGCATCACCGTTTGGATGGGTTCAGCGAGGACTTCCCAGCTATTGTCGAGGTCTTCAGCCAGCTTCGCTGCGTTGACTTCCAACTTACTGATGCCTTTGAGTGTCGACGTGTAGGCGAGCAACGAATAGCCGAAGCCAACACCCATGTTTCGTAGGACCGTACTATCGGTAAGATCACGTTGCCAACGACTGACAGGCAGTTTCTCAGAGAGGTGAGCAAGAACAGCATTAGCGAGCCCGAGGTTGCCCTCGGAGTTCTCGAAGTCGATGGGGTTGACCTTATGCGGCATGGTTGAGGACCCAATTTCGCCAGCGATGGTCTTTTGCTTGAAGTAACCGAGTGAAATGTAGCTCCATATATCCCGATCAAAGTCGATCAAAATTGTGTTGAAGCGCATCATTGCCTGAAACAGCTCAGCCATATAGTCGTGCGGCTCGATTTGTGTCGTCATGGGGTTCCAAGTGAGACCTAGTGACTCTACAAATTCGCGCGAAATCTGTTCCCAATCGAGCGTAGGGTAAGCGCTGAGGTGCGCGTTAAAGTTACCCACGGCGCCATTGAACTTACCTAGGGGCTTTACAGCTTCAACAGCTTCTAGTTGCCGCTTTAGCCGGACAGCCACATTCGCCATTTCTTTGCCCAGTGTTGTTGGGCTAGCTGTCTGGCCATGGGTTCGGCTCAGCATCGGAAGCTG
>CBFHQN010000286.1:0-1299 GCA_965657765.1 Luminiphilus sp. | reverse complement strand
ACGCAATCGGCACGCATAAAGGTTTCCGAGATTCTTACTTTTTGAGTCAATCAGACGGCACCTGGTTAGAAAGTTCTGCTACCCATCTTAGTCACTCTAATTACGTGATTTTTGACCACGGTGGAGCGGTCGGTGACATTGATGGCGACGGTGATGTAGACATAGTTTTAACCGAATTGAAGGAAGCGTTGACGTGTTGGATCAATCAAGGCGACGGACAGCTCAAGAAACGTCGGTGTGGTTCTATTCACGCCTTCGGAATTGAGTTAGGTGACGTTGATGGCGATGGAGATTTAGACTTGGTCCACGCCGGACACGAGCGACAAGGTTCAACGGACACGGGTGTAGTTCTGAATGATGGTAGAGGGAATTTTTCAAAGCGCGTGAAACTTCAGATGATACCCGGCTGGAGCACTGTACCGGAAGTTAGTTTGTGGGATTTAGATGCTGATGGGGATTTGGACATTACTTTGTCTAGAGCAGGCGTTCTCTATGTAGGCACTGGATTACAAATCATCGAAAATCTAGGTGACCTGAAATTTCAATCTCGGTTTTACCCTCTCGTGGAAGCACCAGAAAGCTTCAAGCCTAAGCACGAAGGAAATGAATGGAATAATTTCATTGAAGAAATTAGATTTGATGATGTTGATCGTGATGGTGATAGTGACATTTATTTTGCCGGTGGAGGTGGTGGTAGCAACCAGTATAAGGTGCGCGCGGCATTCTTACGAAATGATGGGTCGATGCAATTTACGCACAAAAATTATCGGGCGCGCGGCAATCCGTTAAAGATAATTCCAGAGTCAAGGTTCAAAGATGAGCCTCAAGAGAAGATAAGAGTTATGTTTGAACAGCTCACTCCTCTGATTGGCGAAGCAAAAACAACATCACATTCAAGGGCATTTAAGAAGTATTTATCGGGTCAGGTACCAAGTGTTTATGACGAGCAAAGCTTCCACAAACTAAAGCAGCCAGTGTCTTTTGCAAAATCGGGCGCGTCGGTTACCGCGATCAGCGAGATCAAAATCAACGGTGAAAAATACACTTATGATATTTTGGTAAGTTGGGCTGGTCTCAACTTCCCTGTTACTGTTTGTATGCAATATTACAAGCAGTTTGACTTTACGGCGACACGCGCGAGTTTCAGCGAAGGATATGGATTTGGTGGCTATGCTAAGTTACGTCGACTGGGAACAAATGCATGTGTCAATACAGATGGCTACGCTGGAGATTGGGAGGTAGGGGACGAAGCTGAAAAGATCGGCGTCAAAGCATTCCTCACTGATCTGAACACAAATG
>CBFHQN010000285.1:0-1302 GCA_965657765.1 Luminiphilus sp. | reverse complement strand
CGGCAGATGGCTCGTGAGGAAGGGATTTTTGCGGGCGTTTCCTCGGGCGCTTCAATCGCAACAGCGATCGATATTGCTGAAGCAAATGATGGCGTCACTGTCGTAGCTATTGTGTGCGACAGAGGCGATCGCTATTTGTCTACAGGTGTCTATCAGGCATGAATGAGAAGGCTCAGCCCGCTTACGATATCGCCGATCTGAAGCGACTGATGGAGCGGCTGCGAGACCCTGAGACAGGCTGTCCCTGGGATCTGAAACAGACCTACCAGTCGATTGCGCCATTCACACTAGAAGAGTGTCTAGAGTTGATCGATGCTCTCGAGCAGGGTGATCTTGAACATGTCGAGGAAGAGCTCGGCGATTTGCTCTTTCAGGTTATTTTCTACAGCCAGCTGGGCAAAGAAGACGGTCTATTTGATTTTGATAGTGTGGTTTCTGGTATTACCGCCAAGTTACTGAGGCGCCACCCCCACGTATTCAAAGACGGCCAATTAGAGGGCGTTATCACAGATCGAGCATCCGTTGATCAGATCAAGACTAACTGGGAAGCAGAAAAGGCTTCAGAGCGCGCTGCTCGGGCGCAGCAGAGTGCAGTGGATGATGTTCCGGCCACCCTCAGTGCGCTCGCTCGCGCGCAAAAACTGCAGAAGCGCGCGTCATCTGTTGGCTATGATTTTGTCTCGGCTGATTCAGTTCTTCGGAGCCTTGGAAGCGAACTCGATGAACTCGCAGAGGCCCGCGAAATACATGGGCAACGAGAGATCGAAAACGAGCTGGGCGACGTATTATTCACCGTCGTTAATCTGGCTCGGCATCTTAAGGTTGATGCCGAGGCCGCGCTTCGTAAATCAAACCGGAGGTTTGAGCTACGGGTAAGGCGAGCGGAGTCTGCGGCATACGAGGCTGGAAGTCGATTAGAGAAAGAGTCGGTTGAGCAGCTAGAAGCGCGATGGGCTGCGGCCAAAGAGCAAGAGGGTAACAACGACTTGTAAGCGGAGCACTCTCTGTGTATTTTCTCGCTCTTCGGTCGCAATGCTGGGCAATAACAGCAAATAGGAACAACATGCGAATAATTCTCCTAGGCGCCCCCGGTGCCGGAAAAGGCACTCAAGCCGCTTTTTTGTGTGATCATTTTGGGATTCCGCAAATTAGCACTGGCGATATGTTACGCAGTGCCGTGAAGGCGGGTACCGAACTGGGTAAGCGTGCAAAGGTCATTATGGATGAGGGCGGCTTGGTGTCGGATGACATCATTATCGGTCTGGTAAAGGATCGTTTAGCCGAGGCCGATTGTGCGAATGG
>CBFHQN010000284.1:0-1321 GCA_965657765.1 Luminiphilus sp. | reverse complement strand
ATTGGCTTCGCAGGTGCGTTGGCATTTGTTGTGGGAAGCATGCTGTCTCAGGGTGGGATCGAACCATATTGGAACGCACCAGGCGCCGCGATTGTATTTGGCGGCTCCATGATGTGTGTGATGTATTCTTCGACGATGAGCAACTTCCTCGGCCACTTCAAAGCTATGATGACAGTTTTCAAGGTCCTAAAACTCGATAATACAGAGGCTATTCTTCGTATGTCAGAATTATCAGCCATTGCGCGCAAAAGCGGCCTGATGGCGCTCGAACCGCAGGAGACCCCCGATCCATTTTTTGAAAAAGGAAAACAGCTCTTAGTGGATGGAGCTGATGAAGGTAAACTAAAGCGTATATTGGACGCAGAAGTAAAATCCCTGCGATTACGTCACCAAGGCATGCAAACAATTGTGAAGGTATGGATCGACGTATCCCCCGCAATGGGAATGATAGGCACGCTTATTGGTTTGGTTATGATGTTGGGCAATATGACAGACCCAAAAGCCATTGGCCCCGCAATGGCAGTCGCTTTGCTTACAACTTTATACGGAGCATTGTTAGCGAACCTTGTTTTTGGACCGATGCTTGCAAAAATGGAATATAATACTGATCTGGAAGTTAAATATCGTAAGATAGTAATCGATGGTTTACGATTTATCGCGCGCGGTGAAAGCCCCCGAAATATACAAGAAAATTTAGCTTCTAATCTTTCCTTGAAGGAACAAATTGCTCTAGAGGCGGCCGCGTAACAATGAATACGTCAAATGAAACACAAGAAGAACAAGTCGTCGTTATCATTGATGAAGACGAAGAAGAGGAACATAAATGTCCCCCTGTAGGTTCACCAATATGGATGGCAACATTTGCAGACATGATCTGCATTCTCCTTGCTATTTTTGTGTTGATTTTGACATTTGCAGATTTTGACGTTCCCAAGTTTAAGCAGTTGACTGGCTCCCTAAGAATGTCATTTGGCGTTCAAAGAGAGGCAGTCGTTTTGGAGCAACCCAAAGGCACCACTGTCATTGAAGTAAATTTTAGTCCCTCTCCCGTAGCTGCTATCATCGACGAAATAACGCAAGAAACAACGATCGAGAACCTTGATGAAATAGAGCGCGAGTCAGAGGATAAAGATGCGGACCAAGGAGAAGCACTCGATACTGGTGGCCAAATGGAAGGCAACGAATATTCTGATAAGGGTTCGCAAAGTAACTCAAAAATTGTCGCAGAAAGACTTGCATCCGCTTTGGAAGGGGCGGTTAAAGCTGGCGAAATTGAATTGAAAACAAAAGGCAATGAAGTCGTTGTACAATCGACGGCTCA
>CBFHQN010000283.1:0-1324 GCA_965657765.1 Luminiphilus sp. | reverse complement strand
CTTGCATGTCGGGATCGAGATCATCGACCAACATGGTTTGTTCACCCGATTCGAGGTCCAAAACAAAGAGGCGGGATGCGGCTCTCACCCGTTTTACAAAGGCAAGCGATTTGCCGTCGGGGGAAGGTGTTGGTCTTACAGCACCGCCGGCACCACCAACGACTTTGCTGATTTCACCTTGCTCCAAGTCATAGCGTTTGATGGCCATGACCTCTCCGTTGCTGTCCTCGTGGTAGATGAAAGTATTACCGGGCGTGGTGTTCTGGATGTAGAAAACCGATTTACCATCGGCGCTAAACGTAGGTTCACCTAACTCCTTTTGGAAGGCCGGACTGGGGCGCTCGACCAGCACTGATCCTGAGAGATTCGCGCGGGCAACGTTCGCGTCGAGATTGGCGTCATAAAGCCAAACTTCCCCAGTGCCGAGCGATCGTGACGTGGTGAAGTGCTTTTTTGCGACGAGGTAGTCACCCGATGGATGCCAGCTAGGATTGTTGAGTAAGCGAAATGTCTCGTGAGTGATTTGCTGCGTGTTGTCCGGATTCGCGAGTTCCATTACCCAGATGTTATCCGCCCCGTTTCGATCGGATGTAAAGGCGAGGAAGCGTCCGTCAGGGCTGTATTGAGGCTGAATCTCCCAAGCATGACCACTTAAGAGGGGCGATGCTTTGCCGCCAGTAATCGGAACTTCGTAGATGTCTCCCAAGAGGTCGAAGGCAATTCGACTCCCGTCGGGGGAGATATCAAGGTTCATCCAGGTCCCCTCGCTGACGCTCAGTGGAATGGTTTGTGCATCGACCGAGTAGTCTGGCGAGGAAACATCCCACACCTCAGATTCCATTGTCTCGCCAGCGGCATAACTTAGGCCTGAATAAGCTGCGCCGGCAACGAATATTGAAGCAACTACGAGCGAGCGAGAAGACGGTGATTTCGACATAGGTTTCGACCCTATTTATATTTGATGTTAGAACTGAATAGGTATCACACTGGGACAGCGTTTTCGACCTGCATCTGATCCTTGAGCACAGTCAGCTCGGACAAGAAAAGAAACAAGCACGAACGAGATGACAAGCGAGTACAAGAGAGCGCAAAAGCGAGAGTAAACGTGAGCGTAAAAGTGAGAGCAAAAGTTAGAGCAAAAAAGAGAAGTGCGGAGCGATGTTGAGGCTAAAGTACGTGTCAGTCGTCATCCTGAGTTTCTGCCTGTTGGGGGTTATGGGTTGCTCGCGCCCTGCGACATCACCACGCCTTGAAGATATCGATTTACTGGTATCGAACGTCACGGTTATCGACAGTGCAACTGGGCCTCAGGTCGCCAACGTGC
>CBFHQN010000282.1:0-1365 GCA_965657765.1 Luminiphilus sp. | reverse complement strand
TAAGGTCATATTCTCTATTAGCCGAAGCATTCGGGTTCGATCCTCGGTACTTACCGACGTCTTCCCCTTGAGGTATTTCTCGAGCTGTGGGCCAATAGTTTCGTGCTCGAAATCAGCCTGCGATGGCAGTGTGACCATGAGACCGCCGGCGAGATCCTGTGCAAGCCGCGAGATTTCGTAAGGAAAACGTGTGACGTTGTGTTTGCAAATGTTGGCGAGGATGGGGTCGTTAATAAAGGCTCCACTCTCGTGTTCGGTGGCCTCGTAGGATGAGGCAATACCCGAAGAGTAAATCGTCTCGTTGAGGTGAGTCATCTCCACAAGTTTGTCGCGAACGTGACTAGCGGTTTCAGCGCCGTTCATCTCAGCAACACTCGAAGCGGCACCAATCATGACGTCGCCCAAGCCTGTTTTACAGACGTAGCTCGCTCGATGGTAGGCGGTGAACCGCGAGACCAGCTCCTGCGCGAACTCGTACTCGCCGTCCATCAGGACATGCTCCCAGGGGATGAACACATCGTCGAAAATCACGAGGGTTTCTTGGCCGCCGTACTTCGCGTTGCCCTTGTCGATATCACCCGCTTCCAGCGCTCGCGTGTCGCAGGATTGCCGTCCATAGATGTAGGTAAGCCCTGGCGCCGTGGCGGGGATCATGCCGATGACCGCATAGTCCTTATCGCCCTCGAGCATGTTCATGGTGGGCATCACACAGATCCAATGTGAATTCAGACCACCCGTCATGTGCGCCTTGGCACCTTTGACGTAGAGGCCCGCCTCGGTGCGTCGCGTGACGTGCATGAAGAGGTCAGGGTCTGCCTGGTCACTTGGGCGCTTGCTACGATCGCCTTTTGGGTCAGTCATGCCTGCGCCGACGATCAGGTTGTTCTGCTGCGCTTTCTTTAAGAAGTTCACATAGCGCGGGTGATACGGCGTGCCGTGCTTCTTATCGATGTCATAAGTGATCGAGAAAAGAACACTCAGCGTGTCCAGTCCCGCGCAACGCTGAAAACAGGTGCCCGTGAGTTGGCCCATTCGCCGTTGCATTTTGTTCTTTTGAACTAGGTCTTGAGAGGACTCGGGCACGTGGAGGAAGCGATTGATCTGCTGCTCGGAGATGGATGACCACGCGGTAGCGAGCTCTGGGTCCTCTTCAGCGAGGATGTAGGACTCTGCCATCGCGTTGATCGACGGGCGGATGATCGGATGATCAACGGGCTCGCCAACACGCTCCCCTAAAAGGAATACCTCTAGATTACGGCCTCGGAGGCTATCGATGTAATCCTCAGCCGACTCGAGCACTGAGAATTGCTCCCACTGCTGTTCGGCGGTGAGTTCTTGGTGTTGGCCCTGGCTTAGATCGTTCAT
>CBFHQN010000281.1:0-1380 GCA_965657765.1 Luminiphilus sp. | reverse complement strand
ATCGAAGCCTTGATTCCCGATGATTGGTTGCGTTCCGAGTTCGTTAAGCAATTGTCAGAAGAAGACAAGGCAAAGATCGAGTCTCTCGGTGGTCTCGAGAAACTGATCGATGAGTTCAAGAAGCGTCTGGAAGAGCAGGAAAAGCGTCACGAAGGTGGCAACAAATGGGTTGGTACAGGCGGTACCTCACCGTTCGGCAATGATGGTTTCCACCCCGAAGGTATTCGGGTGGGCGGCCAGGGCAAGAACAAAAAAGCGGTAAAGGTATGGGACCGACGGGACTTTAAGAACCTCGACGATGGCGTTGAGATTGGGACACGAAACATAAAAGTCGCCCTGCGACGACTTCGTAAGTTTGCGCGAACGGGGTCTGCCGACGAGCTCGACTTAGACGACACCATTAGCTCCACGGCGCGCAATGCGGGGCTTTTAGATATCAAGATGGTGCCAGAGCGTCACAACGCCGTTAAAGTGTTGCTGTTCCTTGATGTCGGCGGGTCGATGGATCCACACGTCAAAGTTTGCGAGGAGTTGTTCTCAGCCGCTCGTAGCGAGTTCAAGCACCTAAAGCATTTCTACTTCCACAACTTTCTTTACGACAACGTTTGGGAAAATAACATCCGGCGTCACAACCAACGTACCGCTCTGCACGACGTCATGCATAAGTTTGGTCACGACTACAAGGTGGTGATCGTTGGCGATGCGTCAATGTCTCCCTACGAGATTGTTCAGCCCGGCGGTAGTGTGGAGCACTGGAACGAGGAGCCCGGCGCTATCTGGTTGGAGCGGTTGCGGTCAACCTACGAGAAGTGCGTCTGGTTAAATCCCGTGCCTGAGGACGAGTGGCAATATACGCAGTCAATTTCCATTACCAATCAGTTGATGGAGCAAAAAATGTATCCCTTAACCCTAGGCGGTTTAGAGGATGCGATGGGCTTCCTAGCTAAATAAAGACGGTTCCACATCACAGCCACATTGGCTAGACTCAGGGATATAACAACAAAGCTCTGAGGACCTCTGGATGTCACACAATAACGTTTTTGTAAGCCTACTCGCGACCACCGTGCTTGCTGCCTGTGGTGGCTCTGATGCACCCAGTGATGCGGGACTAGATTCGTCCGCAGCTGCAGCGCCAGCCGTTGCTGCGGTTGATACAGGCCGCATTATGAATGCCGCAGAAGAGCCCGAGATGTGGCTGACCTACGGTGGTTCCTACGACGAAACGCGTCATTCATCGTTGGCGTCAGTCAATGGAGACACCATCCAAGATCTGGGCGTTAGCTGGGTTTACACCATGGATAAGCCCCGTGGTGCTGAAGCGACGCCTATTGTTGTTGACGGTATTATGTATGTCTCGGGGTCTTGGTCGGTTGTTTACGC
>CBFHQN010000280.1:0-1401 GCA_965657765.1 Luminiphilus sp. | reverse complement strand
TCAACCCGGCGATGTTCTCTATGTGCCACCTGGGTTTGCGCACTGGGGAGAAGCCGTTGGTGAGAGCATGACCTATTCTTTGGGCTTTCGAGCGCCCAGAGTAACCGATCTCATCGCACGTTTATCCGACACCGTCATCGATCGGCTCGGAGACGAGCTTCTACTCGAAGATGGGGACTCAATGAAGATCCAGCCTAAGCCAGGTGAAATCCTGAGTACTCATACTGAAAACGCGCGGCAGGCGGTTTTTAACGCACTAAAGGCGTTGGACACTGATGGTGATTGGTATGCAGAGTTATTGTCGGATCTTAGTCAACAGCCCGAACAAACCGACGAGCCGATAGCAAGCTTTGTTGAACTTAATCCCAGTCAAAGGCTGCTTTGGCGAGAGGATGGCGACCAAATTTCTGCTTACATAGGCGGTGAGCGCTACGAATTTCGCCGAAAAGATGAGTCCTTGCTGTGCACTATCTGTGGCGGTGAATTCGTTGAAGTCAGTTCGCTTGACGATTACCAGATCGATATTATCAAGCAGTGGTGGTCACTCGGGTATCTCGAAGAACGCTTCCTGAACGACACACACTAATACACATTAATGCTCGAGTAACACCCCGACCTCGTTTCCCTCGAAATGCACCTCGTAGACAGGTAGTGATGCGCAGAAACCCTCGACGTGCGCGCCAGAGGTAAGAGAGAAGCCAAAGCCGTGGCGGGGACAGGTCACAATCTGATTTTTTATGATCGCCTCATCCAACGACTGTTCTTGATGCGGGCACACGGCACCAAACGCGAAGATATCACTGCCTTCCTTTGCAAGGATGAGATCTAAAGAATCAATCTTGAAGCGCCTTCGGTAGCCGTCCTCGAGATTAATTAACTTATCCAAGACCAAGAAACGCATGTGATTACTGGTGCTCGCTGAGCATATTGATGACATTAACTGCAGCACTCACGGGTGTCAGTGTGCCCGCACTAACCTGCTCTTTGATAGCCGGTAGCGATTCACGAATGCTCGCGTTGTCCGTAAGTTGCTGACGCAACATTTCATCCATAAGCTGGGTCATCCATTGCAGATTCTGCTCGGCACGACTCCGAGAAATCGCACCGTGCTCAGTGGCCTCTTGCTGGTAGCGCTTCATCATCGACCAGCAATCAGCAATGCCGTCATGCTCAAGCGCTGAGCAGGTGTGTACTTCAGGCTTCCAGAAGTCGTTACTTGCCAATAACGACATGGCGCTTTGGTAATGCAACTTGGTTTTACGCGCTAAGCTCGCGCTCTCGCCATCGGCTTTATTGATCATGATGGCGTCGGCTAGCTCCAAAATGCCCTTCTTGATGCCTTGAAGCTCATCACCCCCACCGGGAAGTAATAGCATCAAGAAGAAATCGACCATACTCGAG
>CBFHQN010000279.1:0-1415 GCA_965657765.1 Luminiphilus sp. | reverse complement strand
CACGCCAATCAACCGTGGGGATCTCGCTTAGCTGATGTGATTTCATGCTAGTACCTTTACTTGAGTTTTTAATATGTGCTTCCGCACCTACTAATCTCTGCCGCGAACAATCTGATTAATGGCAAAAAGTACTTTATCCCTCGGAGCCCTGCTGCGCTGCTTTTTTCATCGCCTCTTCCACCATACGCTGCTCAGAGCCGTCCAACCGAGCTCTGAGCCCACGATCCATCTCGGAAATAATCTTCGCCGCGTGCTCGTTTTTCTGAACACGCAACCAGTACTTCTCAGTTTTCTCCAGTCCTATTATCGGATTGCTCACACCCAACCTAGGAAGTGTCCGATCACACATATATAGGGCCGGCACTAAACTACAGTCAGCACGGGTCAACTCCTGACCACCTGCCGCGTAACCATTTGGGGAGAGATACTCATCCAATGCCGTAACCCCTCGTACAACCTGAGATACCAAGAGATCGATAACGCCTTTGTTAGGCTCAGACGTCCTTAACTGAGAGAGCGCTAGAAAAATATTATCCATCAGATAGGTATCCGCAAGACGACTCAACACTCTTATATTGGCTCGCTCTAATTGGGTTTTGCCACCAAGCGCCCGTTGTGGATATAGCTCGTCAATATACTCAGCTATCACCTCGGACTCGGGAATGATCGCCTCCTTGGTTTTCAGTATAGGGATCCGCCCAATGGGCGAAGTTTCCTTTAGCTTTCCCGAGAAAAATTGGACCACTGGCAGTTCGAAACTGAAGTCCTCAGCAATACCCATGGCATAGATTTGCATGCGCACTTTTGCGCTATAGGGACTTAAATCTCCGCTGTAAAGTATCATTACTGCGCTCATTATTTTTTATAGTAATCCCACCATAACAGAGGAACTCCGCCTGAGTGAGTAGTTGATGGGGCAACTTAAACGGTTAGCAATAATTTTAGGATACGCCCTTGGCACAGCTCTTTTGCTCGGCGGCACGGGATTGATCCTCGGCTTTTTCGGGCCGATCCTAATTGGCTTACTAGTCGGCTCTAAAGCAAATCTAGGGCCGCTTTGGGGCATCTTTGTTTTGGGGCCCGCTGGCGTGCTTCTAGGTGCTGTCATTGGGTTATTTTTGGGATTAAAGCAGGCTCGATACAAACCTGAATAGTCAGCTTAGGGCATTTTGAGCCACATCCAAGAGGTGTTTTTGCGAGACATTTCTCGCAACTTCAGATTCTACGACAAAAAAAGAGGGGACCACTGGGTCCCTTTTTTAATAATGGCGGAGAAGGAGGGATTCATTCGAGCGGCGCTGCCTTCGCCGCTCTCTCCCCTGCGGGGCGCTCCGCCTGTCGGCTGCGCGTGCAAACTCTGTCCGTGACAGAGTCTGTCGAACCCGAGGGTTCGTCCACACCGCCCATCCAACATC
>CBFHQN010000278.1:0-1426 GCA_965657765.1 Luminiphilus sp. | reverse complement strand
AAAGATTACAGCGACCTCATTCAAACAGTCCGCGGAACGGGCTACCGGTTCTCAACTAAAGGTGTAATAGCCGAGTGAAAGCGTCGCGCCCCAATTGGCGTACCTCATTGCAAACACCGCTACTTATTTTAGGGTTCGCGTTGGTCGGATACGCTGTCGATATGCTTCAAATGACACTGCTGCTGGTTTTCAGCGTGCTCGTCGTTTACTGGGCTTGGCAGGTGTACCGTCTCGAACGGTGGCTTGAAAATAGTCGAACTGCGCCGCCAGAGGCTCGAGGTGTTTGGGGGCGTCTTTTTGACCACATCTATCGACTGCAGCGTCAGAGTAAAGAAACACAAGGTCGCCTTGAGTCATCAGTAAATTACCTTCAAGACTCCCTCAAGCAATTGCGTGATGCGGCCATCATCATTGATCAGCGCGGCAATATCTCCTGGGTAAATGACTCAGCAGGCGCACTCGTGGGTATTGAACTTCCGGGCGATGTAGGACGTCCACTCATCAACTTGATGCGATCGCCCCAGTTATCTGACTACTTAAGCGCGGATGATTACCACATTCCGCTCCGATTACCCCCGACACCCGAGCAGGATCGCTGTCTTCAGATCGAGGTCACAACGTTTGCAGGTGGCGATCGTTTAGTGTTCGTTAAGGACGTCACGGAGCAACACAAGCTAGAAGTCATGCGCCGTGATTTTGTCGGTAACGTCTCGCATGAACTTCGCACGCCCTTGACGGTGCTCAAAGGTTACGTTGAAACCTTGCAGAGTCTCGACGCACACATTGTGGAGCCTATTTCGCGGCCACTCGCCCAAATGGATATGCAGGTTGTGCGGATGGAAATGCTACTAAAGGACCTTCTGTGGCTCTCGCGCATTGAGTCCATCGAGCACTCTGATAAAACCACCTTAGTTGATATGTGCGATTTGACAGTAGAGTTGGTCGAGGACCTGCGGGCGGCGTGGCCCGACAGGCCAATTACGCTGCGGCATGAGTTTACTGGATTAGTACTCGGCGACCCAATGGAACTTCACAGTGCGGTGAGTAATTTGGTGGTTAACGCGCTCAAATACAGTGCCCCTGCATCTGAAGTAGTCATCGAGTGGGTGTTAAAAGAAGGTCGTCCAACGCTCAGCATTATTGACAAGGGCGAAGGCATTGATCCTGTTCATATTCCGAGATTGACCGAGCGATTTTACCGGGTCGATAAGAGTCGAAGTCAAAGGACAGGTGGTACCGGACTTGGCCTTGCTATTGTCAAACACGTGGCATTGTCCCACAACGCCGAGCTCCTAATTGAGAGTAGATTGGGAGAGGGGTCTCGTTTTTCACTGGTTTTTGACGCTGATGCAAAATTCGATGAAGGCGCTTAAATCCTCGCTCATACTTCTTCTGTGCTCACTTTCCTGGTTCTCGGGGGTGACTC
>CBFHQN010000277.1:0-1451 GCA_965657765.1 Luminiphilus sp. | reverse complement strand
GGGTATTCCGTTACTTTTGCTAGGTGTCTTGTGGGTGTTTGCACCCGAAATCGCGGCAGCCAATCTCAGCAGCGAGCTGTTGACAGGCGCCGCATTAACCACACAAATTGGCGACAGCGCAGCCTTCTTCTTAGGTAGTGGTTTTCTACTGATTGTCGGCGGACTTCGAGCGAATGCCACGATGATCCTTACCGGCGGTTGTCTCGTGGGTTTGGTTGCGCCAGCACGTATTATCGCTGCGACAGTTCACGGCGGTGATATAACGATCGAACCGATTGTTGTTGAGATAATTACTTTTTTTGTTGCTTATTTTGCGGCAAAACAGCTGAACGCGGCGGCGTGAGGGGCTCCCTATGATGATGCTTTTTGGGGGTGTATTGCTCTGGTCGATAGCGCACCTATTCAAGCGACTTGCACCTTCTACTCGCGAAGGCATGGGAGACGGCGGCAAGCTAGTCGTAACCCTCGCCCTGTTCGGCAGTATTGCGCTCATGGTTGCCGGTTATCAAAGCGTAACGGGTGCTGTTTGGTGGGTACGCCAGCCGACTTGGGAGCTCGCTAACAATGCACTCATGCTATTGGCGTTCTATCTGATGGCTGCATCTTCGCTGAAGGTGAAAGTGACGTCCGTTGTTCGCCATCCCCAACTCACTGCCATCAAAGCGTGGAGTGTTGGGCACCTTCTCGTTAACGGCGATGCACCCTCGGTGGTGCTGTTTGGGGGCCTTCTCGCTTGGGCAGTGATCTCGGTCATTCTCATTAATCGCCAAGACGGCAAGGACCCTTTACCAGCGGTTGAGGTGAGCGCACCTCGTGAAATTTTAGCCATTGTCGCTTCTGCAGCGCTTTATTTCGGCGTTGTTCAGGCCCACGGCTATTTGGGTTACCCCGTTTACTGATTCCTCATGGACTATCAACTCGATACGGCACGCATAAAGGAGTCGCTCGATGCGCTCGCCGGCAGGCATGAGCGTATTGCTAGGGCGTTAGCGCAAGTCGGTTATCCCGAGGAGCGGAGAAGAGACCATAGTTTTGAAACGCTCGCACGTATTGTGGTGGGTCAGCAGGTAAGTGTTGCTGCTGCTACTTCGATCAACAAAAAATTGATTGATGCGCTCGAGGGGCAATTGACAGCAACCGCCGTACTAGACGCAAGCGAGGCGCTTTTACGCAGTGCAGGGCTATCACGGCAAAAAGTAAGTTACATACAGTCCCTAGCGACCGCGGAAGTAACAGGTGCGCTTGTTCTGAAGAGTCTGCCAGAGCTGAGTGACGAAGAGGCTGTGGCGGTGATTACCAACATCAAAGGCTTTGGCGAGTGGTCCGCACACATGTATTTGATGTTCTCCTTGGGTAGACCCGATATCTGGCCTGTTGGCGATCTCGCTGTCCGGGAGGGGTTTAAGCGCATACAAGGACTGGAAGAGCGTCCCTCGGCGGGTAAGCTCAAG
>CBFHQN010000276.1:0-1476 GCA_965657765.1 Luminiphilus sp. | reverse complement strand
TTCACGCCAGCAATGGCATAGCTCATCATCTGCGCCTCGGGAAACGCGCGTCCCATGCCGTCGCCATCAATCACCGGAAGCCCTCTCACAGCAGCTGCCATCAACGGCATCAATGAGTTACCACCGCCGATCTCAAACGAGGCCACCGCGTCTATCTCTCGATTGATCAGCTCCGCGTACGCATCTAACACCCGTGAGGCTTCATCGATTGAGGGTAACAGCTCGAGCGACACCGTCGGGGCACCCACCCCACCCACAGTCACGACAAAGGCGTCGTCATCTAGTGTATCGGCATCGATTAATGTAACGGGCCCCGTCTGCTCGAGGGTCTGTTTGGCAATGAGTGTCGGTAGGTAGGGGTCACCTCCTCCACCGGTAGCGAGGAAGACAGCTCCCAAGGCGAGATCATCAAGGTCAGTCACGTAAATCTTCATAAGCTAGGCTGCCCCCAACGTCAGGTCGCCAACAACACGCACACGAATGCGTGTCGTTTCACTGGCCATGTAAGGAATATCAATCTCCTCCACATCAACCACGGTTATCGACGCCTCGTCGGCACCTGCCGCAGCCGCATTGCTGGTTGCAGTGCGCGTTAGCTCTTCGATTACCTCGGCACGCGCCTTACTTCCTAACACATGCAAGCCTTCGGCCTCACCACTCACCTGCGCAATGGAAGCCCCGATCGCATTGGCAACGCCCGCGTATTCAGGACGAATCACGGGACACCCTGCAAGCGTCTCACCAGGTATCAGCGGCGCACCACCACCCACAAGAACCACAGGTAAAATCGCACCGCCCGGCTTCATTAGATCGACAGCCGCGGTTAACTTTTCAAGCACGAGTTGATCAACCGCTTCGCAAATTTCAGTTTCTACCGGATCAGCGTTGGTTGCCTCGGCAATCTTCATACGCCCCTGAGACATTGCAATATCAGTGAATGTCATAACCTCTCCACCAAAGCACAGCGCCTTGTCGGTGAGTTCTCTCGCAACAGACCGGGGTCCACAGCTGGTACCGCCCTCGCCTATTTCGCTGCCGCCACCGAGGCCTATTGCCAAAACATCGGGCATTCTAAAGTTCGTGCGCGCACCGCCCACATCAATCACCAAATTGGACTGCCTCGGGAAACCGCATTTAAGAACACCAATGTCTGAGGTTGTGCCCCCGACATCGATCACCAACGCATCGGAAAGCCCGGTCAGTGCCCACGCTCCGCGAATGGAGTTGGTTGGCCCCGAGGCAAAGGTAAGCGCCGGAAATTCACGCACGCGCTCGAGATCAATCAGAGTGCCGTCGTTCTGACTCACGTAGACCGGGCAGCTCAAGCCAAGTCGTCTACTAGAGCTGAGAAGTGCCGACGCAACATGGTCTGCAAACTCGAGTAATGACGCGTTCAATATGGCGGCGTTTTCTCGCTCTATCAGACCTAGGCCACCCATGCTGTGCGAAGCGACAACTCGACTATTCGGCAATGCG
>CBFHQN010000275.1:0-1480 GCA_965657765.1 Luminiphilus sp. | reverse complement strand
AATCTTGATGTGATTGTGCTTCATCAAAACATCATCTAGATCCGCAATCACACCGTGCTTTGTCCTGGAGGTAAACGCCAGCGGCACTGCGTTCACCTCAACGCTTACCAAGTCTCCAAGCCAATCTGAAATCACCAAATCGACAGACGCACACATCACAGCAGGAGTCGCGTTGAACCTGCGACTGTAGACGGCCGTGCGGTATCGCATTGAATGTTCTCGTTTGTCGGGCACATCCACGACAATCGAATCTTCACCTTGATCAACATGTAGTGACCAAGGTTTCCGGAGCAAAATTTGATGCATGATTTTTCGAAGAGCAACTCAGTTGAGAAACACTGCAACACTTCGGTGCAGTGTGACTCAAAAATAGCTGAGACGCAAATCCATCCGCCTGCCGCGTGCTAGCCAGATCATGAAGGGCCATTCGGTGGAATGATCCTACATATCAGCAAGCACTTGATCCACTGCATCACGGTAACTCGGGTAATCCCCAGCTAAACCAGCTAATTCACCCGCAGTCAGATAGCTCAAATCTTCTTGAGCAGTGAAGAAGAACGCCGCATCTCCAAATAACCGGAACTGGCGACTATTAAGTTGTGCCGTCATTACGTCGCCATCATCTTCAACAATCGTCAACAATGCGCTATCCCGCGTGTTGCTCAATGCGAATTCAACAAATTTAACGTCTTCAGCGAAGCCGTCGAGCGAAGTCACAAACTCTTGAACGCCGCTGGCATCAAGACTCACAACACCGCCATCACGGTAGTAATAAGACGAAGCAAGTATATCGACCTGTCCCGTTAGAGAAAGCAAAGCAAAATCAAGACCCGTAGAATCAACACCACCGCTGGCTGGGATCTCATGCACTATCGATGCTTGTCCAGTAAAGAGAACTGCATCTGTTGCTTGATAAGTAATCGTGTACACACCGGGCGCAAGATTCCCAAATGAATACTGCCCGTCGGCGTCAGTGAGGGTTGTATCTTCAATGATTTCACCGGTCACGTTGTCCGTAGCCGCTGAGTAAAGAGTTACGTAGGCACCCAACAGACCTTGCTCATCTGCATCTTTCTCGCCATTTCGGATTGGGGTAGCACCCGCGGCAATCTCTGTTGCTGAGTTCTCAACCTCATCAATAAACACGTATCCCGAGAGTGATGAAGGCAGGAAGTCTTTAACTTCGACGAACACCGTGGCACTCGCAGTTTTACCTTGAGAGTCAGCGACTGTGTACGCGATTGTGGTTAAACCTAAAAATCCGTCGGCGGGAGTGAAATCGATCGTGCCATCTAATTTGATCTGCACAACACCGTTCGGTGAAGTAGCTTCGGTAATCGTCAAGGCTTGCGTTTCGCCATCGCCAGCGTTGTCATTGTCGAGAACGCGGATGTTGGAGGTTGCCCCCTTGAACGCGATCACGTTTAAATCATCAACTGCAATTGGAGCGTCATTGAATCCATTGATGGTGATGGTAACC
>CBFHQN010000274.1:0-1491 GCA_965657765.1 Luminiphilus sp. | reverse complement strand
AGGCCGGTGAAGTCACCTGTTTGATTGGGCACTCGGGCTGTGGCAAGACCACCTTGCTGCGCCTGATGGCCGGCTTGCTGCCTCTGCAGTCCGGAGAGATTGCGCTGAACGGGTCCACGCTGGCGAGTCCGTCGGTGATGGTACCACCGGAGCTCAGGTCGGTCGGCATGGTGTTTCAAGAGGGCGCCTTGTTCCCTCACATGACTGTCATAGATAACGTCGCTTTCGGGTTGCGGGGAAATGGAGCTAAAGAACGCGCACGTGAGTGGCTGGCCCGTGTCGGATTGTCTGACTACGCGGAGCGATACCCAGATAGTTTGTCGGGCGGGCAACGCCAACGTGTTGCGCTGGCGAGAGCCATGGCGCCCGAGCCCGCAGTCCTACTTTTTGATGAACCCTATGCCAATCTGGACGTTCCTTTGCGAAGAACACTTCGTAAAGACGCGCGGCAAATCATCCGTGAGACGGGGGCGGTGGGTGTCTTCGTCACTCACGATCCGGATGAAGTGTTGGCTATGGGTGACAACGTTGTGGTGCTCGATCAAGGCGTGATGGTCGAGAGCGGCACGCCCCAAACGTTGTACGAGGCGCCTCGGTCACGCTACACCGCAGAATTATTTGGTAATCCTCAGATGCTGGAAGGTGTTATTCACGATGACGGGATAACCTCGCCACTGGGTGAGTGGGGCCGACATGTTCTGACTGACCCGACCACAATGAATGGACCGGTTACGCTGATCGTGGACGCAAGCCAGTTAATATTGCAGAGCGATAGAGACGGCCATGAAATCACGTATATCGATAGCATCGGTGGCTTAAGCCGGGTGACTGTCAATAGTGGTCAAGGCACGCCGATAGACTTTGAATGTCCAAGAGAATTGGCTGCTGACATTGTTGTGGGATCCTGCGTTCGGGTAACAGCCAGAGCCGGTTCAGTTTTCGCGACACAGATGTCGTCCGATTGAATAGAATAATGACCCGTTTACACACTTTATTTAGAGGTAATGACATGCGCTTCCTTTCGCTTTTTTTAGCTTCAATGGTGGCTCTCGCCACGCTGACGTCGTGCTCCACTGACGATGCCCCGGAAGGTGCAAGTGCAGGTGAACTCAACCTGTATTCATCGCGTCATTACGACACCGATATCGCGCTCTACGAGAACTTCACCGAGGCGACAGGCATCAAAATCAATTTGATTGAGGCTGGCGCGGACGAGCTGATTGAGCGAATCAAAAGCGAGGGCGAGGCGAGTCCTGCTGATCTCCTGATTACTGTCGACGCGGGTCGTCTGTGGCGAGCAGAGCAGGCTGGGATTTTTCAGCCCATTGATTCACCGATTCTGAATGAGCGTCTGCCTGAGAATATGCGACACCCTGAGGGTCTATGGGTAGGGCTGTCTAAGCGAGCTCGGGTTATTGTTTACAACGCGGAGGCAGGCCTACCCGAGCCGCTGAGTGACTATGCCGATCTGGCTGACCCAGCGCATCGGGG
>CBFHQN010000273.1:0-1503 GCA_965657765.1 Luminiphilus sp. | reverse complement strand
TGATAGTACTGTTGAAGAAGTCACTTTGTTTTATTGGTTCAGCTCTCGGAGGATTGCTTAGTTTCCGGCAAGACCCGGAATCTCGCAGAACATATCTGCCTCGACCTTGACGCTTACCGGAGACTGAGCCTCTGTGTCTGAGGGCATGTGGATTCTGATATCAATCCAAACTCCTTCTAGAGAGCTTACTCCTCACCCCGGTTACTCAATAGCGCCTCGTATTCATCATTTAATAAAAATAAAAACGACCGGGTGGCGTTTCATCCGCCGTGTTTCGCTAAATCATGAAATATAGGCTTCTCTGAGCTCTAGCTTACCCGCGACTCGATAGAGCTGAGGGTCAGAAAACCCTTGTGTCTCCGTCTCGCAGACATCAACCGAGATCTTTTGGCACAGTGTTTGCTTCAGTACTACCGCAAAAGCGGTGAATCGCATAACAACAAAATGATAGCCGCGGATTGACTCAGCAAGGTATTGAGAGGGTTCATGACTGATACAAAAGACGGGAAGGCTAGACTGTCATTAGTGCCGGGCTCTGCCTTGAAGACGGCAGAGCATTTGACGCGCTATGTCAGAGTGACGGAGCGTCTTGCGAATGACGTGATTGCTTTTGACTTTGCCGTAGGCACTCCAGATATGTTCGTCGAACTGATGTTGCCTGAGGATGCCTTTGAGGCGTTCTGTGCGACCAACAACGCCGTGCATATGACTGCCGAGCAAAGCGCCGAGGTTGATCTTGAGATGGAAAAGTATCGCTACGGAGAGGAGGGCATGGAGCTTAAGCGAGCTGCTGCGTTACTTCGGAGTGAGGCAGTAGAACGCGGGAAGTGAGGGGCCGACGGCCACTAGCGAGGATTGAGGTGTATCAATGACTTTAGAAATAAAAACGTCAAACATTGAACCAATTAGAAATACATACGGCCACATTGCGCGTCGATTTGGCGACAAACCGGCCTCAAGATATCAGGAGGCAACCTACGACACTGCGGCCCTGGTGAATTTTCATTACAAGCCGTTGTGGGATCCAGATCACGATCTTAATGACCCGCGCAGAACGGCCGTCCAAATGGAAGATTGGTATGTTCTAAAAGATCCGCGTCAGTTTTATTACGGCACGTATGTGCAAAACCGCGCACAGATGCAAGACAAGGCGGAGGGTAACTTCAGTTTCTTTGAAAAAAGGAATCTATCGGACCGACTACCCGCTGAGGTCGTGGAAAAATGTGTTCGGTTTCTGCTCCCGCTGAGGCATGCCGAGCAAGCGGCAAATCTGAATAACATGCATTGCTCCGCAAGTACAAATTACTGCACGGCGCTGGCTCAGGCGACAAAGTTTGAGGCGATGGATCGACTAGGAAATGCGCAGTATTTTTCACGAATTGGTTTGGCGCTGGATGGGAACCAAGGGTCGACTCTGGTCGAGGCTAAAGAGCACTGGATGACCGATGAGGCTTTACAGGGCTTGAGAGCGTTGTGCGAGCGAATTCTGACAGTTAAAGACTG
>CBFHQN010000272.1:0-1511 GCA_965657765.1 Luminiphilus sp. | reverse complement strand
GATTGCCGGCGATCACGGAACAACCTACGGCGGAAACCCCATTTGCTGCGCCGCGGCGAGCGCCGTGGTGAACACATTGAGCGCTGAGCAACTGTGGGACAACGCTGATATTGTCCGAGCGCAGATTCTCGAAGGAATGCACAGTCACTTAGCTGACTCGGAGCTAGTAAGAGAAGTGCGAGGCCAAGGCCTTATGATAGGCATCGAGCCCAACGTCCCAACCGCTGATATTGTGCGCATGGCGCTCGATAGGCGCCTGCTGTTGAACGTGGCAGGTGGTAACACAATACGCCTACTCCCGCCGCTCGTGATGAATGAACTGCAGGCAAAGTCAGTTGGCGAGCGCGTGGCTGATATTTTAAATGAGCTGGGTAAAGCCCTCTGATACATAAATGGAGCTCTTGAAATGAGTCACACTCGCCACTTTCTGACATTAAATGATCTAACCCGCGACGAGTTGTTAGCGCTTTTGCAGCGCGCCTCGAAGTTAAAAAAGCTTCAGCGAAGTGGTATCGCGCACGATTCCCTAAAAGGCAAAGTGATGGCGATGATTTTCGCGAAGTCATCGACTCGAACCCGCGTGTCGTTCGAAGCGGGAATGACGCAGCTAGGCGGCAGCGCGATGTTCCTCTCATCAGCAGACACACAAATGGGTCGTGGCGAGCCAATCAGCGACACGGCACGGGTAATTTCATCGATGGTCGATATCGTCATGATTCGCACCTTTGCCCACGCGGATGTCGAGCTTTTCGCTGAGAACTCAAGTGTGCCCGTTATCAATGCTCTGACGGATGACTACCATCCCTGCCAACTTCTCGCTGACATGCAAACTTGGCTAGAGCATCGGGGTGATGTTCAGGGCAAAACGGTATGCTGGCTGGGGGATGGCAATAACATGTGCCAGTCCTACATTAACGCTGCGAAGATCCTAGGCTTTCACCTAAGGATCGCCTGCCCCGAGGGATTCGAGCCATCGGCGGACTTGCTAGACCAGGCGCAGGGATTTGCAAGCATCGAGAACGATCCAAAGCGCGCGAGCGAGGGGGCCCATTTATTAGTGACTGATGTGTGGGCATCGATGGGTCAAGAAGAGGAAGCGCGGGCACGCGAACAAGCCCTCTCGGCTTACCAACTCAATCAGGGGCTACTCGACCTTGCTGATCCTGAAGCGCTGTACTTGCACTGTCTCCCAGCACATCGTGGCGAGGAGATCACGGCTGAGCTCATGGATAATCCAAATACAGTCATCTGGGATGAAGCAGAGAATAGGCTCCACGCACAAAAAGCGTTGATAGAGTTTCTCCTGCGCTAACCTCAATTAGCAGTCCTAAACCTCCGACGCAATGGAATACTAAACGCTCGCGAGCGGCAAAAATTATCGCTGATAGGCATTCGCTAAATAAATAATTGCCCAGCGAACCATCAAAATTTCTAATGCCATTACGCCATCATGCAGGGAGCTTTGTGAGTTACCACTAACTTTGCACACGGGCACATCTTATCCACAGGAA
>CBFHQN010000271.1:0-1561 GCA_965657765.1 Luminiphilus sp. | reverse complement strand
GACTACCCCTGCTTATCGAGTTTGATATCACTTTCCACGGATACCCAAGCGGGTGCCGAGCAACACCCTATTTGGAGCTTGGGTGGTAGCGCATCTTTTTGGTGGCAGCCGCCCAGCCTCACGGATAGCACGCCTAGACCATCAACGTTACTGGTATGAACCCCCGAGCCACAGTCGCCACAGAAACTGTAGTAGCGCTCATTACCGCTGTCCGCTTGTTTTCCGTACGCTTTGAGTTGCCCGCTGGTGAGTTCAAAGTCATCGCGCTTGATTCGGGCGGCGTACTGAAACGCCGATGACCCGAAGGACTGACAGTCGGTGCAGTAACAGACGGCGACTAACTCCGGGTTCGCTACTGCTTTCCAGGTGATGTTGCCGCAATGGCAGGCTCCAGTTATGTCCATAAGGTGCGGGTCCTCAGTGGCAGTTGCTCACATTTTTATTTTGGCATAACGTATGCCATATTAGTGATGGGCGCTGCGCTAGCGATGCGCACATGGACAACGTATAACAATAATTGCTGTGGTGAAACGAGCCCTTCATGCACCTTTGAAAAAAGCGGTACCGGTTTGAGTGCAGTATCGGTTGGAGATTGATAAACCCCGGAGAGCAGAGCTATGGAAGTAACTCAGATTTGCCAAGGTTTTGGTGCCGACATAAGCGACGTCGACCTCGCGGCATTGACGGATGCCAATTTTGAAGCAATTTACACTGCGTGGCTTAAATACGGCGTCCTCCGGTTCAAAGGGCAGTCGTTTGAGAAAGACTCACTCCAGACGTTTAGTCAGCGCTTTGGGCCTCTTGAGCAGCTCCCGACAGGACGCATGACTGAGGAACAAAAGGCACAGCTTGATAATCTTTACGTCACGCCGATCTCCAATATCAAAGTTGATGGAAAGCCAATCGGTGGGCTGGGTGACGCGGAGGCAGCATGGCATTCCGACATGACCTACATCGAAACGCCACCGCCTGCGAGCGTGCTGTTGGGCGTTGAGATTCCAGAGAATGGTGGCGATACGTTTTTTGTCGATCAGCGAGCTGCTTTAGAGGCACTGCCTGAGGATCTGCGGGTGCGCATCCAGGGCCTATCCATCAAGCACAATGCGGCGCACGACAGTGTGGGTAAATTGAGGCAGGGTTTCGAGCCTTTCGACGACCCACGAATGGCGCCGGGAGCTGTCCATCCCATCATCAGGAAGCACAACGAGACGGGCGATGAATGTCTCTACTTAGGACGCCGCGATTGGGCTTATATCCCGGGGCTATCGCTCGAGGAGAGCGAGGCGATTCTCGACGAGTTGTGGACCTATGCCATTCCGAGCGACTTTGTGGTCGAGCAAAATTGGACACCGGGCGATGTCATTATCTGGGACAACCGTCGCTGCCTTCATCGCAGGACTGCTATTGATCCCTCGCAGCGACGTCTCCTTTTGCGTTGCCAAGTCCTCGATCGTGCTGCTTAGTGCAGATGCTCTAATGGGTGCGGAAGATGGCTAGATCTATTCGACTCGCAATGCCTTTGTTTATTTTGATTGCCCTTATTGTCGGTGGACGCGCTGCG
>CBFHQN010000270.1:0-1603 GCA_965657765.1 Luminiphilus sp. | reverse complement strand
TACTTTGGGAACCTATTTCAAGATCGAGAATGCCGCGTCGTCGTTATGCGCGGCGCTGGCCGCGCATTTTGCGCTGGACTTGATATTAAGGACCATAAGGGCCTTAAGGATGCGCCATTTGGTGGCGGTTTTGGTTTCCAAGGGCACCTTGCTGATGTTTACGTTCGCATGCGCCGTTGCCCTCAACCGATTATCTCTTGTCTTCAGGGTGCGGCGAGCGGTGGCGGTTTTGCTTTTGCACTCGCAACTGACATCAAGATTGCCGGCGAGACTCTGAAAATGAACTCAGCATTCATCAAATTGGGTTTATCTTCCTGCGATATGGGTGTGAGCTACTTCCTCCCACGCCTTGTTGGTGTCAGTGTGGCAGCTGAAATGATGATGACCGGACGTTTTGTGAGCGCGCAGCGTGCGTTGGCTACGGGTCTTGTGAGTGAAGTGGTGCCGGACGATGCGCTCGAGACCACAGCCCAGGGGTACGTTGATGATCTTCTTGCAGCGTCGCCTATGGGTCTTCGGATGACGAAAGAGGGTCTGAATATGGCGATCGACGCTGCGAGCCTTGAGGCTGCAATGGCCATTGAGAACCGAAACCAGATCATGTGCTCTGGCACTGAGGACTTTAAAGAGGGCATGCGTGCTTTCATTGAGAAGCGTAAGCCTGTCTATAAGAATCAGTAGCGAGCGCCTCATTTACTGAAGCGACTCACAGGCCTTTCTTAAAGACGAGACACTGATTATTGGCCGGCATGTCGTGGTCTTTGATGAGGATCAGACCACATTTATTTGCGAGCCTCTCAACCCATTCGAAATCTCGGACTCCACTGTCTGAGTCCCTGTCTCTCAGCCATCTATCAAAGTCTTTATTGGACTCCGTGGTGAATTCTCCACCGTATCGATAGGGCCCATAGAGAACGAGATAGCCATCTTTTACCAGGCTCTGTGCTGCCAATTTTATGAGGTTGGCTCCGAGCGGCTCGCTCACGATATGCATCACGTTCGCGGCGTAAACACATTGCACGCCCTTGAGTAGTGCTCGTGGCGGTTTTGCGAGATCGAGTTCAATGGGCTGTTGCACATTCGGCGTCCCGTACTCCCGGATATTCGCGCTAAGTGCGGTTAGGGTGATTGCTCGCTCACTGGGCTGCCATTGAATCGGTGGTAACGCTGCGGCCATGTAGATGGCGTGTTGACCTGAGCCACTGCCTATTTCAAATATATGATCACCCTCTGAGAGATAGTTTGTTAGAACTGAAAGAATCGCCGATTTATTATTGTCTGCAGCCGGTGAATAGCCTTGCATACTTGGACCTCAGTGGTTGTCTCGTTCCGTTTTGGATTTAAAGCTGATGAGAGTAGCCACGTCGAAATTAGGAGAGCAATGGGTCAAGTGACTAATCGGACTTTGGCCGCATAGCCGCGAGGCAAGTCCAGTTCTCGCGCAGATGAAGCGGTTTTAATGGAGATGCCAAATTTACCGCGAATGCCCGAGTTATCGATTATTGACGCATTGGCGACCGAAAAGCTAAGCGGAACCTTGGTCTCTATCTCAGTGATGCCTAGTGCGCCGTTATCGTGGGCGCGGGCCGCCCCATCAGGAATA
>CBFHQN010000269.1:0-1612 GCA_965657765.1 Luminiphilus sp. | reverse complement strand
CCCCAATTACTGCGGGGGTCACTTCTAAGTAAATACCTATTATTGCCCAAAAAATACCGCTCAAGACCAATAGTCTGGTTATCAAAGGTATCGTTTTTTCAAAAAGACTTTGCTGCACTGTGTTAAGTCAAATATTAAATGTTTCTGTCTTGATTACCGTATTAGGTCATTAACAAAACACAAAGCGTTAAAATATTAAATCTTGAATATTTCGTACATCATCATGCGAAAAAGTTCTTCATAGTTTGTCAACAAATGTCATGATCAAGACGTTAAATCTTAAAGTAACAGTAGGATTACACGGATGCCCCTAGCAATCAGTTCAGTAGAGCCTATCCATAATTCGACAGATGAATACCCCTCCAGTGGAAATCAGAACTCTTGTCGCATCTGAATTGATAGCCGATTGATGCGCACTTGTAGCTGTCAAGCCCCATATGTTTGTACCATTTTAGGGTCGTAGTTTCGGGCACAGGTGGGCGCATTGATGCCGCATTGGACGTCTGTAGTGAGGATGTAGGGCGACTGACGCAAAATATGCTACGCTTCTTGCCAAAGGCAGAAGCAGAATTTAAACAGACGTGCGACTTGCTGCGCCGAACACATGAAGCCACGGGGGCAAGTAGCAACGTGAAAGTAGAGAACTAAAATGTTCAGAATTCCTGAAACCAAAGAAGAAGCCGTAGGTTTCTTGGGTAAAGCACTGTGGTGGGGTCCCGCTTTCACCTAGCCGGAATCATGTTAGGTATTGTCAGCACAATTGTTGTACAGCTGCTTGTTGGTTTTTGGGATTTTAGGAGTGAACATCAGACTATTATTCGCGCAAATTATGAAGAAACGCTTGAGGCTCACACTGCATTTCAGCGTCAACTTGAGAGATTTAATTCAAACGGCATCCGCAACAGTTCGCGAAATTACACAAGCCGTAACCTACGGTGCAGCTGCACAGGCCTACATTCGAGAAATCAAGCAGGTAAGTCGGTTGTTGCCCGGCACCGAGGACGAACTTGGTAATTACGTTGATGCGATTTCTGAGCTCAATCGCTATTATGCCGTCACCCAGCCTCCAGAGATGGGGGGCGTAGAGTGGGTGAATTTTTGCGGTCAATTCAGAGTAGACTTAGAAAAATACATCATTGTGCGCGATGCCTATCTCGAAGAGTTGGCCAGCGAAGTCGGTGGTTACTGGCGAGCAGTTAGAAATTTATAGCTTTTCTATCAATTCAATTTGAATACGTAAGCCAAGTGTACTCCACGCGGTTTTGAATACCAAATGCCGGTGATACGAAGGCGTGACGCGAAAAGCATGCCGCGAACAGCGGTGTTTGAACTCTTCGTAGCGATTTATTGTTGAAAGATTTTGCGATAAATAACCTTTAAAGGATAAGTTACACGCTAATTGCATTTGCTTGCTAAGCTTGAGAATTACCCTCGGATTATCATACCTTTGAAAACGGCACCAAGCACTTATTTTCTTCGTCCCACAAATGCAGATTTGCTTGTATCAGACTTTCCTTAACCGTAAGGATATTCATCTCAGCAAGGCTGGGATGATCCTTAATCGCTTTGGTCAGGCGATAAAATGGGATGCGGCTTGAAAGGTGGTGGATAT
>CBFHQN010000268.1:0-1622 GCA_965657765.1 Luminiphilus sp. | reverse complement strand
CTGCAACAATCTCGGAATCGGGCATCGGCAGATTATTGCGCACGAAGAACTGGCTTATCGGTGTGATCGGTCCCTGCCCGTAGGCGTCTCGAGCAGTCTCAAGCGCTAATGGCAAGTCATTGTGCTCAATGAAGCTCGCGCGACGCTTACCTGCTGGCAGTAGTGGCTGAATGGCGCTCCAAGCGAGATTGGGTAGTGCAGCCGCGGTCGCAGCTAGCAGCTTAAGCGCTGAGCGACGAGAGGTGCTAGGGCCAGTCAAATTCATGGTGATCGTTCTCAGACGATTTACTGTAAGACGGCCCACACGATGACGCCGAGCGTTAATAAAATCAATGCTCGATGGACGACGAGATTCTGATCGAGGGCGCGACTGAGAGCGGCGCCTGCGAGACACCACAATGAGTGAAAGCATAGTTGCGCTGCTAAGAAACTGAGCGGGACGACAAGCATACGCTCCAGATCGGTTGAGAAGTCGTCACCAAACTGCGACAGCGCCAGGGTCGCCATCATCCAGGTTTTTGGGCTGAGTGGATGCACAATCACACCGGCCGCGAAGGAAAAGCGATTCTGCGATGACGAGGAGGATGGCGGTGTCCAGTTGCGAAGTGCCAAATAAGCCATGTAAGCCGCGGAGATAAACACGAAGACACTCTTGATGTCGGGGTTTGCGTCAAGGACCTGCATCAGTCCAAAGGCAAGGGCGAGATTCAAGATAAGCTTTCCAGCGAGGAGGCCGCCTATGAAGGGAAGGGTTCTGACGTACCCCTGCTGCGCTCCCGCTGTCATCAGGAGCATATTGGCGGGTCCGGGCGTTGCAACCATCGCGACGATAAAGGCCCAAAGGGCAAGGTATGCGTCCATAAAATCTCTCGTTGCTGACAGCGAGCTTGGCTCTGCCTGGGGTGTGGAATTAGCACAATGTCGGAACTGCGGCGCCGCTGCTTTAGGCCCTGGACAAAGAATATCAGTTGTGGGGTCGCACTTGTGCTAACTCTGCATGTAGGCTTAGAGGATTAGTTGAGACAAAAATAATAAAAAGGAGTGCTCTTTGCACCGTCGATCGCTTCTACACGCTGCGTTTTCTTATGCAGCTGCCCTCGGCCTTGGTGGCGTTGTGCGCAGTAGTTTGGCTGCGCCAAACGCAGGGCATGCCAAGCATGACGGTAATACGCAGAGACCTTTCGATGCGCTGCTCGGCTACGATGCGCTGGGCCTCTCGAAGCTTATTGAGCAAAAACAAATCACCCCCCAAGAAATTATCGATATTGTTCTGAAGAGAATAGATGAGACCAACCCACTGCTTAACTTCATGGCTTATGACGCGAGAGAGCAGGCATTGACCCGTTTGGCAGGCGTCCCTCTCGACGGTGTCTTTCGCGGAGTGCCTATTCTGGTTAAAGACATGATCGATGTCGTGGGTTTACGACGCACCGATGGCTCGCGGCTGTTGGCTCATGCACCGTTAGCTTCCAAAAGTGTCGATTACATTGCGGCAATTGAGGGGGCTGGTCTCGTACCTATCGGGAGCACCAATGTGCCTGAATTCGCCAGCCTCAGTATTACGGCGAACCAGTTGTACGGAGCGACGCGTAATCCGTGGAATCTGGATTTCTCGACCTTTA
>CBFHQN010000267.1:0-1636 GCA_965657765.1 Luminiphilus sp. | reverse complement strand
GAGAGAAGGGGTGAATCGCCTCTGAGTACATGCAATCGCGCTCGCAGAAAAAAGCATTACGTTAAGCAACGAGAGACCGGTACTCAAGTCTCTTTTTCCTTGCGAGCAATTCGTTTGCACCGAGCAATGCGCAATGACTAAGAAAGATATTTGCTACTTGTACTGCGCTGAGGGTGCCGGATCAACGAAGACAATTAGCGCTCCAGAGCAGAAGCAAAGTCCGCCGCGATCTTAGCTTCGAGTCCCTCGCGTGCCTCGGGTTTCTCGACGTTGTTACCCAGCAAATAAGTCGAGCGCGGTTCACGATCTAAAAATAGCTTTCCTGAAGACAACGACGCCTGTCCGGACTGTGCCATCCAGACAATGGTGTCTGCTCCCTCTTTATGTGACCTGAGAACCAACCTAGTGATCTTTCGAAACAGGGGTAGCGACTTCTGAACTCCCGGCGTATCAGACCAGCCTGGGTGCATGGCATTCACCACAATATTGTCGTTAACCCAGCGGGTTGCCCAAATTTCTGTCATCACACTCAGTGCACGTTTGCATTGTGCGTAGGCCCGAGCGCCACGGTATCCATCAGCAGACATATTCAGTCGCTTGAGGTTAAGGCGCTCTGCATACATACCCCCGGACACAACGTTGATTACCCGCGCCTTTTCACACGGTCGGCTTTCCTCAATTTCGTCTGAACGGCTTTGCGATGACACGAGTAAAGGTTTGAGCCCCTCAGTAAGTCGCCATGGAGAGAGAAGTAGTAGAGCATAGCTCTGCTCCAATCCTTCACTGGTATAACTGTGCTCGTTGAAAAGTGCGCCCGCATTGTTGATTAGCACATCGATTTTTCGGTTAGCGGTAATCAGACGACTGATGAGCGCCTCGGTATCCGACATCAAACTCAAGTCAGCCAGCTCAAAGCGAACATCCGATCGCCCTGTTTTCGCCAATATGGTTGCTGCGGTTTCATCTGCTTTTTTCTGGCTACGCACGACAAGTGTGAGCTCAGCGCCTGCAGCCGCAAGGTCAATGCCCGCGGCCAAGCCAATGCCCGAGTTCGCGCCGGTCAGAAGAACATGGCGCCCCTCGAGACGTTCCGACATCGGTAGCCAGTCACGTTGTCCTGTCACGTAACCATGGCGAGTGAAGCATCTCAGAGCACGCCAGGTAATTTTATCTGCCTTCGCGTTCCCCGAACTCAGTGTCGCCTCAGGTGCTGCTGTCTGCAATGCGCCGGACAAGGACTTCATAAGTTCGTCGGCGTGGTGGTTGAGACTATCCTCGGAGCGATTCAGTAAGGCACCGAATCCAAATTTTGGATAGACACTCATGTGATAGCTGATGTTGGTTTTTTTGCCGCTCTCCGTGAACTCGATAGTGTCTTTGACGGTGAAGAATGGACTTCGTCCCTCCAGAACGATTTTTTGCGAGGGCGTGAATTGAGTGATGACATAGGTCATTGGGTAAGTGAACCAACCAGCACTTAACTTCACCTTGAATGTGCTGCCTCTTCCTACAGGTCCGCCACCGATCTTGTGAGATGCCTTTACTTGTCTATCCCACTCAATCAACTTTGTGAGATCACTGAGATAGTGGAAGCAGTCTTGGGCTGAGCGGTTTACATCGATGTATCTCGAAATGC
>CBFHQN010000266.1:0-1646 GCA_965657765.1 Luminiphilus sp. | reverse complement strand
ATCTTTGCGAAGTGCTGGGAACCATACTAGTTGCAAGCCGCCATGTTCGAGCGCATCGGATAAATGCGTCTGCCAGAATCGTTGCTTCGCTCGACTCGGATCATCTCGCTGAGTCCGCTGAGCCGGAACAATCGGCGTGCCCGTTTGCAACTCCGATTGCGCAAGCCCGCCATCCATAGCAGACAAAAGCGCACCCGTACTGTCGCCAAATTGGTACTCGATACAGGTGGTGGCGATACCGAAGCTTTCGTCAATATTGTGTGTTGCCAGTGTATTTGACACTGCACGTTGCATCGCGTCTGCGAGATTTTTGGCGTTTCGCTCATTTGTGGCAACAGCACATATATCAGCACCGTTTAGTCTGCCCACTGAGCAATAGCTGCCATAATGTTGTTCGTCACTAAGTTGATTGAGCGCGTCTCCAATATCTTTAAGTAGAGTGTCGATCATGGGACGCCCATATTCTCGGTTCATTTCAGCGAGTCGTAATATACGAATGAGCGCAACGGACCCAATAGATTCTTCATTCTCGCGGCTAAGCTTTGTCGTAAACTGATCAATAAAGGTTTCACGATTGAGAAGGCCCGTTGTCTCGTCCTGGTCTGACAGGGCTTTTCTATCTCGTAAGGAGGATGCCTCGTTCACGAGCATTGTCTGTACGCGGTCCGACAACTCATTCATCGAACGTGCTACGTCTGCAAATTCCCTAGTGGACGGAATCCTGATTTTTATAAATCTTCGTTCTCCGACGCTCTTGGCCTGCGCGACAACCTCCCTAAGTGGGAGTAAGAGCCTCTTTAAAACTAACAGCCCTATCAGTCCTGCGGCGGTAAATAGCAGCATTAAGCTCCACATTGTCTGCTTGGTGAGTTGCCATAACTGATCGTAAGCATAGGCTTCATAGGGCGTTATGATCAGCGTCCAAGGCTGGCTCCAACTCCCTGCTTCATTGAGTTTGGATCTTGTACTCACAACGTTGATTTTAAAGCGATTTTTAAACCATGACGGCGCGTTGGTGAGGTATTCCTCGTTTGCTTGATAGCACTTGCGCGCTCCCGAACCGTCTAAAAGCTCAACTGAGCGGAATTCTTCTGTATCTGGAATCTTGTAAAGCGCTAAGCAGAGTTGATCCACCCTTTGCTGATAGTCCATGAAGGGCGCCAGCGATGTAACGATTTCAGCCCCATTCTTATTGTTGTTATACATCTGTCTTTCTATCGATGCCACGCCCCAGGATCCAACAAGGTATGTAGTAACGCCTAAAACGCACACCAGAAGAACGACCGTATAGATTATAAGGCGACTAAGTAACGACATTGGTTTTATCCTCCATCACAACGCGATGCCCTCACTCTCGGCCCGTGCAACAAGCTGTCTCCATTGGGAGATTCTCGCTGAGGGTGACGAACCGTAAGGCGAGTCTTGATTTCCCAGCCATATTTCATCGCTATTAAAACTGAATACAGGTGTTAAGTCTTTTCTTGCGGTCGCAGCAAGAATCCTTGGATTTACATTGTCCAGAATCTGCGGTGGGGCATTGGGCTCTCGGTACCAGGCCAGCACCATATGTGCTTGTGTTGTGTTTTCCGACACCTGAAGGGTGACATAGGTTAGCCTTAGCTGTTCACTGGGTATTCCTAGGGTTT
>CBFHQN010000265.1:1347-1656 GCA_965657765.1 Luminiphilus sp. | reverse complement strand
GCAAGTGAAGTTGAAGCAATTAAAAATATTGGAATTAATCTACATCAGGGATTTTTCTACATGACCCCAGCTGCTGCATCCTCTGTAAATCAAAAACGTTCTTTAGAGGCATTAGAAAAAAAGATGTCTTGAGGCAGTGAGACTTAATATAGAGGCAATCCATTTAAATCAGCAGAAACAGAAAGACGTTGGTGGGTTCCACCGTATCGGGAATATGACCTTAAATCTGGGACGAAGAAAGAACGACAAGTCTTCCACGCACGAGGCAACGAACAAATTAGGAAAGCACTGCCTCTAAACGGTAAAGGT
>CBFHQN010000265.1:0-1337 GCA_965657765.1 Luminiphilus sp. | reverse complement strand
AGAGCCAATTAGTTGATCTTTTGTGCTGGCTAAAGCTCATTGCCATGACCACACCTGATAACTTCTTTTCCATCGCCCCCCAGTCAGATGGTTTCCTAGATTTGTTAGACCTTAGTATCGAAGAAAGTGATGCACATTTGATCAACTGGCTTAGTAGATTAGCAAAAGATCAAGCCGTATCGTTGGCGCAGGTTGTAACTGCTTCTGGTGTGGCTCAATCCAAGCTGACTGAACAGCTACGAGAACTCGGATTCCGTGATGCACAGATGACCCGTGAGGAATACAAAGGGAAAAAGGTCTGGACAAAAGCACCAGCGGGTCAAGGTCCTACCAGTGTTGCAATCTACAGACCCCCAGAGTTCTAATTTCCATTGGGGGGGCATAAGACCCTATATGACCGTTACATGAGCCATCGTATGACCCTTACAATGGATTAAGCTACTGATCCTGAATAACTTTTAAATGTCATATGCCCCATAAGACCCTAGGGCCATTCTATTATTCTACTGCCGTGCAAGAATTTATTCTGGCAACCCCACTACGTTATAATCATCAGTCTCAAAAGCATGGGTCTTAGAGGCGACTTAATCAGCCTAACGAAAGATACATACATAGGAAATTCTTCCAAGTATAGCGATCAAACTTAACCTGAGGCCCATTATGATGTTCATTTGCATGTCCATAATTGCACCAGATGTGGCCAATCTTGCGGTAAAGTCGTCCACAAAGCCGCTCATAATGACAAACAATAATCCTAAACTCACCATCGTAATGCCTTTGCCATATACGATAGTGATGGTAAAAAATCCTGTAGCAATAAGGCTAATAAGTGCCTTTGAGCGTAGCATCGCTTCAGCCTGTGCTTGTGTGATGTCGTAAATGAGAGAATAATGAAGAATTACTTCAGGTCGAATGGCTTGAATATAAAGGAAACAAACTGTCATTACTAACATCAGTGACAAATACAGTTTCCATGTCTTTGCCCTAAGGTTTGTCCCGTAAACATTGTCATCACTGATAGTAACGAAATCATCAATAAGTGCGTTTCTCTCTTCGTCAGTGAGCTTCATTACTGCCTCATGTTAAAGCAACGTGTCTAAAAAAAGTGACATACTAAACATAAAAAGTCAAGATATTGTGGTATAAAACTTAATGTAATCAGTATGTTGTATCAATATGATACGTTGTTGGTGGTATACTGAAGTCTTACACACGGCAGCCACGATTGATATTGTCGTTGGAGGGGTGTTGATCTGTCGAATTACGGATTGGCACACCCGCACATACCCTTTGTTTCATTCGTTATTTTTACTGTCTCGCAAAAGCATGGGTCTTAG
>CBFHQN010000264.1:0-1699 GCA_965657765.1 Luminiphilus sp. | reverse complement strand
GTGAGATCGAGGCAGGACCCGTTGCTCGGCCTGTGCAAAGCGAGTCCCAAAAGGACAAACCGACCGTGGCACTCGTGGGTGAAATGTTCCCCGTTGATGCCATCACCATTGATCGACTTCTCGACTCGTTGGGTGCTGCTGCAGGTCCCGTAGTCCCTACTCGGGAATGGCGAGAACTCTACGGTGCGCTTGATTGCAAAGTTGGGGCCATGATTCACCCCTTCTATGCGGCAACAGCGCGGCAGTTCCGCGCTGCTGGTAGACCGCTCGTTGGCTCAGCACCTGTTGGTGTTGAGGGCACAGCGGCATGGTTAGAGACAATGGGCGCGGTGTTAGGCGCCGATAAGGCCTCGATTGATGCTGCGATAAGCACACAAAAGAGTGCCATCAGGGCGGCTTTGGATAACAACCCCATCGACGCGAAAATTACGCTCTCAGGCTATGAGGGATCTGAGTTATTGGTCGCACGACTGCTGATCGAGAGCGGCGCTGACGTTGCCTATGTAGGGTCAGCCTGTCCAAAAACAGAGTTCTCGGCCGCAGATGCTGAGTGGCTTGAAAGCAAAGGCGTCTCGGTCAAATTCCGGGCTTCGCTCGAAGACGATCTCATCGCCATGGAGACCTTCCAACCCGATCTCGTTGTCGGTACGACGCCGATTGTCCAGAAGGCAAAAGAACGATCCATTCCTAGCTTGTACTTCACAAACCTCATCTCTGCTCGCCCACTCATGGGTGCTGCGGGAGCAGGCTCGGTGGCACAAGTGATCAATAGTGCGCTGGCCAACCAGCCACGCATGATTGCGATGGAGTCATTTTTCGAAGGCGTTGGTGAAGGGCCCACCAGTGGTGTCTGGACACCCGAAATTATCGCCAAAACAGGCGTGGGAGGTACCTGCTGATGCTAGTACTTGATCACGACCGCGCCGGCGGATACTGGGGCTCTGTTTACGTTTTCACAGCCGTCAAAGGTCTACAAGTCATTATCGACGGACCTGTAGGCTGCGAAAACCTACCGGTTACTTCGGTACTCCACTACACAGACGGCCTCCCACCACACGAACTGCCTATTGTTGTTACAGGCCTCGCGGAAGAGGAACTGGGTCAACACGGCACGGAGGGCGCACTTCGCCGAGCACATCACACGCTTGATCCAAAGAAGCCTTCAGTTGTAGTGACGGGCTCCATAGCAGAGATGATCGGCGGTGGTGTAACCCCGGAAGATACGAACATAAAGCGCTTCCTGCCACGCACGATCGATGAAGATCAGTGGCAAAGTGCAGACCGCGCGCTTGTGTGGCTTTGGGAGCAGTACGGCGCAAGCAAAAAGCGCAAAGCAAAGAAAACAGCTGACGCACCATCCAAAACGGTCAATATCATTGGTCCAGCCTACGGCTACTTCAATACCTGGTCAGATCTCGCTGAAATTCAGCGACTTCTCGCTGGTATGGGTGTCGAAGTAAATATGGTCTTCCCGCTAGGTTGCCACCTAAACGAGATCCCGAAGCTCGATGACGCGGCGGTTAACATTTGCATGTATCGAGAGTTCGGTAGAAAGCTTTGTGAGACCCTCGATAAGCCTTATTTGCAGGCACCGATTGGTCTAGACAGTACTACGAAGTTCCTTCGCAAGCTGGGCGAATTGCTGGATATCGATCCTGAGCCCTTTATTGCGCAAGAAAAAATGACGACGCTCAAGCCC
>CBFHQN010000263.1:0-1700 GCA_965657765.1 Luminiphilus sp. | reverse complement strand
AAGCGCAGTGCCTGGTAGAACTGCTCGGTCTCAGAGATGGGCGTGCGTCGATCGCTTTCACCCGTCAGAAGCATGGTCGGCGTGGTTACGTTGCCAACGAGTGAGAGCGGAGAGCGCTTCCAATAGTGATCGAGATGCTCCCATGGCGGCCCTGGAAATTGGTGGTAGATCTGACCGACCATGGAATCCGCAGTCAGTGTTTTGCTGACCCAGTTGATGACGGGCTTTGCGGCGACCGCTGCATTGAAGCGATCGGTGAGGCCAACTGCGTAGGCGGCGGCGATACCGCCCGCGCTGCCCCCCGCAATAAACAGGTTATCGCCATCGACAAAGCCTTTTTCGATCAATGCATCGATGCCGGACATGTGATCAGCGAAATCTTCCTCGCTCGAGTATTTGTATTGCAGGAGCAGAGCAAAGTCCTCGCCGTAGGACAGGCTGCCACGGTGGTTATCGTAGAAAACAACATAGCCCTCGGCTGCCATCATTTGGAGCTCAGCGGAAAAATAAGGGCCATAGGCTGAGTGTGGTCCACCATGAATTTCCAGAATCAAGGGATATTTCTTAGTGGGATCAAAATCGGGCGGTGTGATGTACCAGCCTTGAATCTCCTGACCATCAAACGATGAGTTGTAGATGATCTCGTGAACTTCACCGAGCTGACGGAAGGCGAGGAGGTCCTCATTGAGTGAGGTCACGACTTGGCGCTTGCCTTTTCGCAAGATGGCGAGATCAGCGGGTCTGTCGGCTCGACCCTGTGTAAAGACAATGGTGTTATTTGCGGCGTGGAAGCCGCCGGAGAGATAAGGCCTGCCAACGGTCGTTCCACCGAGGCCTGCGACCACCTCGCTGAGTTTTCCCTTCAGCGTTGCTTTACCTATTTTTCGCTCACCGCGCTCGTCGTAGGTATACAAAATCGACTTGCTGTCGCCTGACCAAATGAGCCCGCTGGCATCACCATCTAGATCATTGCTGAGGGTGCGCATGTCGGAACCGTCGAGATTTACGACCGCGATACGATCCGGAGTAAATGCCAAAGGACGTCGCTCTTCATGGGTAAAGGCAAGCATGCGACCGTCTGGGGAGACACGTGGACTTCGCTCAGCACCTGGCTCGCTGGTGATTTGTGTCAATGCACGAGTTGCAATGTCGACAGCATAAATATCGGCTTCATCGCTCACTAACTCCCAGTCGTCTTGACGATAAGCGGAGAAGAAAATCTGCGCGCTATCGGGTGACCATGAGAGTGACCCACCGTGGTTGAAGTTGCCCGACGTCAACTGACGTGCAGAGCCGCCTTCTGAGGGCACAATGAAAATATGTCGATAGGCGGGGGCAACAATGCCACGACCGTCGTATTGATAGCGCGTTGTGCTCACGGTGATGGGTTTATCTGCCCACTTTGCGCCTTTAGGCTTTGGTCGCGGCTTAACGATCGTTTCGGTCGGTGCCTTGACGCTCATCGTGAAAGCCAGCCATTTGCCATCCGGTGACCAGCTCAAGCTGGAGGGTGATGACTGGAGATGTGTGACCACAGCGACATCGCCGTTATCCATCCATCGTGAGTGAATCTGTGACGATCCTGTTGAAGACGACACAAATGCGAGCTGTTTGCCGTCCGGCGACCACCTCGGCGACGTCGCGTTCTCAGTGCTTGACAGCAAGGGACGATGATTTTGTCCATCGGTGTCTATTCGCCA
>CBFHQN010000262.1:0-1714 GCA_965657765.1 Luminiphilus sp. | reverse complement strand
GAGGATGCGGATGCTTATGGGTTCGAATCTGACGGCGTCGGAGACGTTGATATTAGCGAGATCGGTGCTGGGTCTACGATCGATGTGCAGTCGGAACTCAGCAACTCAGGCGCATTGACGGTTTCTGCTACCGCAATGGGTGAAGCTACCGGTGAAGGTGGTGATGCGAGTGGCGAGGACGCCCGAGCGCATGGCTTCGACATATATGATATCAATAGCAGTCTGGATATTGACAACGTAATCGGCGAGGGCGCGAGCGTCACGGTCAGCGGTGAGCTCATCAATACGGGTGCACTGACAGTTACTGCGATGGCTGCGGGGTCCACCTCGGGCGTTGATGGTAACGCCAGCGGCGAAGATGCTGACGCCTACGGCTTCGAGTTGTACGAAATAGGTGACGTTGATATCGACACGGTGGGTGAATCTGTCAGCGTTTCGGTTGTAAGCGTACTCAATAACTCGGGCGATGTGTCGGTTGACGCGATCGCGGCGGCTTCTGCCACTGGCGAGAGTGGTGATGCTGATGGCGAGGATGCGGATGCTTATGGGTTCGAATTTGACGACGTCGGAAACGTTGATATTAGCGAGATCGGTGCTGGGTCTACGATCGATGTGCAGTCGGAACTCAGTAACTCAGGCGCATTGACGGTTTCTGCTACCGCAACGGGTGAAGCTACCGGTGAAGGTGGTGATGCGAGTGGCGAGGACGCCCAAGCTTATGGCTTCGAGCTAGATGATATCAATGACAGTGTGGATATTGACGACGTATTTGGCGAGGGCGCGAGCGTAACGGTTAGCGGTGAGCTCATCAACACGGGTGCACTGACAGTTACTGCGATGGCTGCGGGGTCCACCTCGGGCGTTGATGGTAACGCCAATGGCGAAGATGCTGATGCTCGTGGCTTCGAGCTATACGACATCGGTGAAGTCGATATCGACACGGTGGGTGAGTCTGTCAGCGTTTCGGTTGTAAGCGTGCTCAATAACTCGGGCGATGTATCAGTTGACGCGCTCGCGGCGGCTTCTGCCACTGGTGAGAGTGGTGATGCTGAGGGTGAAGATGCTGAAGCCTATGGCTTTGAGCTGGATGACATCGGTGATTCCGATGTCGACGGCGTTGGTGCTGGGTCGACGGTCAATTTGCGATCGCACCTCGTTAATTCAGGCGCTCTGACGGTAACCGCCGCAGCGACTGGTGAAGCTACTGGTGCATTCGGTGATGCAAGGGGTGAGGACGCCGATGCCTATGGATTTGAACTAGACGAGATCAACAGCGGTTTGTCTATCTCTGGCGTTGGTGAGGGCGCGAGCGTCACGGTTAGCAGTGAGTTGATCAATACAGGAGCACTCACGGTTACTGCGATGGCCACCGGGTCTGCGTCGGGTGAAGGCGGTGACGCGAGCGGTGAAGATGCTCGGGCCTACGGCTTCGAGTTCTACGAAATAGGTGACGTTGACATCGATACGGTGGGTGAGTCTGCCAGCGTCTCGGTTACTAGCTTACTGAGTAATGCGGGTGAAGTAACGGTAAGCGCCTCGGTCAGTGCCACGGCGACAGGGTCGTTCGCTGATGCAAGCGATGCCTCTGCTTATGGCGTTTCGGGCGAGGACGTTGGTGGTAACGTATCCATCGCGAGTGTCGACGATACGGCACAAGTGACGGTAAGCGCAGAACTCATCAATGAGGGATCGATGACGGTCTCTGCAACAGCTA
>CBFHQN010000261.1:0-1717 GCA_965657765.1 Luminiphilus sp. | reverse complement strand
TCGAGGAATTGTATCGGGCTGACATTTATGCTGACACTCGGTGGTATATTTCCAACATTTGATTTACCCCAACTCACAGCATCCGCACATGCTCGACGAATAATCCAATTACCCAACACTGACATGACATGAATTTGCTCAGCCAGTGGAATAAACACAGCTGGAGAAACCATGCCCCGTTTTGGATGGTTCCAACGTAGCAATGCTTAAAAGGCATGGATCGTACCAGTTTTGGTGTCCACGATCGGCTGGTAAAATAACTCAAATTCTGAGTTGCTAATAGCTTTGTGTAATTCTGGGGCTTTTGTTACCAACGAAATCCTAAGATCGTTCTCTAATTGATGCAATGTTCGTGCATCGTTGATCATATTATTTTCGAAGTGACTTACTTTAGTCATTGTTTTTTTAGAATGCAATAATGCTATTTCAGCTGCGTTGACCAGGTCGTAGGGCGTTTCAAATTCCACTTGTGTATCTGCAATACCAACACGTACTGACAACACTATCGCTTCTCCGCGTATCGCGATAGGGCGTTGAGAAAAATCTAGTAGATGCTCTAAATTTTCACTCACACTGTTATCATGATTAAAAACAACCCCAAAATGGTCTCCATGAAGTCTTGCGATTGCAAAGGCTGTGGGGAACATTTTACGCAAACGCTTTGCAATCGTGGCAATGACTTTATCTGCTATGCCAGGTCCCACACTGCTATTTACGACACCAAAACGAGACACCTCGACGGCGAACACTGTGAGTTTAAGAGCACCATTATCGTCTGCCAATTGCTGAAGGGCCGACTGTAAACTATGACGAGTTAGAAAACCCGTTAGCTCGTCTTTTTGTAGTGTGTCAACATCACGATCTAGCATGCACCCTCCAATCACCTTGTGTTGCATCCAGTTTAAAATTCTACAAGTCAAGAAATACGAAAAGCTTGTTATTTCTGTATAAAGTACAGTTGACCAAAGCCGACAGTGTTTAAATTACGAACTCACATGTTGGTTTTTATCAATGAGAAGAGGTTATCATAACCGCTTTTTGTCTGCATAAGTAATATGGCGTTGGTCGATTGACATGAATTCAACCATTCTAAGATAGACAACGGCGACATATGTTGACTAATTTAATCTTAATTGTGGTGGTTCCGCGTAAAAGGGAGTTACAAATGACAGATATCAAGCAACTAATAACTAAATTTGAAGTAACGACTGGTGACATAAAGCTTGTTCGAAAACTTGGCGACTTGGTTATGCCAGAAATCGATAAGCATCTAGACTCCTTTTATTCTTGGATGTCTGATCACCCTGAATATGACTATTATTTCGCGAACGATCAACAACGCCTTCAAAGAGTTCGGAAAATGCAAATTGCATACTGGAATTCTCTGTTTAGTGCTACCCTTGATGAAGATTGGTATGAAGAACGGCGGAATGTAGGAGAAGTGCACGCCAATATTGATCTCCCGAACGATATCTATTTTGCGGGTGTATCCTTTTCGGCCCAGTCCATTGCCAATGCTTATAAAAACAAAGCTTCATCCGACCAGACACATGATTTCAATATTGCATTTCACAAAATCTTATTTCTCGATAGCTTTATCGTCATCGATCGTATCTCGGAAATACAAAAAGAAAAGCTAAACGCCAGTGCGCAAGAGTTAGTGGAGATGTCGACCCCAGTAACTCCAATTTATCAAGGTATATTATTGTTACCACTA
>CBFHQN010000260.1:0-1727 GCA_965657765.1 Luminiphilus sp. | reverse complement strand
CGCAGGCCGCTGGACACAGCGCATCAACGAAGGGCAAGCGATTCTAAAAGCCGGTGGCGCGACCGAGACGTGGAATGGACCTCGCGTTGCCATGCACATCATGGGTGGCACAGTCATGGGCAAAGACGAGCATCAATCCGTGACAGATGATCAGGGGCGAGTGCACGATACCGATAACCTCTATGTAGCAGGCCCGAGTCTTTTCCCCTCAAGCGGCGCCGTGAATCCTACATTCACACTAAGTGCGCTTGCTGAACGTCAGGCCCAGCACCTGATTAAGTCATAGGATTATTCCCCCGCGGGGGTAAGCAAGGGGCCGAACCATTGGCCCGACCGTCACAATATTTTAGACTTAAAGCAATTATGCACTGGGAGCAAAACGACATGGCGGGCAATACCAACTGGACGCGCCTTAACTGGGAAGACCCTTTCGAACTCGATGCACAGCTCAGTGATGAGCAGCGCATGGTGAAAGAGAGTGCACGCCAATACGCTCAGGACAAACTGGCCCCGCGTGTCAAAGAAGCATTTCGCAATGAGCAAACTGACGCAGCAATTTTTCGCGAAATGGGTTCGTTGGGACTTCTGGGTTCTACGATTGATGGTTACGGCTGCCCGGGTGTCGACTACGTTAGTTACGGTTTGATCGCCCGCGAAGTCGAGCGCGTCGACTCCGGTTACCGCTCGATGCTCAGCGTGCAGTCGTCATTGGTGATGTACCCCATTTATGCCTATGGCAACGACGCACAACGGGAAAAGTATTTGCCTAAACTTGCCACTGGCGAGTGGATTGGCTGCTTTGGTTTAACCGAGCCAGATCATGGCTCTGACCCTGGTGGCATGGTGACACGCGCCCGCACTACCGAAGGTGGCTACAGACTCACCGGCGCAAAGATGTGGATTTCCAACAGCCCGATCGCAGATGTTTTTGTCGTATGGGCCAAGACAGACGATGGAGTCATCCGAGGTTTCATCCTGGAAAAAGGCATGGATGGTCTCTCCGCGCCGAAAATTGAGGGCAAGCTCGCACTTCGTGCATCGATCACCGGGGAAATCGTCATGGATGATGTGTTTGTACCGGAGGAAAGTCTACTGCCGAATGTGTCAGGGCTCAAAGGACCTTTTGGCTGCCTAAACAATGCGCGCTACGGCATTGCATGGGGCACCCTTGGTGCAGCAGAGACATGCTGGCATACCGCCCGCGATTACACGCTAGACCGGAAACAGTTCGGCCAACCGCTCGCCGCAACCCAGCTTGTCCAAAAGAAGCTCGCCGACATGCAAACCGAGATCGCGATTGGTTTGCAGTCATGTTTACGTGCGGGCCAGATGCTCAGCGACGGCAGTATCTCGCCCGATCTGATCAGCCTTATTAAGCGAAACTCCTGTGGTAAAGCCTTGGATATCGCACGCACTGCCCGCGATATGCTCGGTGGCAACGGTATCTCTGACGACTATCCCGTGATGCGGCACATGGTGAACTTGGAGGTCGTAAATACCTACGAAGGTACGCATGATATCCACGCACTTATCCTTGGACGCGCACAGACCGGTATCGCTGCTTTTTAAAGGGCACACCTAACCACTAGCGAAGAACGCCGAATGCGAAAGCGTGTTTTGTTGACCCGAGAGCAACCCAGGCTCCGCGTCCGTGGTACAGCGGACATACTAATTTAGATTCAGGAGCCTAGGATCAGAGCTAACGTGTCTATATCTTTGATATGAGA
>CBFHQN010000259.1:0-1766 GCA_965657765.1 Luminiphilus sp. | reverse complement strand
AACAACGACAGCTTAGAAGCCCGGATGAATGCAACCAATGACGCGTTGCAACCACACGCCGGCGGACAGATCGAGCACTGGTCAGATGCGGTTGAGGGTGAGATTCGTGACGACCAGGGTATTTGCGTCCATAATCCCGATACCGATGTATTCATGAAATACACCTTGGCGGGCGCCTACGATTCAAATATCGCATTGATCCTGAGCGTTGGTGATTCACGAGAAACCTCTTACGAGAGGATGGCAGAAATACTGCGAGTCACGACCTTGCGTGGCCGAGACTTGAGCACCAACCTCAACTTCCATTACGGCTTGGTACATTGGTTCTTGAATCGTACGGTACACGCGCGACCAACAACGAAGTTCATTGTCCCGTACTTGACCGCAGTCGGTGAGCTTGCCGCAGGGGCTCAGAAAATTGACCTTGAGGCAGCGTGGAAGGCTTATACCAAGGGTTACGGGAAGAATGCAGGGGCTGTTTTAGATGCGAAGAAAACGTTAGTCCTGCGGCCACTGCAGCAGCTCTTAGATTGTCCGCACACACTTTCAGGCTGGTTGAGCGCCAACAAGGATGCGTTTACGACGAACGGTGGAAAGATCGCGTTTGCCGAGAACCCGGTTGACGTACTGACAGACACCTACCATTTCCTCAACCTTGATAACGAGGGCAGTGCGGCCGCTTCAGAGCAAATATGGTCACACGACGCGAAGATGCTCGATACGGCTGATGCATTCTATCTAGACGCGATCAACGAGCTAGATGTCGATGCGTGGGCTGATCTGTCTGCGAAGCTTGAAGGCGATACCCCAACCGGTATGGATGCGGATACATGGGCCGCGATTCAGGGTGCTCACCAAGGGCATCAGGCCGGTTTGTCGTTGCTCTTGCTATTACCGGCACTCGCTCAGCAAACAGGCTTTTATGAGCTTGCAGTGAAGTCCGATCTCAGCATATTCATACCAAAGCGTTTGTTGGACGACGGCTATCAGGATGCAATGGCGAAGGCGCTAGCCCCACCGCCTGTGGCAAACGCAGACGAAATCGTCGCCACCAGCGGTGGTATGTTCTACGGTCGTGAGGCACCCGGAGAGCCGCTCTACGTGGAAGCAGGATCGACCTTTAAGGTAGGAGACCCACTCTTCATTGTTGAGGTCATGAAGATGTTCAACAAAGTGAATGCACCGTTCGATGGTGTTGTTGACGAGGTATTAGTGGAAGGCGACGGCGTCATTATTAAGAAAGGCCAGCCTATTTTTAAAGTGACACCGAATGAGCGCCCAGAAGTCTTGTCGGAAAGCGAGATTCGCGAGCGTCGTGCCGCGAGTACTGCCGTGCTGATGGACGCGATAGCGTAACGAGGAAGATACAATGATTACTGGCTTGGACCACATAGCGATTGCCGTCCCTGATTTAGAGGCGGCTATTGAGCGTTTCATGACTGACTTCCAGCTCGATTATGAGGGCACGGAACCGGTAGAGGCCGCTAAGACTTCTACGGCTTTCTTTCCCTTACCGCCCTCGAGCATAGAGCTGGTACACCCGCTACGTGGTGAGGGTCCTATTGCGAAGTATCTCGAAAAACGCGGAGGGGGTATTCATCACCTTTGCTTCAGAACGAACGATATCGATGCCGACGTTGAGCGCCTGAAGGCAAAGGGTTATCAGTTCCTCAGCGATGCACCGACCCCAGGTGCGCATGGGGCGCGCGTGATCTTCATTCACCCGAAGAGCTGTGACGGTGTTCTTGTTGAACTCTCTCAGCCGC
>CBFHQN010000258.1:0-1791 GCA_965657765.1 Luminiphilus sp. | reverse complement strand
CTGAAACACCCTGGATCTCGGCGTAGCCGAACTCAGAGGTGTCAGACCCTTGCACGGCACCGCCCATCTGCGCAGCCATGGTCTGCATGCCGTAGCAAATTCCCAGTATGGGTAGATCGAGTTCAAAAACGACTTGAGGCGCGCGCGGCGAATCGACGGCTGTCACTGACTCAGGACCACCCGACAAAATGATGCCCGAGGGATTGAAACTGCGAATGTCGGCGTCAGTAACATCCCAGGCATAAATCTCGCAATAGACACCAATTTCACGCACGCGACGCGCAATCAGCTGCGTATATTGCGACCCAAAATCAAGAATAAGAATGCGATGCCGGTGGATGTCCTGGCTCATCGTGCCCTCGTGTTCAAATTGTCATGGTTGATCAGATGATCTGTTCAACGCACTGGATAGTTGGGTGCTTCTTTAGTGATCGAAACATCGTGAACATGCGACTCTGACATCCCTGCTGAAGTCACGCGAACAAATTGCGGCTTGGTACGCATATCGTTCACCGATGCGCAGCCGGCATAACCCATGGAGGACCGTACACCGCCCATAAGCTGGTGGATAATGGCTGAAACGGGCCCCTTGTAAGGCACGCGTCCCTCAATGCCCTCAGGTACCAGCTTCTCTGAGCCCACGCTCGAATCCTGGAAGTAACGATCAGAAGAGCCCTGCTTTTGCGCCATTGCGCCGATAGAGCCCATACCGCGATAAGACTTGTATGTTCGACCCTGATAAAGCTCTACCTCGCCCGGTGCTTCCTCAGTACCCGCGAACATGCCGCCAAGCATGACCGAGTGCGCACCTGCGACAAGTGCCTTTGAAATATCACCAGAGAAACGGATGCCACCATCGGCAATCAGCGGAATATTGGTGTCAGCAAGGGCGTCAGCAACGTTAGCAACCGCACTGATCTGTGGAACACCCATGCCAGTAACAATTCTCGTTGTACAAATAGAGCCGGGGCCAATACCCACTTTCACGCCATCAGCACCTGCGTCGGCAAGCGCACGGGCCGCATCAGCTGTCGCGATATTACCGCCGATGACATCAACCGAGGGGAAATTCTCTTTAATCCAGCGAACGCGATTGAGTACGTTCATTGAATGGCCGTGGGCTGTATCAACCACCAATACATCGACGCCTGCATTGACCAAAGCATCGACACGCTCATCCGTATCGGCACTTGTTCCAACCGAAGCGCCAACGCGCAACTGACCGTATTGATCCTTACAAGCATCTGGAAAAGACTCGGCCTTATCGAAATCTTTCACGGTGATCAAACCCGCCAGGGCTCCCGCATCGTCAACGACAAGGATCTTCTCAATACGGTGTTGATGCAGCAGTCGCTGAACCTCATCAGAGGAAGCGCCCTCTCTCACCGTAACCAACTGCTCACGCGGTGTCATGATGGCTGAGATTGACTGCGAGGTATCCGTTTCAAAACGAAGATCTCGGCGCGTCACAATGCCAGCGAGATCACCGTCCTTCATCACAGGAACACCAGAGATGCCGTTGGCACGGGTAAGCTCGATAAGCTCGGCGATGGTTGCGGTGTGATCAATGGTAATTGGGTCTTTTACAACACCACTTTCAAATTTCTTAACACGACGAACTTGCTCGGCTTGCTCTTGGATGGTCAAGTTTTTATGGACGATACCAATGCCACCCTCTTGCGCCAGCGCAATCGCCAACCGGGATTCGGTGACCGTATCCATCGCCGCAGAGACGAGCGGAAGGTTTAGGCTGATGTTACGTGTCAGCTTGGTTACGAGCGAGACGTCCTT
>CBFHQN010000257.1:0-1827 GCA_965657765.1 Luminiphilus sp. | reverse complement strand
TGAGTTTTTCTTAGCGTTATTGTGTGCTTCGGGAGCCATTGCGCCCGTCGCCATCAGAGTGTCTAACGAAACGCGGCTTGCATGCTAGACTTCGGCTCTAAAATTGTGAGCGAGAGTGTTATCGATGGTCATCAAGCCAAAAGTTCGTGGGTTTATGTGTACCACAACACACCCCGTCGGTTGTGACGAAAATGTTCGCCGTCAGATAGGGCATGTGCAGTCGAAGGGCGAGATTGTGGATGGCCCTAAGCGCGTATTGGTGCTCGGGTCCTCTACAGGTTATGGTTTGGCCTCTCGAATAACAGCGGCCTTCGGCTCTGGCGCCGCCACAATTGGCGTTTTCTTTGAGAAGGAAGGCAATGAGAACAAGCCGGGTACAGCCGGTTGGTATAACTCAGCCGCTTTCCATCGGTACGCTGACGAGGCTGGTCTATATGCGAAGAGCATCAATGGTGATGCGTTCTCCGCAGAACTCAAAGATCGCGTAATCGACTTGATTAGAGAGGATCTTGGTCAGGTAGATCTTGTTGTCTATAGCCTAGCCGCTCCCCGTCGCACACACCCGGTCACCGGCGACGTCCACGTCTCGACGCTAAAACCCATTGGATCACCTGCGGTGCAAAAGGGGATCAACACCGATAAGGGCATCATTCAGGAGTTCCACTTAGAGCCTGCTTCTCAGGAAGAGGTTGACAACACGGTTGCTGTCATGGGCGGTGAAGACTGGGAAATGTGGATAGAGGCGCTCGACAACGCGGGTGTTTTGGCCGACGGCGCAAAGACCACGGCGTACACGTACATTGGTGAGAAAATCACTTGGGATATTTACTGGCACGGCACCATTGGCGCTGCGAAAAAAGACCTCGATAAGCGCGTTGTTGGCATTCGCGAGCGTCTAGCCGCAAAGGGTGGTGATGCGCGCGTATCGGTTTTAAAGGCGGTCGTGACGCAAGCCTCTGCAGCCATTCCTGCAATGCCTATTTACTTGGCTATCTTGTTTAAAGTCATGAAAGCCCGCGGCACGCACGAAGGCTGTATCGAGCAAATTGATCGTCTGTTCCGCGAGGCCATGTACGGTGACAAAGCGCTTGATGAGGAAGGGCGGCAGCGCGTTGATGATCTTGAGCTGTTGCCCGACGTCCAGGCCGAGGTTGGGGACTTGTGGGCGCAAATAGGAACAGAGAACCTCGACGAATTGTCGGACTTTGCCGGCTACCGCGAGGAGTTCTTGCAGTTATTCGGCTTCGAAGTTCCGGGTGTTGATTACGACGCCGATGTCGACCCCGCAATCAAGATTGCGCAAATGGTGAGCTGATATGCAGGCATATGATGAAGTAGTGCGGGTATCGCCGAGGATTAGGCGATTAGTTGCTCCTAACCCCAGTGTTATGACGGGGCCGGGAACCAACACCTACATTATCGGCACTGAGGACTTGGCGGTGATTGACCCCGGTCCCGCGATCGACGAGCACATTGAAAACATCTTGAAAGTGGGTGATGGCCGTATCAGTCATATTTTGTGCACTCACACCCACCCCGATCACTCGCCTGCCGCCGCTCATCTCGCTCGCGAGTTGGGTGTGCCTATGATTGGTGCTGTGACGGCTGATGATCAACATCAAGACCTGACATTTCAGCCCGACGTTCACTTGGAGCAAGACGCCGTTTTTTCGGGGAAAGATTGGTCAATCCGAGCGATCCACACCCCCGGCCACGTAGATAATCACTACTGCTTCCTGCTTGAGGAAGAGGGCATGGTCTTTGCGGGTGATCACATCATGAATGGATCGACCGTCGTCATTGTTCCACCCGGCGGCAATATGAAGG
>CBFHQN010000256.1:0-1833 GCA_965657765.1 Luminiphilus sp. | reverse complement strand
TATCCGCCACCGGATAAAAAATAAGTGACAACATCCACCACGCAGAGACATCAGTTGCGTTCGCGAGACTGACAAGCACGGCACCACAGAGCGCCCCGAGATAATACGCGCCCCCATCCCCTAAAAAGAAACGTCCGCTGATGAGGTTAAATACCATGAACACTAGCGTGCCAACCATGATGGTTCCCACCAGAAACGCATCGGTGACGGGGACGGCAAAAGACAGCCCGAAGAGCGCGAGTACCGTGACACCGCTGACAAGGCCGTTTGCCCCGTCGGCGGTGTTAAATGCGTTCGGAATAAAAGCGAAGCAGATGGCCGTAAACACAATGGCGCTAATCGGCGTTGAGGTCAGCCAGTCGACGGCGGCAACCCCCGACCCCGTCAGGATCAATTGCGGAAAGAGGCTCAGCACACCGATGCCAATAATCAGCATAAGGCTAAAGCGTCGTCCCGAGCTCAGGCTGGCGTAGAGATCCTCATAGAGCCCGACAACGAAAAATGCTGTCGCCGGGAGGACCAATGCCCAATTGAGGTTCGATAAAGCAACCTCCTCTCCCTGTACCCGGTAGAGGACATGAAGGATGACGTAGACCACAATGGCAACGCCGCCCACGCGGTAGGCGTCCTTCGACGAGATGCCATGTTTACTCGCCGCGTCCTCACCACCAAACGAGATAAGGTAAGCGCAAAGAAGCATGGCAAATACGCCGGAAAAACCGCCAATTGCGGCAACAAGCACCCAGGCAACAAGGGCCTGTGCAGGTGTCAGCCCCAAACGATCTCGTAAATTCACACCCGCACTCCCCCAGAGCTTCGATGTCGGTCATTTTTAAGAGCTTATGCTCGAGCCTCGCTGCTTGAACCAATAGTCAGCACCCTTTTTTAGCACCAATACCTGTTATTAACCCCGATACCTGTTATTAACACCGATACCTCGCCCCAATATTCGAGGCAGATACGATTGCCGATAGTAGTGCATCGTGCGAGCTTAGCGGGCGGTCGGCCCCTCATCAACTAAAGCTGGCTCTTGCCCCTATGGATGCGACATTTCCGACAAGGGCCCATGCCATATTTTCATTGCCTGGCTTTTTCTTCTCGCAAACAGCTGTTTGTAAAGAGCTGGTCGTAAGGAGCTATCCGCAAAAATCGGGAGGCCTCCTCGATGGGGGATGGTGACGGCACGCTTAAACCAAAAAATCAGGCCACGAGCTCAGCGCAGGAGTACGGGTCTCTGGTGAGACTCACGCAGCTGCTTTACGACTCGGTAGCCATCCACGCAGGCGATACGCAAATAGAAGCAAGAACACCGCGCCGTAGATAACCGCATCACCCACATCCGAGCGAGAGAGCCATAGCAGGTGTAGCCACCCGAGCACGGCGACCGCATAGGTCAACTTGTGCAGTTGGCGCCAGTGTCGGCCCATTTTTCGGCGAATGCTGTTTGCGGAGGTAATGCTCAAAGGCACCAAAATCAGCCAGGCGAGAAAACCCACTAACACGTAGGGTCGCTCGGCGAGCTCTTCGGCGAGAATCGCACCACTCCAACCGATGTAAACCTGCGCGAAGACCAGCAAGTGAAGGGTGGCGTAAAACCACGTGTAAAGTCCCAGCATGCGTCGGTAACGCGCGAGTCTCGGCCAGCCCCAGCGTGCCAAGGGGGTTGCTGCAAGCACGAGAATCAGAAACCTCATCACCCACTCGCCTGTTACGTGCATGAGCTGCTCAGCCGGGTCGGGACCGAGTGCATTGGTCGCAACCGAGTAGGCAAGCGCCATAAACGGCACAAGGCACAATACAAAAAAACCCGCTCGAATCGCAGGGTTCCAGGCG
>CBFHQN010000255.1:0-1838 GCA_965657765.1 Luminiphilus sp. | reverse complement strand
AATACCAAGCCCTCATCAGTCTCGAAAACCACCACATTTACCAGCGGCAGATAGATCATCCAGGTACGAGGAGCGACCTCCTCGATGGTGCCCAGCTCTCTCGCGTCTTGTATGCCTTGCTCTGAGGCGGCAAAAATATCGCGGGCGATGGCATTCGACCACGTGCCGCCAAAGGCACCGCCACGCTTAATTGCTGGGTATAGGTCAGGGAACTCGATAAAAAGTGACGCGCGCGCATCGATGCGTTTAGTCGCACCCGCCGCTAATCGCGCAGCCTGTCCGCGAGCGCCGCGCTCCAACTTTCCCGCTACGTCGACAAGCTCCTCCGCCGTATCGTTTGATGCGTAAAAGAGACCTAGCACGAAACCCAAAAGCACCAGAGCAGTCGATAAGAGAAATCGCTTCATACAGTCGTTATCTCCCGCCTTAGATGGGTGAGCCGGGAGGCACAGTTAGGTCGCCCGCGCCGTACACTTGAGGGTTCTCAATGATTGTCGCCACGCGCTTGGCTAAATACTTCATGTGCGCACCGCTGACTGGATCTTTAACCCGGGCGCGCTCTGCTCGTCGCTTCATCTTTGACAACGCATCGAGCGCGTCTGCCCGCACTTGTGGCGCGGCTTGGGTATTAGCGAGTAAATCGGCAAGTTTATCAACGAGCAGCAGTTGTACGGCGCGCTCGATACTCAAAAGCTCAGGGTCTTTGGTTTCTGGCCAACGATCATCGATCAGGATGGTCAGCACTTCACCAAAGCTCGGCAGTGATGCGTCAACACGATGTTGGTTATTCAAGCGGGCAGCACGTTTGTGATCAGTGAGCTGATCGAGCGTAATGAGTGCGGCAGTGCTCGCTGCGGCCATTGGATCAAATACATACCCAGTATGCCGAGGAAATAGCTCTCGACTCGCGCCCGACTGCGGCGGCCGAGGTGGAATGAGTGACGTCACTCGTTCAGGGATATTGAGCACACTGGGTTCGAGCGTCGCTAACATCACCGATAACGCTGCACGCTGGTCCGCTGCGGCAACACGCACATTGGGTACCTGACCATCGCCCCGCATCGCGTAGGTAAAACTCTGCCCGCCAAGCATCGTTGCGGCTGCCTGCACCTGATATCGATGCATTAGGAAGGCCGGCACTAGCACGTCCTCAAGCGAAGCCATAGGACGACCTGGTTGAATCGCCCGCTCGGAGAAATCATTTAATACAACCGCTCGTAACTGCATCATGCGGTTGAGTTCTGCCACAGGATCAGCACCGTTATCCCAAAGGCTCCCTTTGGGATGTGCGGGCCCTGCGCTGCTGCGAGAACCGATCCGAGCATGCTCGTCTGCGACAAAACTCAAGCCTGAAGCGAGTGTCTCAGCTATGATCTTTGCACGGCCTGCCGCATCGGAGACGTTGTCAGAAAAATCCTGATAACCCCAGATAATAGCCCTCTTGTCCCAATCGCCAATACCGACATCATAGGCATCGTTCAGCACCACCTTCCCGCCGTCATTTATTGTCACCAGTGGGTGGGGGTAGTCCATGACCGAAGCTCTTCCGTCGGCACTAGCAGAGAAATTGTGCGCAATGCCCAAGGTGTGGCCGACTTCATGTGCTGAGAGCTGGCGGATGCGAGCTAATGCAAATTCACTCAGCTGATCCGCAGCATCGCCGTTGTCGTTGTCGCGATAAGGGGCAATGAGCCCCTCTGCAATAAGATAGTCCTGACGAACTCTCAGCGAACCAAGGGTGACGTGTCCTTTCAAAATTTCTTCAGTACGTGGGTCTCTTATACTAGAGCCGTATGACCAACCGCGTGTCGATCGATGAACCCACTGGATGACGTTGT
>CBFHQN010000254.1:258-1839 GCA_965657765.1 Luminiphilus sp. | reverse complement strand
ACCACCAATTTGATCTATGAGTTCCAATGGGCATCCAGAGGCTCTAAGACGATCCCTGAACGTGTGTCGTAAGCTGTGGGCCGTCAGTCCAAAGTCCTTCTTTAGCCACTTACCCAGCGCATTTGAGGCGTGTGTGGCACGACAAGTCCCATCCTTCATGTATCTTGGATTCAAACAGTGATCGTCAGCTTGTTGTAATGCCAATTTCATTGCCTCTTTCGCATACCCTACCAATGGCAATGTTCTCGTGCTGTTAGCTGTCTTTAGTCGTCTTATACTGTTGGGACGTATTTGTATGACTTCCTCAGGACCTTATTGCTGAGTGGGAGGTGGACTGCATCATACTGTGGGTCGAGGTGCAGCAAGCACAGGTCACATAGGATTGCCTCGATCATCCGCTCGTGGGTCTTCTGATCTGCTACCCTACGGGCTCTTTGCCGAGTTTGGTGATAGGCCTCATATCCTCAAATTTGTTGTTGCACTTCTTCTATAAGCTTCTTCAGCTTATCGCTCTTTGCTACCAGAAAGGGATTGAACGCTCGGGCCGTTTCCATTGTTTTAATATTCAACTTTTATTGATATCGCTATGGCATTATAAGTGCTGTATTTACACACTATTAGGAGCAAGAAAAATTATGGAGACATTGCTGCATGCAATTAAAAAAAATGTTGAAGAGGCAATTGTGATCTATGATGCAGAAGGATGTGTAATATTTTGGAATGATGCGTTCAAAGAGTTATACAGCTACACAAACACAGAATTGACAAGTGGTGTACATTTCAAAACATTAGGTGAATTTGATATAAAAAATGGAAACGTCGCAGTCGCCCATGATTATGGTTCTGGTGATGATTATTTGAAGAAAAAACAACACTACCGCGAAAAACTTGAAGGATCATTTATTGTGAATTTAAAAGATGGTAGATGGATTAAAACAACTGACCGTCGTTTACCAAATGGTGGCTTTATAAGTGTACAAACAGATATCACCGAATTAAAAAATCTTTCAAATGACCTAAGATTGCAAAACCTAGAACTCGAAACTTTAAATGGATTACTAGAGCAAGCAGTATCCACCGATTCATTAACTGGTGCAAAAAGTAGGTCTGCAATAATCAAGGCTGTAAATGATTTATTCAATTCAACACAATCGTACGACGAAAAATATATTCTTCTAATTGACCTCGATAATTTTAAAGCAATCAATGATACCTTTGGGCACGTTATTGGTGATAAGGTATTAGTGAATTTCGTCAAAGAAATGAAGAAATTGCTCTCAAAAGAAGAAACGATTGGTCGTCTAGGAGGAGATGAATTTATAGTTTTATTCCACGCAAAACCTGCAAGCTGCACCTTAGAAAAACTTTCCCAATTTCGGATCAACCTAACTGAAACAGAGGAAGTAACACTAAAATTGAGTGGTTGCTTATATCGAGTGACGGGAGACTTAAATAACTTTGGTGAGATTTATCAATATATGGATGACGGACTTTATACAGCGAAAAGGAAAGGAAAGGATCAAATTGTAAAAATCAATCTCTAGAGGCCTAATTTAGGCAAATTTTCTTATTTAATAATTA
>CBFHQN010000254.1:0-248 GCA_965657765.1 Luminiphilus sp. | reverse complement strand
TTTGTTTCAAGTCTCAATGTAAATTTCCATACAGCTTATGCGCATTAATTATCGTCAGCATACAATTCAAACACGTCATTAATTTCATTTTCCATGTTTAAGAAAACTTGAAATATTTTTGGATCGAATTTACTCACACTCACTTTTTTCATCTCTTCCATCGCGGTTTGTCTATCAAAAGCACTTTTATAAGGGCGTTTTGATCTTAAAGCATCATAAACATCTACAATTGACATAATACGCGCTGA
>CBFHQN010000253.1:0-1874 GCA_965657765.1 Luminiphilus sp. | reverse complement strand
AACCTCGGCCTGCCATTGCAAACGACAGCCAACGTCAGTGGCGGTGATTTCCATTTTTGCTCGGTGTGACTCCAATCCACCCGGACTCTCAAAGCAGGAGTATTCCAGAATGCGCGCGGCATTGTCGTGGTTAAGAATACGTTCCTTGATGGCCCCGGCACCCGGCAAATCGAGTGAGCGGACCTCGCCATCAAACGTACAGCTTGTGACGCCTGGAACCCAATCGACACGATCAGGCGTGCCCAAGATTTCCCAAAGTTGCTCAGCTGAGGCTTTGAATTCGTGATCAATAACAACTGCCACGGCGCTTCCTTTTATTTCTTCACATTATTGTCGAAGCACGTTACCCAAAAACACCCAACCTGAGCAACGTGCTCTGGAGTAACGAAGGCGTTGATTTTCCGCGGCAAAGCTCGCACCCTTTTCCAAGTTTCTTATATGCCTGCGTTAAGCGAGCCATCTACCCAAACGCCTGCGCTAACACTGATGCGCGACAAGAGGACCGCACATGATAACAATCACAATTTGGCATAATCCACACTGCTCAAAATCTCGCGCCGCGCTGGCGATTCTTGAAGAGAACGGAGTCACGCCTCTCGAAGTGAAATACCTTGAGACCCCTCCCAGTAAAGCTGACATTGTCGAGACGCTTGCAGCGCTCAGCATGGAAGCGAAAGACATCGTAAGAAGAGGCGAAGCTGTCTATAAATCACTGAATCTCTCTCCTCAAAGTACTAACGAGGAAATTCTGGATGCCCTTGCCGAGAACCCAATTTTAATCGAGCGCCCCATCGTGATTTCTGGCGACCGCGCGGTGATTGGGCGACCACCTGAGAATGTGTTGTCACTGCTCTGATCAACGCCTCCTTCGGCAGAACATCGTGATAGGCTATTAAGACCTAGCACCGGCGGAAGGGGTAGCAAGCTGCAGCGAATAGTTGAATCAAGCTGGAGCGGTGGAAGGCTTCTATCGCGGTAGACATAAGAACTCACGTTGCCGAACTATTCGCATAAATGCGCTGTCAGCCTCGATATTCAGCTGTGCTGCGCAACATTCATCTGCATTGCGAGATATCAGTACTCATGCCAGATATTCAGCTTCTAATAGCTTTTTTTGCCTCTGCTGCAGTGTTTGCCTACGCCCCTGGCCCGTCTACTTTATACGCGGCTTCTCAGACAATTGCGGGTGGTCGTGAGCAGGGACTTCGAGCAGCACTCGGCATTCACTTGGGTGGCTATTTTCACGTCGCGATTGTCGCTCTGGGGATAGCGAGCCTTTTCAATTCAGTCCCCGTGGCGTACACCGCAATGAAAGTTATCGGCAGCATCTATCTGTGTTTGCTCGGTATCAACATGTGGCGGACGGCCGCTGTTAAGCCCAGCAGCACGTCAAGCTCTACCACGGCAACTGAAATCATCGAGCGCGATATCGAAGGCTCAAACACCAACTGTGATGCGCAAACCCCAGAGGACAAAACACTGCTTCAAAGCGCACTGGTCGAAATTCTCAACCCCAAGACCGCGATCTTCTACCTTGCATTTCTTCCGCAGTTTACGGATCCCAGCGCTGAGCTCTCTGTCTCTTCGCAACTTCTGATCTTGGGCACAACGGTCAACATTTTATTTTCCAGCGCCGATCTTATCTGCGTCTTCTTTGCAGACCGCATATTAGCGATGTCAGCTGCGGCACCGAGCTCTAAGCAATTGAGCGGCAGACTCGCAGGAACACTACTTGTTTTGCTTGGGATTAATCTACTTATCTAGCCCGTGTCGCCCACGAGTATATTTGGCGGGGCATATTTCACATATACCGCTTCGTCATTTGATCAACTGGCATATAACCAGCGCCGAAATGTTCTCGTTTACAGGTGATG
>CBFHQN010000252.1:0-1891 GCA_965657765.1 Luminiphilus sp. | reverse complement strand
GCTCAAAAATACCGTGTCGCAGATGGTTTATAAGCACGCTATCTCAACAGTTGTTCCCGCCCGCAACGTTCGTATCCCGATCGCTGCGAACGAGGAAGAGGCTGCCTAACATTGATCGCCAGCGCGTCGCTGTAACACGCGTCGTTAACGTCAATGTTCTTTGAACTCCACTCAGGTGGCGAACGCGCTGTACTTGTTCAAATCGCGATTGATGGTGGCGCGAACGAGCCCGATCTCGGCGAATTCATTGAGCTAGTCCGGTCTGCAGGCGGTGAACCCGCAGCCGTCGTTCGCGGTTCTCGCCGCTCACCTAAGGCTAAGTACTTTGTCGGCGAGGGCAAGCTTGAGGAGATTGCGGAGGAAGTTGCCAACGCTGAGGCAGAGCTCGTTGTTTTTAACCACGCACTGTCCCCGAGTCAGGAGCGTAACCTCGAAGCCTATTTAAAGTGTCGGGTGATCGCTCGAACAGGCCTGATCCTCGATATTTTTGCCCAGCGTGCCCGCACTCATGAAGGTAAGCTGCAGGTTGAGCTTGCGCAGCTCAAACACATCAGTACACGACTCATTCGGGGTTGGACTCACCTCGAGCGGCAGAAGGGTGGTATTGGTCTTCGGGGCCCGGGCGAAACCCAGCTGGAAACCGACCGCCGTTTATTGCGTGCGCGCGTGAGTACGATTGAATCGCGGCTTGATAAAGTTCGGCAGCAGCGCGCGCAAAACCGTCGCGCGCGGCAGCGCGCAGAAGTCCCCTTGGTGTCGTTGGTCGGTTACACCAATGCGGGGAAGTCGACGTTGTTTAATACGTGGTCCGAATCTGGTGTTTATGCAGCTGATCAGCTGTTTGCCACATTAGACCCTACCCTAGCTCGCGTAGAAATTGAGGGGCTGGGTGGGGTGATCATCGCAGATACAGTGGGCTTCATCGCCGACCTTCCGCACACGCTGGTCGAGGCTTTCCGAGCCACACTCGAAGAGACGCTTAACGCTTCACTTCTAATCCATGTCATCGACGTCGCGGCGGACGATAGAGAGTTTTTGAAGTCTGAAGTGGAATCAGTGCTTGATGAAATCGGTGCGGGAGATATCCCCCAGCTAATTGTTTACAACAAAATTGATTTATTGGAGCGTGAGCCTCGGATAACTCGCGACAGCGAGGGAAGGCCCGACACTGTTTCTGTAAGCGCGAAAACTGGTGCTGGCCTCGACTTGTTGCGAGATGCGATTGGTGAGCGTCTTGCTGGGCGATTTTTTACCGGTTGTGTCGAGCTGAACCCGATGCAGGGAAAACTCAGAGCCGCCCTTTATGAACTAGGCGCTATTCAATCAGAGGAGTGGCTAGACAACGGAAGTAGTTCGGTGAGTCTGCACTTGCCGGACTCCGACTGGGCACGTTTAAAACAACAGCATGGTTTTTAGGCCTTGAAACTTAATGATGGGCCCCCAACCTATAAGGTTTTGCTAGACTATGCGTACAGTTAATCGAGGAAACCGATATGTCGTGGAATGAGCCCGGTGGCGGTAATCGCCAGCGCGATCCCTGGGGTGGTAAAGATCAAGGACCGCCAGATCTCGACGAGGCGCTGAGAAAGCTCCAGGATCAGCTGAATGGTCTTTTTGGTGGTCGGTCAGGGGGCGGCAGTTCTAAAGGCGCTGGCGGCTTGATTGGTATCATTGCGGTTATCGCGGTCACTGTCTGGGGTCTAATGGGCCTGACACAGATCGGTGAGCAGGAGCGAGCGGTGGTACTGCGCCTTGGTGAATACAACCGTACAGCGCAGCCAGGTCTTTTTTGGTACCCGCGTGGTATCGATACGATTAGCCGCGTCAATATCACGCAGGTACGATCGGCACAGTTTCGCGAGACGATGTTGACTCAAGATGAAAACATCGT
>CBFHQN010000251.1:0-1906 GCA_965657765.1 Luminiphilus sp. | reverse complement strand
CCTCACTGACCCCATCTGGTCAGAGCGTGCCAGCCCCGTCACATTCTCGGGACCAAAGCGCATCAGAGAACCGGGCGTTGCGATTGAAGATCTCCCTGAGATCGATCTGATTGTCGTCAGCCATAATCATTACGACCATATGGATACTGCCAGTCTGCGTGCTTTGCGCGAGCGCCAGTCGCGCGAACCCGTCATTGTTTCGGGCCTTGGCAATGCAGGCTTATTGCGCTCACTGGGTTATGACAACGCAATCGAGCTCGATTGGGATGAAAGCACCGACGTGGGTTCCTCAAAAATTCACTTTGTCGAATGTCAGCACCAATCGGCGCGAGGACTACACGACCGCATGCGAACGCTTTGGGGCTCCTTCGTTATCGAGACCAGTCAAGGCGCCATCTATTTCGCTGGAGATACGGGATACTCGCCACACTTTGCAGACCAAGGTGAGCGATATGGCCCCTTTGCGCTTAGCATCATTCCTATCGGCGCCTATGAGCCGCGTTATTTTATGAAGGCGATGCACCTCAACCCTGCAGAGGCAGTCGCGGCGCATAAGGACCTCAAAAGCGAGCAAAGTCTAGGGATTCACTTCGGGGTGTTTCAGTTGACCTGGGAAGGTATTGATCAGCCAGTCATCGACCTGGAAGCATCGCTGGAAGATCAGTCCGTCGACCCATCTGCGTTCTGGGTGCTCGAACCGGGTCAATACCGGACGCTGCAAGCTGAAGGAGCTGTTGGGCAGTAAAGGCTACCCCTTGAAATCGAACAGCTTTCCGCACTCGCGGCTTCAACACTGAAGCGATTTATTCCAACGCAGTACGAGTCGCTTTTAAGCCAATCGAGGACCACCATTACCAAATATCAGTAATAGCCTTGTTCGGGCTATCGGCTATCGGCTATCGGCTATCGGCTATCGGCTATCGGCTATCGGCTATCGGCTATCGGCTATTAGCCTCGATCCAGATAGTGCACCTCTGGTAAATCACGCAACCTCGCCGCGGCAACCTCAGGTGTTAAATCGCGCTGCGGTTCGGCCAACATCTCATAGCCCACCATAAATTTTTTCACGGTTGCAGAGCGAAGAAGTGGCGGATAGAAATGCATGTGCCAGTCCCATTCCGCATGCTCCTCACCATCGGTGGGCGCTTGATGCATACCGGCTGAATAGGGAAAGCTGCACTCAAAAAGATTGTCATAGCACGTCGTTAGACGCTTCAGGATATCGGCAAGATCATCCCGCTCTCTATCGGTCATCTCACCAATATGCCGCACCTGGCGCTTGCAGAGCACAAGCATTTCGAAAGGCCAATTGGCCCAGAACGGCACGAGAGCAACGAAGCTCTCGTTGTCACACACAAGCCGGTCACCGCGCTCCTGCTCGACCCGAGCATAGTCACCTAGTAGCGTTCGACCGGTTTTCTCGAGGTGTTCGCGCATCCGCTCAGACTCGATTCTGACCTCGTCCGGAACACTTCTTTGCGCCCATATTTGGCCGTGCGGGTGGGGGTTGCTGCACCCCATTATTCCGCCCTTGTTCTCGAAGATCTGGACGTGATTAATATCCTCCATAGCACCTAGCTCGAGGTACTGTGCCGCCCAGATATCGACTACTCCCCGAATATCTTCAACTGACATTTGAGGCAGTGTCAGGTCATGACGCGGCGAGAAACAAATTACACGGCAGATACCCGACTCGCTCTCAGAGCGGAGCAAGTCGTGCTCGGTACTCGTATCCACAGGGACGTCGGGCAACAGCGCGCTAAAGTCATTCTGGAAAATAAAGGGACTAGAGTAGGCTGGATTTCTCTCACCACCTGCACGCGCATTGCCCGGACAGAGATAGCACCCAGCATCAAACGCGGGGCGTGAGGCAGTGCTCGCATCCTCCTGCTTACCCTGCCATGGG
>CBFHQN010000250.1:0-1908 GCA_965657765.1 Luminiphilus sp. | reverse complement strand
CTGCCGCCGGAACCGACCTTGCTAGTCTGAGAATTGCGAGTGGCGCACTTAGATGAGACTCAACTCCGCCCCACCTGCGCTGTCACCTCACGCACTGATCAAGCATTTGTCTAGCCAATGAGATAGTCCGACACCTGCATATCCTCTTCACCCACCTTTTCGTAGTTGTCGGCAATGCGCTTATTGATAAACTCGCGCCAAGTGAACTCGCGGTATTTCGCATTTTCGCCAGAGGTGATCGGCTTAATGAGGGCATCAGCCTTTGGCATATAGAAGAACGGCATGGAAAGTCGGGACGCGCCCTCAGGTACGGCAGTCACCCTATGAACGGCCGCCTTATAGCGACCATTCGACCAGACCTGCACGATGTCCCCGATATTGACAATAAAAGTGTGCTCCTCGGGCTCGATATCGACCCAGCCAACGGAGTCTGATTCGGTCTGCAGACCACCTACATCATCCTGAAGCAGTAGCGTGACAGCGCCGGGGTCAGTGTGCTCACCGAGAGCCACCGAGGCGAGCTCAATGGTGGGATCGCGCTCATTCTCCGGGAGAGGGTCTTCCGTGGGGTAATTATTGAGACGCGCCGTGCTGGTGTGTCGCTCACCAAAAAGATCATCGAGGGCACCCTCAGGCGCGCCCATAGCGCGGCACACCAGCTGCATAATCTCGTGCGCCAACACGTTTTGCTTCTTGTAAAAACCGAGGAGCACCTCCTGAAACTGCTCTGCACCGTGCTCAGTCAACTGACCGTGAGAGTTATCGGGCCAGTAGCTCGACCCACCCGAGTCAAACATGGGCTCTGGCTTCGCTGAGTAATCGAACACTTCTTTTTTATCGCGTTTCTGTTTGGTGAGCTCTCGATCAAAATAACCAAAGGCCCGATCGGGCTGACGCATCACTGACTGCTTGATATTTCTAGGCAGCGCAAAGAATCGTCTGGCTTCACACCACATCTCATCAATGGCATCGTTAAGACCGTGGCCTTTTAACTTAAAAAACCCATGGTCAAGGCAGGCTTGGTCAATTGCCGCAAGTGCGGCGGCGTCAATATTGGATAAATCGATTGTCGGCACAGTCGGCATCGTCAAAATTCTCCACAACGCGATTTATTGGCTAAACGTTTCGCTAAGCAACCAGCATCATATGTGTAATGTCTCGTTTCACTCTACTGTGCCCTATACACCAGGCTTAGTACATGACCATGAAAATGCGCTGATAAAGACGAGGACTGCCTCTGGGCCACGGCAAAGCAGTCAGGACCCTAAGGTCACCGGAAGCCTTGCGATAAAGGTACGGTAGCACTCACTGATACGCTCGACATGACGCAGATTTTGTTTTGCTGGCGCCGCGCTGCGAATTACTAAAAGGATAAGTTTGCCGTACCGGCTGAGCGATTAACGGTTGTGGGTAAAGGCGAGTCAATGCCGCTTGTAGCAGAGAGGACAGTAGAGGCCCGAGCTCAAAATCGGCGCGCCGAGATGACCTTTGTCCTTCCACAACCCTGACTGTTCGCGCAACCGGTGAGAATTGATTCGGTCTCAGAAACACCGGAAAAGTCGAGTTCTCACCGGATTACGAGGCCTCGTTTTCCGTATCGCATCCGAAGGTGTCGCTATTGACACCTTCTCCCGGGTCAGTTGAAAAGCGCCTTGAAACCACTTGCTCCAACAACAGTGTAGCGGTAAAACATAGTGTCCGAGTCTCATGCAATCCAACAAAAACGCTGAGAAAAGTTAATGGGCAAGGCGGGACATATAAATAGATCAGTGTGGCTGCTTTCATTCCTTGGGCTTGCGCTCGCGGCGTCGGCATATGCGTCTAACTCACTCAAACACCCAATCGACAGCACCGAATCTAGTCACGCGCGAGCTACTACTGAAACGACTGGATTATCGATACTTTCAG
>CBFHQN010000249.1:0-1964 GCA_965657765.1 Luminiphilus sp. | reverse complement strand
CTCACGCCCGGGGTGTACGAAATCAGGTCCTTTACATCGTTGAGGTTGGTATCTTCGATGAAGTCACCTGACAACGCTGTAATCGCCAGTGGCACATCCATGACGCCCTGCTCGCGTTTGGTTGCCACAACGATGACTTCTTCAAGCGTCTGCGCGAAGGCGGGTCCGGTAACAACGAGCGCTGCAGATACGGCTAAAGGCAACGCGAGTTTAGCGTTGGGTTTTTTACCAAGGCTGTCTGACATAGTGGTTTCCTCGGGTGGTGTTGAGCGATAGTAGTCAGGGTATCGCTCGATTTTTGTCGTTTGTGCTGTCGTATATTTGTGCTGTCGTATAGAAGACCAGACTTCGCATAGATAGCAAGCAAGTATACTCCGGCCTTAATCTAAAGGAACCCCCAACCGATTGAGCTCATCAACCATGGGGGCAAGCTCAGTTTCATATTGACGCCAGCGACCGATAGAGCGCGTATGCGCGGGCTCTCGGACCTGTACCGAGCTTGCTGTCGCTACCCCTGAACGACTCTCGTGGAAGTTCAAGCAGGCATCTTCCCATTCGAGTCCCAGTGCGGCAATCAACCGGCGGGCGTTAGGTTCCAGATCTCTCGCCGTATCCTCGTAGCTCACATCAATGATTTTGCCCGGGAACTCCTCATGAAAATGTGCCATGAGGTCCCGATACCGTGCGTGGTGTCTCGCCATTTCCCCCTGATCGTAGGAGTGCAGATAAGCATCTGCAAACAGCTGCTTGAAGCTCGCAAAGCAGGCATCCATTGGTCCTCTAACGAGGTGGACAATTTTGGCGTTGGGTAGCGCAGCTAGGATCAGCGGCACGTTGAGGTAATTGACGGGCATCTTGTCGACGAAGAAAGGCTTTTTAGCACGCTGCTTAGCGGTCGACTTGAGGTACATTTTGCCAACTTCGGCCGGATCTAGCTGTGCTGCTTTGAGGAAAAGATCTTTAGAAAATCGTTTCGGATCGTTGTGCCTTGAGGCGCGACGAATCGCAAGGCCGAATTGCTGAAGCTCGCCGGCAGGGTGTACCCGTGAGTGGCTGGTAATGACTCGCTCAATAAGCGTGGTGCCTGTTCGCGGCTGGCCGAGCACAAATATGGGCGATGGATCGGTTGCTCCCGGAGGTCGCGTTGCCAGCCAGTCTGCCGTATACGTGGCCTTGATGGCGTCAAACATGGCAACCTCGTCGGCTTCATTGAACTCGACGGTCTCCCGTCGTGCTTTTGCCCCTTTGCTAAAGGCCGCAAAGGCACCTGGCCAGTCTCCCAAGTCTTCACTCTCTTTGCCGATTGCGTAATGCAGGAAACCCAGCGCGCGCAATGATTGTTTGTCTCCACTGATCAAGTGCTGCATCTGGTTAATATGATTACGGTCTCTGGCTTTCTCTGAGTTGGCTAGCCCCCAGTGGCACTGTGCGCTGTTCGGCTCGAGGGCAATCGCTCGCTTAAAAAGGCCTACAGCATCATCAATTTTTCCCAAAAATACTCGAACATTGCCGAGGTTCATTAACGCTGAGGGGTTGCTGGGTGCCATCTGATGCGCGCGCTCAAAAAATAGCTCCGCAGCTTCATATTCGCCAAGTGAATTGAGCACTGTGCCGGTAAGCTCAATGATGATGGGGTCGTTGGGTTGTATTCGACGCACTTCTCTCAGTGCGGATTCTGCTGCCTCAACGCGACCTTCTCCGACATTTATCTTCGCTAGATGTGCCCAAGCGGCGGCGTGGTTCCGGTCGAGCTTTACCACCGACTTAAATGCGTCGTGTGCGACTCGTCGTTGTTGCCCTTCTAAGGCGACGAGGCCAACGAGGAAGTGTGCTGGTACATGTTGCGGATTATCGTTAAGCGCTTGCCTACAGGCCTCGCCTGCGGTTGCAAGATCCCCGCGATTTAAAGCGGCGAAACCATCAGCTAGTGACAGCTCTGCCATGCTTAGTTGCTCCCCATGTAA
>CBFHQN010000248.1:0-1995 GCA_965657765.1 Luminiphilus sp. | reverse complement strand
GCATGAATGAGGGGATTGGAGAGATTTATCTCATCTCTACATGGTCTTACACCAAAGACGATCCGCGAGATATTGCATTTGATGCGGTTATGGAGTTCATGCCAAACAACTCCGCGCCGGACGATCTGCCTGTAGATCCTAGTGGATTGAAAGATGACTTTTCGGGGCGTTTGTTTGACTGGTTGTCTTTAGCGTCGCGATCTCAACACTACTCTGCTCACCATCCAGATTTTCAGTTGTTCAGAACTATCACACCGGGTTGGGATAACACGGCGCGCAGACCCGAGACCGGCACCCGTTTTGTGGGTGATAACCCTGCAGATTTCGGCCGCTGGGCCTTCAATGCGATTTCTGATGTGCGAGCTCGAGTGAGTAATGCTCAAGAGCGTTTTGTATTCGTTAATGCATGGAACGAATGGGCGGAAGGAGCTGTGCTTGAGCCCACCCAAGAGAAAGGATTCGCTTATCTGGAGTCTTTGCGTAGCGCTAAATTAGAAATTGAATCCCTCGAGCTACTGCCTGATCTCGCCTCCAGAGGGGTAGTGCTGCTCGGTCATGATGCAGAGCCAATGGGCGCGCAGCGTCTGACATTAAATATTGCGAAATCGCTCATAAACGATGGTTTGTCCCCCGTGATTTTGCTTCTCGAAGGTGGACCCTTAGTCTCTGAATATGAGGAGATTGCCCCGACATTAGTTCTTGGCTACGAGAAAGGTAATCTCGAGTACCTAGATCGGCTAATACATACTCTTCAGCAGCAAGGCTATGAGACGGTCATTGCCAATACGTCTGTTACAGGTGAGGTCTCTGCGCACTTTTCACGGTCTGGGTTACGCGTAATTTCGCTGATACACGAGCGTCAGAAAATAATAGAGGACCTGGGACTCGAGCTGTCGGTACACGCCATTGCCAGCAATAGCGACGCGGTTGTTTTCCCCGCAGAGGTTGTTAAAGCTGATTTTTATACCATCGCACCACTAAATCCGGAGCAGGTCATTATCAGGCCTCAGGGGTGCTACGCGCCCATTGATTTTGCCGAGGGCGAGCGCGACGAAATTGCGGCTGAGCTTCATCAGTCTTTGGACATTCCGATTGATGCGCCTGTGGTCATTGGCGTGGGTTATGGCGACTTCCGAAAGGGTTTGGATACGTTCATTGATGTTCATCATAGTTGCCAGAACGCTAATGATTTGTCGCCACATTTCATTTGGATCGGGGGTTGGGACGAGGCCTTCGATGAAACAATAGCAAGCCTTCAAGCGTCGCCCAGCAGAAGATCAATACACTTTGTGGGCTGGGATAATGAAATTCGAAAATACTTTGCCGCAGCCAACTTACTATTTTTGAGCTCAAGAGAAGACCCATTCCCGTCGGTGATTCTCGAGGCAATGAGTGCCGAGACTCCTGTCTTGTTATGGGAGGGTGCGGGCGGCTGCTCGGAACTGGTACATCGCGGAGTCGGTGTCGCCTGCGAAGACTACACGGTCGAAGCGTTTACTAGCGCAATTTTGAAAATGCTCAACGACCCTTCTGGGTGTAGCGCCCAGGGCTTGACTGGTCGGCAACTTATCGAGAGTGAATTTTCGTTTACCACTTATGTCAGAGATTTGGTTCGTTTAGCTGACGTCCAATTGCCGACAGTGTCTGTAGTAGTTCCCAACTACAACTACGCCCATTATTTAGTTGAACGCCTTCGATCTATTGAAAATCAGACATATCCCATTACCGAGGTACTCATCCTGGATGACGCCTCGGAAGACGAGAGTCTCGAGATCATCAGTGAGTGGCAGAGGAAAACGTCTCTCGAAGTCCGTGTGATAACTAATGCGGAAAACAGCGGATCCCCCTTTGCTCAGTGGCGTAGGGGTCTCAACGAGGTAAGCACTGATCTCGTATGGATTGCCGAGGCAGATGATGTTGCCGAACCAACTTTTTTGTCAGATGTGATTTCGGGAATGAGTGACGCCGTGGACCTCGGCTACAGCGAGTCACAAC
>CBFHQN010000247.1:0-2047 GCA_965657765.1 Luminiphilus sp. | reverse complement strand
CGCAGGAAGCAAACTCATTTCGCGTTCTCACCGTAAGGCATAAACACGGAGGGAGCGACACAGTGGAACAACTTTCAGGCGGAGACATGATTGTTCGCGCACTCGAGGACGAGGGCGTTGAATATATCTTTGGTTATCCCGGCGGCGCAGCGCTGCACATCTACGACGCCATTTATAAGGCCAATTCCGTACCCCACATTCTGGTTCGGCATGAGCAGGCTGCAACGCACGCCGCTGACGGCTACGCACGAGCAACGGGTAAGCCGGGTGTGGTCTTGGTGACATCGGGTCCCGGCGCAACGAATGCGATTACTGGCATTGCCACGGCCTATATGGATTCGATTCCGATGGTGGTTATCTCGGGGCAGGTGCAGAGCCATCTGATCGGCGAAGACGCCTTCCAAGAGACCGACATGGTCGGTATTTCGCGTCCGATCGTTAAGCACTCATTCATGGTTCAGCGAACCGAGGATATTCCAAGCATCATCAAAAAAGCATTTTATATTGCAACGACCGGTCGTCCTGGACCGGTTGTGGTCGATGTGCCAAAGGATCTAACACACCCGGAACATAAGTTTGATTACGAGTATCCGGAGACGGTATCGATGCGCTCGTACCAGCCTTCTGAGAAGGGGCACTCCGGGCAGGTGCGTAAGGCTGCTCGATTGCTACTGAATGCCAAGCGCCCCGTCATTTATGCCGGCGGCGGTGTCATTCAGGGCGAGGGCTGTGATTTGCTGACGCAACTGGCGCGTAAGTTGAATTATCCGGTCACCAATACGCTGATGGGTTTGGGTGCCTACCCGGCAACTGACCGCCAGTTCCTCGGCATGCTCGGTATGCACGGCTTCTACGAGGCGAACATGGCCATGCATCACAGCGATGTCATTTTGGCTGTCGGCGCGCGATTTGACGACCGCGTAACGAACACCGTGAGCAAGTTCTGTCCTGGCGCTAAAATCATCCACATCGATGTGGATCCTGCGTCTATCGCCAAAATCGTGCCTGTGGATGTTCCGATTGTGGGGCCCGTGACGACCGTTCTAAAGGACTTGGAAACCCAAATAGACCAACAGACTGCAAGCTCAGATCGTGATTTGCCCGATGCAGACTCCCTCGCCGAGTGGTGGAAGCAGATTGACAGTTGGCGTGAAGCGCACGGTTTGTGGCACGGACGTCGTTATGGCGAGTCCGAATTTATTATGCCGCAAGACGCGATTACGGCGCTTTACGAGGCGACCAATGGCGAGGCCTACGTGACTTCGGATGTGGGCCAGCACCAGATGTTTGCGGCGCAATACTACAAGTTTGACTATCCGCGACGTTGGATCAACTCAGGTGGTCTCGGAACTATGGGCTTTGGTTTGCCCGCGGCCATGGGTATCAAGCTTGCGATGCCTGAGGCGGAAGTGGCCTGTGTCACGGGCGAGGGCAGTATTCAGATGAATATTCAGGAGCTGTCCACCTGCTCTCAATATGAGGTGCCGGTCAAAATCGTAAACCTGCGCAACAACTACCTCGGCATGGTGAAGCAATGGCAGGACATGCAATACGACAGCCGCTACTCCGAAAGCCACTACGCGAGCTCGCTCCCCGATTTTGTGAAGTTGGTAGAGGCCTATGGTCACGTGGGGATGCTGATTGAAAAAAAGGCGGACCTAGAGCCTGCGATGCGAGAAGCGTTCGCGATGAAAGATCGTCTCGTATTCCTCGACATTTTTGTAGAGCCCCATGAGCACGTTTATCCCATGCAAGTGGCACCCAATGGCGCCATGAAGGATATGTGGCTGAGCAAGACGGAGAGAACCTAATGATGAGACGTATACTTTCCGTTTTGATGGAAAACGAACCCGGGGCGTTGTCACGAGTCGTCGGTTTATTTTCTCAGCGTGGATACAATATCGAGAGTCTTAACGTTGCACCGACAACCGACCATACGTTGTCGCGGCTTACCGTCACAACCACGGGTGATGATCTCAAGATTGAGCAGATTACCAAGCATCTGAACAAGATTGTCGATGTCGTCAAGGTGATCGATCTGTCCGAG
>CBFHQN010000246.1:0-2050 GCA_965657765.1 Luminiphilus sp. | reverse complement strand
CAACTTGTGGAAGAGCATGGGCTAAATCCAAGCGCTATCAGCGGCTCTGGAAAGGGTGGACGAATTAACAAAGAAGACGTGCTCCAGCACCTGGCAGAGAAGGCCGCTACACCGGCTCCGGCTCCGGCACCGGCCTCAGCGCCGAGCCCTCAGGCAGTACAGGCCACGTCGACCGATGTCCAAGGGCCTACCGGTGAACGAATTGAGCGGCGCGTTCCTATGACACGCATGCGTGCGCGTATCGCTGAGCGACTTCTCTCTGCGACGCAGCAAACAGCAATGCTGACCACGTTCAACGAAGTGGATATGTCGCCCCTCATGACATTGCGGTCGCAATACAAAGATCAGTTCGAAAAGACCCATAACGGTACGCGACTTGGCTTTATGGGTTTCTTTGTCAGAGCCTGCTGCGAGGCGCTGAAACGATACCCAGAGGTCAATGCATCAATAGACGGCAATGATGTGGTCTACCACGGATACCAAGATATTGGTGTTGCGGTGTCTACTCAAGATGGTTTGGTAGTTCCTGTACTACGTGACGCGGATTTCATGAGCATTGCCGATGTGGAAGCGGCTATCCGAGAATTCGGTCTCAAGGCGCGAGATAAAAAGCTGACTATCGAAGAGATGACCGGAGGTACGTTCACCGTTTCTAACGGAGGCGTGTTTGGTTCGCTTCTCTCAACACCGATATTAAATCCGCCTCAGACCGGCATTCTGGGCATGCACGCAATCAAAGAGCGGCCTGTCGCCGTAGACGGTCAGGTTGTTATCCGCCCGATGATGTACCTCGCGTTGTCTTACGACCATCGACTTATTGATGGCAAGACCGCCGTTCAGTTCTTGGTAACGGTTAAAGAGTTACTGGAAGATCCTTCGCGCATCCTTTTGCAACTTTAACGGGCAAATTAGAGGTATCCCCTATGAGTAATTCATTTGATGTCGTTGTAATAGGTTCAGGCCCTGCAGGTTACGTTTGCGCGATTAAATGCGCGCAGCTGGGGATGAACACCGCTGTTGTTGAAACTTGGAGCGATGCTAAGGGAAAACCGGTCTTTGGTGGTACCTGCCTTAATGTGGGTTGCATACCCTCCAAAGCACTTCTCGATAGCTCCCACAAATTTGCTGAGGCAAGCGATCATTTTGCGGTACACGGTATTGGTGTGGGTGAGACGTCTATCGACATTCCCGCGATGATGAAGCGGAAAAACAAGATCGTGACGCAGCTGACGGGTGGGGTTTCTTCTCTACTACAACACAACGGCGTGACCGTTGTTCAGGGCATGGGCAAGCTCTTGGCAGGCCGTCAGGTTGAGGTGACGTCTGCGGATGGTGGTAAGCAAGTTCTGTCAGCCGAAAACGTTGTTCTTGCATCAGGTTCTGAGCCAGTGACCATTCCGCCCGCACCAACAGATGGTGACGTTGTTGTCGATAGCACAGGTGCACTCACCTTTGATGCTGTTCCCGAACGCCTGGGTGTTATTGGTGCTGGCGTTATTGGCTTGGAGCTGGGCAGTGTGTGGGGTCGCTTGGGCTCAGAGGTTGTGTTGTTCGAGGCGCTTGATACTTTCCTGCCAATGATGGATACGCAAGTCAGTAAAGAAGCCGCAAAAGTCTTCAAGAAGCAGGGTTTAGACATCCGTCTCAATGCATTGGTAACAGGGACTGAGGTCAAGAACGGTAAAGTCAATGTTAGCTTCACCGAAAAAGGCGAGGCGAAAACGGCCGAATTCGATCGATTGATCGTTGCTGTTGGTCGTCGACCGCGCACCAAAGATTTATTTGCCACCGACTCAGGTGTGACCACCGATGAGCGCGGCTTTGTCTTCGTAAATGATTACTGCGCTACCGAGGCTCCCGGTGTTTGGGCAATTGGTGACATCGTTCGCGGTCCCATGCTCGCACACAAAGGCTCGGAAGAGGGTGTCATGGTAGCTGAGCGCATTCATGGCAAGTCTGTGCAGCTCAACTATGACTGTGTGCCCTCAATCATCTATACGCACCCAGAAATCGCAGGTGTCGGTAAAACTGAACAGGAACTCAAGGCTGA
>CBFHQN010000245.1:0-2064 GCA_965657765.1 Luminiphilus sp. | reverse complement strand
CCTCTAACCCGCGCCTTCTTTAAGGAAGCACTGCGACTTTACCCGCCAATCACGTTTGTTCCGCGAGTGGCATTGGAGAAGGTTGAGATCGAGGGTAAGCGTTTACCGCGAGGTGCGCTGGTGATGATTGCCCCTTGGACGCTTCAGCGTCACAGCAAATACTGGGAAGACCCTCATGCATTTAAACCCGAGCGATTTCTTCCAGAAAATGAGAAAAATCTGACTCAGGGAGCCTACATACCCTTCGGGCAGGGACCTCATCTATGTGTTGGTGCCGGGTTTGCTCAAGTCGAGAGCCTGCTCATTATGTCGCAATTGGTCAGTAAGTTTGATTTTGAATTATTGCCTGATCAGAGAGTGGTACCGGCCGCCAGATTGACCACTCGACCCGCGGAGCAGGTCATGATGCGGGTGCGCCATCGAGGCTAGCGGCATGACTTGCCAGGGCACTCGATAACTTCGCGTCAAACAGTGTGATGTCGCCGTTGCAGTCGCTAAGTTCTGCGCGGTCCAGAAGGGTATAACAGTCACCTGTAGATCCGCGAACTACGACACAGGGGAGGTCGCAACTGAGCGTAGCTCGCATCTCCTCATCGAGATCATTTCGATGAATCCATTCGATCTCGGGCCGCGTCTCGCAGTAGCTCCGCCAGTTTTTCTTACCGAGCGGGTTCAGGCCGTGAGAGATATCACAAAGCGAACAGCTGCGGGTGCCGGTGACCTTGCCAACAGCGTACGCTATCTCACCGAGAATGGTGAAATCAGCGTCGTAGATGGCAAGAATTCGATCCGTCACGCAGGTGCTACGCGTTCCTCAGGGTGTCAGATCGCATATCAGGACCGTCGTGGCTCCAGCCGGGCGCTTTGAAGATATAACTCAACTTATCGCGCCATGTTTCTGCACGTCGAATATCCCGCCACATCGATCCGTATTCGCCAAAAGCCACCTGCATCACTTTGTGCGTGCTTATGTTTTTGGTTAGACCGTACTGAACGGGTTCTTCGGGAACTTCTTCAGAAAAGGTGCCAAATAGACGGTCCCAAATGATGAGCGTTGCACCGTGGTTGCGATCAAGATAGCGAATGTTTGATCCGTGGTGAACGCGGTGGTGTGACGGCGTGTTGAAAATAAATTCGATGGGCCGCGGGAACTTATAAAACGCTTCAGTATGAAGCCAGTATTGGTAGATCAAGCTCACGCTGAGCATCGTAACGATCATCGCGGGGTGATACCCGATAAGCGCCAGCGGCACCCAAAACGGGTATTTCAGGACGCGCTCGCCCACGCCCTGACGGAGCGCTGTGCCAAGGTTGTAATACTGAGAGCTGTGGTGCGAGACATGACCCGCCCACAACAATCGGACTTCATGATTGCCTCGATGGAAGCTGTAGTAAGTTAAATCATCGAGGAAAAACAGGAGCACCCACCAATACCAGCTCGTGTCGATGACGCCTTGCAGTGGTGACAACGAGTACGCGACGAACATGAGCCAAATGCCCAAAAACTTCGGAATCAAATCGACAAAGACAGTCAGCAACATAACCCGCATACTCGTCCAAAAGTCGACTGACTCGTAGTGCTTAGTCGTGGCTTTGTAAGCCCAGAGCACCTCAATGGCGAGCGCACCAAAGAAAAAGGGCAAGGCCATCATTACCCAGTCGTCTTGCATCACCGCAATAACTTGATCCATATCATCTGCCCCCAAAGCATCTGACTGCCTATCTGCGATAGATAAGCCGTTGCGTTGAGTGTAGTCGAAAACTTAGAGTATCGGCATAGCCGAGTGTAAGACTTCAGTGTTGCTGCCGGGTGTTACAGATTGCTGCCGGATACGATGCTATTAGCGCCGCTAAACAAGAATAAGGAAATATCATGGCTGATTTACTCAAAATGTCCGCGGATGTCATCGATGGAAGGGTGGATGTGCGGGAGGCGGGGCCAATCAATCGGATTAATCACCAGCTATCCGAGTTGTCCTCTGACGTTGCTGTGGTCGAGGCTTTTTCGCACTCGATTGTTTTTAAGACCGATGAGGGTTTAGTCACCTTCGATACATCGAACGA
>CBFHQN010000244.1:0-2087 GCA_965657765.1 Luminiphilus sp. | reverse complement strand
TGGGTGCATTCTGGGAAGTGCTGTTTGCCATGAAGCGTGGCCACGAAATTAACGAGGGCTTCTTCGTCACATCAATCCTCTTCACGCTCACGCTGCCGCCCGATCTACCACTCTGGCAAGCTGCGATGGGCATTACCTTCGGTATTGTCGTTGCTAAGGAAGTATTCGGTGGCACAGGGAAGAACTTCTTGAATCCCGCGCTTACCGGCCGTGCCTTCCTCTATTTTGCGTACCCTGCACAGCTCTCTGGCGACACAGTGTGGACAGCGGTGGACGGTTACTCAGGTGCGACAGCCCTTAGCGTTGTTGCAAACGACGGTATGGTGGGCCTTACCTCGGCCTATACTTGGTCAGAAGCGTTTTTAGGCGCCATGCCAGGTTCGATTGGTGAGACCTCCACACTTGCGATCATGATCGGCGGCGGTGTACTCCTGCTCATGGGTATTGCGTCATGGCGTGTCGTGGCAGGCTGCTTTGCGGGCATGATTGGCTTCTCGCTGCTGCTTAACGTGATCGGATCAGATACCAACCCCATGTTCGCAATGCCTTGGTACTGGCATATGGTGATCGGAAGTTTCGCATTTGGCGCCTTCTTTATGGCGACGGATCCTGTGTCTGCTGCAATGACCAACGGTGGCCGATGGGCCTACGGCGCGTTGATTGGCGTCATGTGCGTATTGATTCGAGTCGTTAACCCAGCCTTCCCCGAAGGCATGATGCTCGCCATTTTGTTTGCAAACCTGTTTGCCCCGCTGTTTGACAATTTCGTAGTGCAGGCAAATATCAAGAGGAGACTTGCTCGTGTCAGCTAAGAACGAAACGCTTTCTCGCGTACTCACGGTCGCGCTTGGGCTGTGCATTGTCTGTTCTGTGGTTGTATCCACAGCAGCCGTTGCTTTAAAGCCTCAGCAGGCGGCGAATAAAGCGCGTGACCTCAAGCGGAACATTCTCATGGCGGGGGGGCTTTACAACCCCGAGCTCAGCGTTGAAGAGCAGTTCGCAAGTATCCAGACCCGTGTTGTGGATCTCGATACAGGAATGTTTCTAGACGACATTGATCCGTCGACCTTCGATCAGCGCAAGGCTGCAAAGGATCCCTCGCGCTCCAAAGAGCTTTCTGGAGACGAGGATCCTGCAAAGATCCTGCGAAGAGAAAACCGTGCGACGGTTTACCTGGTTAATGACGATGCCGGCGAACTGGATCGAATTATCTTGCCTATTCACGGTTACGGGTTGTGGTCGACGCTCTATGGCTTCGTAGCGCTTGAATCGGACGCCAACACGATTGTGGGTCTTGGATTTTACGAACATGGCGAAACGCCAGGGTTGGGAGGTGAGGTTGATAACCCCAACTGGAAAGGAAAGTGGCCTGGAAAATTGGCGTACAAAGACGGTGAGGTTGCCATAAGCGTATTGAAAGGTGCTGTTAACCCGGCGTCGAACGATGCCAGTTGGCAGGTCGATGGACTATCCGGCGCCACCCTCACCACCAAGGGCGTTCACAATCTTGTTCAGTACTGGCTCGGTGATGATGGTTTTGCGCCGTTGCTGGGTAATATCCGCGGAGGTAATGCGTGATGAATATTCGCGAGACACTCTTTTCCCCGATCATCCAGAACAACCCGATTGCTCTGCAGATTCTAGGCATCTGCTCAGCGCTGGCTGTCACTTCATCGCTTGAGGTGAGTATGGTGATGTCGATTGCGCTGACGGCGGTTACAGCCTGTTCATCATTCTTCATTTCGATGATCCGAAACTTCATTCCATCGAGTATTCGAATCATCGTCCAAATGACGATTATTGCATCGCTTGTGATCGTGGTGGACCAAATCTTGAAGGCAGTCGCCTACGACATTTCTAAGCAGCTTTCGGTATTTGTAGGGTTGATCATCACGAATTGCATTGTAATGGGCCGTGCAGAAGCGTTTGCCATGAAAAATCCGCCGCTACCCAGCTTTTTAGACGGTCTTGGCAATGGGCTGGGATACTCGTTTGTACTTCTTGTTGTTGGTTTTGTTCGAGAATTGTTTGGTGCAGGCAAGCTATTTGGTGTGGAGATTCTTCCACTGGTTACCGAAGGCGGTTGG
>CBFHQN010000243.1:0-2093 GCA_965657765.1 Luminiphilus sp. | reverse complement strand
CGGGAATGTCCTCAAACAATGCAGCCATCTCATCCGGAGTACGCAGGTACTGCTGCTCAGAGAAATGACGCGGGCGGCGAGGGTCGTTGAGTGTTCGGCCATCACCAATACACACTCTCGCTTCATGCGCATCGTATTCATCTTGCGAGAGGAAACAAACTTCGTTGGTTGCCACAACGGGACAGTCCTCCTCAGAGGCCAACTCGACCGCTGCGTGCAGATAGTCTTCTTCGTTTTCTCGCCCCGTTCGCTGGAGCTCCAGATAGTAACGATCGGGGAACAGCGACATCCACCATTGAAGCGCCGTTTTTGCGTCCTGAGTCCGCCCGGCAACGAGGTGCTGACCTACCTCTCCGTTCCGACCTCCCGATAGGGCAATCAAGCCCTGACTTTTTGCCTGAATCCAGTCGCGGCGAAGTAGCGGCCGTCCAAGAATTTGTCCTTCTTGATACGCTTGCGATATGAGAACCGTCAGGTTCTTGTACCCCTCTGTGGACTGCGCGAGGAATGTCACCTGGTGACGCCGCTCATCCTCCTCCAGCACGTCAAAATCAGCGCCGATAATTAGCTTCACACCCTCGCGTTCAGCCGCTTTATATGCCTTGATGAGCCCAAAGAAATTATTCCTATCAGTGACTGCAACTGCAGGCATTCCCGCTGCCGCAACCGATTTCATTAACGGCCCAACGCGCACCAAGCCATCGGTGAGCGAAAACTCCGAGTGCACGCGAAGATGAACGAATGTGGGTTCCATAGCCTCTATTAAAACCCGAATTAGGCGTTCAGCAAACGGGCAATGGGACCAAAACTTCGTCGATGAATGGGCAAAATACCGTGGGTTTTTATTGCTGCCATGTGCTGCGCCGTGGGATACCCCTTGTGCTTGGCAAACCCATACTCAGGATACTGTGCATCCAGTGCAATCAACTCCTGATCACGCGTTACTTTCGCCAGTATCGACGCCGCGCTAATTGCGGGTACCGTACCGTCTCCGCCCACCACTGCCTCAGCGCTATAGTCCCACGTGGGCAATTTATTGCCGTCCACCAAGACATGATCGGGTCTCACCGTTAACGCCTCTACAGCGCGTTTCATAGCCAACAGCGATGCGTTCAAAATATTGAGCTCATCGATTTCACTGACACTCGCGCGACCAATGGCGAAGGCCACCGAGTGACTTTGGATTTCTGGGAATAGGCGCTCCCGTTTTTTCTCCGACAGCTTTTTCGAGTCGGCTAAACCCTCGGGAATGTAGTCACTTAGAATCACCGCCGCCGCGACAACATCACCCGCAAGCGGCCCTCGACCTACCTCGTCGCAGCCAGCGATAACCATTATATCTCGCCTCGCGCCATGAGTTCTTCGAGGGCATCGGCCGAGCGCACCGCATAATCATCGCCAATCGTTTGCCGAAGTTCCGCAAAAATGGTCTTCTGCCGATCGCCACTCGCGGAGAAACTGTCTAGCACCGACTGATAGAGATTCTCAACATTGGCCTCGCCTTGAAGGAATTCCGGTGCTACCACACGACCCGCAATAACGTTAGGCAACCCTACGTAAGGCGAGGTGACCATCCGGCTGAGTAGTTGCCAGGACAACCACGCCATCTTATAAGCAATCGTCATTGGCTTACCGATCAGCATGGCTTCGAGAGTGGTTGTCCCTGACGCACACAGGACAGCATCGGACGCCATCATCGCCAAACGACTCTGTCCCTCAATCACCATAAAACGATCGTCCTCTATGGGCATGAGTCGATTAATTTGATCCCACCTTGCCTCTGATGCCGCAGGTAGAACAACGCGCATTTCTTTATCAGTGGCAAGCAAACGCATAATGACTTGGGTAAACGCGGGACCGATATGCTCGATCTCGCCAGCGCGGCTACCTGGAAGACAGGCCAGCACCGGGACGCCTTGAGGGAGCCCCAAATAAGTCCGAGCCGTGGCCTGATCCGGAAGCGCCGAGAACTCCTCAATCAGCGGATGACCAACGCAGACAGCATTGACGCCGTGCTGCTCATAAAAGTCCTTCTCAAACGGTAGCAAGCAGAGCATCAGATCCACCGCTTTTTTAATCTTTTTGATTCGCCC
>CBFHQN010000242.1:0-2135 GCA_965657765.1 Luminiphilus sp. | reverse complement strand
CACCACCGGTGACGATGGAAGAGCTTCCTTCTAGATTTACTCGCGGCATACCGCTTCTCCTTATTTTGACGTGTCGTGTTAATGAGTGAGTTGAGTCATGAATTCTTCAGCGCATTCGAAAATGTGCATGCCATCGAGCATAAATGGTTCTCTACGCTTTGGCAGGTTTTAGCATCGCAAAGAGTTACGGAAGCGCTCTAAAATTGCAACGGTAGTTGCCGCCGAGGCAGGACCTCTTTACTTAGATACTGATAGAAATTGCTTATTGGTCCCTCAATACTTCCTCAGTGCCTCTCTAGTAAGTCTGCCCTCAAGGCAGTTCGCATGACACCCTCAGCGAATAAACCCACACGAGCGACGCTCGTGTAGGGGGCCCGTGTAGAGCCATCGCAACTGAGCAATTTTTTGCAGAGCCACTTTCTACAGCGCCACTTTCTACAGCACCAGTTTCTACAGCGCCACTTTTCTTCAGAGGCGCTTCTTTAAAGGGCCACCTATTTCATAGCGCAACTTTTTTAAAGAGCAACTTTGGGCGAGGTGCCAAGACCTGCACCGTAAACCAATGCATTGAGCCATATTCGTCCCACGCCGCGCGTCGAGCCACGAAAGTTGGGTTGGCCGGAGAACAAGATGACCTGGCCTTTGCCAACGCGCTCACGGGTCACATAGGCTGAGTTAGCAATCCGCGCAGCCGCTTCCGGCCAAATGAGTCCGCTCATTCGCACAGTGAGTGCTTTTCTCGATGGTACCGTGGACCAATTCACGGTTTGCGCTTCACCCGCATCACTGTCTTCTCGCAGTACACCAACACGCACGACGGCTTGCTGGCGATCTTTTGTCATCAGGACCGGCTGATTTTCGTAGAGGAGAGGTAGTGTTTCCGGTGTCCCAAAGCTCATCCAATGAAGCGTATCAACGTGTCCCGCGACCATGGCGCCTGAGGGCATGAAACGTTTCTGCCATGCCTCTCGTCGCTTTAGTTCATCACTAGAGAGGGCCTTGGCACCCTGATCCCACGGGTAATCGACGGCGCTACCGATGCGATGCGCACTTACGGCGGCGGTGTCGAGCTCATCACTTGTTGAGAGACGCTCGCGCTGTAACGTGATGTCATAGTCCTGCGCGTTGTCGAGGGCATCACCGATAGACCGCACCTGCCCGATACCACTATCTCGCGCTAGTTGAGCTGCACTGTTGTCGTGCGCGATCAGTGTGCCGCCTTGCTTGACCCAGTCCTTAAGTGCGCTTGTTTCGGCGCTGCTCATTGGGCGATAGCCGTTTGGCATTACGATGGTGTTGTAGCGCCTCAGATCAGCACGCGAAAGGTAGGCTGTATCGATCTGGCTGTGACGAATACCGAGGTGTGTGTCGATGGCCCACCAGCTTGAGCCGACGCCGTAACTGCTAAAACCCTGCTGGCTGAGGATCGCGATTTGTGGGCGTGATAACAGTCTGAAATGTGCGCCACCCCAGTCAGGCAGATCGCCCGCTCCGTAACCTGAGCTGACTGAAATCAGGTCCACATCGAGCGTTTTGGCTTCAGCACTGATAAGTGAAACCACGTCGTCACGCTTTGGATTATCCATAGCGGTTACAACAACCGTGCCGCGTGGCAATGTCTCGTCTGAGAGGACGGTGGCCTTGTCGATAATTCTGACGTTGACCCCTTGCTCCATAAGACGCGCTGCAAAAGCAACGGAGCGGTCGTCTTTGCCACTCACAGCCCAAGCGAGTGCAGACTCATCGATAGACTGAGTACCACTGTGTGACGTCCAGGGCGATAAACCTTTGGCTAAATACTGCGGCACGGTTATGGACGGGAGGCCGTACATCATGCTGAAGTTCCACGCAGTGGTGTCGTACATCAGCGAGGATCCATCGCGCAATGTGCGCTGCCGCTCTTCGATAAGCACTGATTTCTTCACATCGGCGTCGAACTCTAATATCGCGGCGACTAAAGGTGCGTCAGGTTGGCGATTAGGAACGATAAGACTCCCTGCCGGTATCTCGACGTTTTTCGCTTCCTCGCCCAGCTGTGTGGTCGCTGCGGCAACCGTCATGGGCTTGTCATTGGTGTAAAGCTCGATACCCTGAGCCTCCAATCGTTCGACCAGAGCGTTCATACGGCCGTGGTT
>CBFHQN010000241.1:0-2137 GCA_965657765.1 Luminiphilus sp. | reverse complement strand
CCGGCCACGTAGATAATCACTACTGCTTCCTGCTTGAGGAAGAGGGCATGGTCTTTGCGGGTGATCACATCATGAATGGATCGACCGTCGTCATTGTTCCACCCGGCGGCAATATGAAGGACTACATCGAGTCGCTTCAGCGGTTACTGAACTACGATGTGAAAGCCATCGCACCGGGCCACGGAGAGGTGATTCAAGGCTGTCGCGATGAAGTGGAGAAACTCGTTAGACACCGACTTATGCGTGAGGCAAAAGTTGTTGCTAATTTAGAGCGGGGAGGCCCCGTTCCTCTCGAAACCCTCGTTGTATCCGTATACGATGACGTGCCTGAAACGATGCACCGATGGGCGCAGCTATCGCTACTCGCGCATCTACTAAAACTTGAAATTGAAGGCCGGGCTCAACAAGAGGCGGGTGTGTGGTCGCTTACTTAATTGCACTAACCATCGACCGCAGCAATACACTAGCGATAACAGCTATACATAAGCGCTAAACATAACAGCTACACAGAGAGGTAAATCATGCAAGGCTTGATGATGGATTTTCCACTGACGATTACGTCAATCATGGAGCACGCAGAACGTGTCCACGGGGCGCAGGAGATCGTATCCGTAACACGAGATAATCCAAGACATCGCTATACCTACGCCGATGCGTTCGGTCGCGTGCGCCAGCTCGCTAACGCAATGAAGGCTTGGGGAATGTCATCAAGCGACCGTGTGGCAACGCTTGCCTGGAATGACTACCGACACTTCGAGACTTACTACGCGTCAGCGTGCTCGGGCTACGTATGTCACACCATTAACCCGCGCCTCTTTCCTGAGCAGATTGTTTACATCATCAATCACGCAGAAGACCAATATGTATTTCTGGACCCCGACTTTTGGCCGCTTATTGAGCAGGTTGCGCCGCAATGTCCTGGCGTCAAGGGCTGGGTGGTGATGACTACCGCTGAGCACATGCCTGAGACCTCCGTAGCGAATTTACATTGCTACGAAGATATCGTTGCCGGTCAGTCCAATAGCTTCGAGTGGCCAGCGATCGATGAAAACGAGGCATGCGCGCTTTGCTACACCTCCGGTACCACGGGCAACCCGAAGGGTGTTCTCTACAGCCACCGTTCTACCGTGCTGCATACCTATGCAACTATGATGCCGGACTCAATGAATATCTCGTCTGCGGACGTCGTGCTTCCCATCGTGCCTATGTTCCACGTCAACGCATGGGGTAACCCCTATGCCTGTCCCGTAGCGGGCGCAAAGATGGTAATGCCGGGTAACAAGATGGGTGACGGCCCAACGCTGGCGGCGTTGATCAACGAAGAAGGCGTAACCATGTCAGCGGGTGTACCCACTGTTTGGTTGAATCTGCTGGCCCACTTGCGAGCGAGCGGTGAACGCGTTGATACGCTTCAGCGCGTCGTTGTTGGCGGTTCTGCCTGCCCACTCTCGGTGATGGAGGAGTTTGACACCTACGGTGTTGATACTCGCCATGCCTGGGGCATGACCGAAATGAGCCCCCTGGGCACATCGAACTCCTCGGGCGCTCGACGAAACCAATATGACGCTGAGACCTTTGCCAGCATGCGAACCAATGTGGGTCAGCCCATCTTTGGTGTTGAGGTGAAGATCACCGACGACGATAACAAGGAACTTCCTTGGGACGGCGTCGCTTTTGGCGCGCTCAAAGTACGCGGTCCGTGGATTTGTTCTAGCTACTTCAAGCTCGACGGTAGCTCTGCACACGAGGAAGACGGTTGGTTTGAAACAGGCGACGTTGCCAGCATCGACGCCCGCGGCAATGTATCAATCACTGACCGTACCAAAGACGTGATCAAGTCGGGTGGTGAATGGATCTCCTCGATTGAGGTTGAGAACTGTGCGACAGGTCACCCGATGGTGGCTGAAGCCGCGGTTATTGGCCGCATCCATCCCAAGTGGGGCGAGCGCCCACTCCTGATTGTGGTGAAGAATGGTGAGGGGGATGTCACGCCAGAGGAGCTAAAGACGTTCTTGGATGGCAAGATTGCGAAGTGGTGGATTCCAGATGATGTTCAGTACATCGAGGAAATGCCGCACACGGCAACGGGCAAAATCCAGAAGATGAAGCTCCGGGAAATGTTCGACGACTATCAGTT
>CBFHQN010000240.1:0-2140 GCA_965657765.1 Luminiphilus sp. | reverse complement strand
TTGAACAATGCCAAACAGCGCTGACGGATTATCGCCATGTGCATCCTTACTGCGCTGCGCCCAGCGTAGAGACAGCTCCATCGATCGCCGCGCCTCATCCTCGGTCGCAGGATACGGCGTACACTCGTCAAAGATCATGACAATGTCGCTGCCCAAATCTCGCTGAATCTGCATCGAGATTTCAGGGTTAAGAAACACCTTGTCGCCATTAACCGGCGATTTAAAGGTGACGCCCTCCTCTTCGATCTTACGCACATCACCCAAGCTAAAGACTTGAAAGCCACCTGAGTCCGTAAGGATCGGGCCATCCCAACCCATGAAGTCATGGAGATCACCATGCATCGAGATGATATCGGTGCCGGGTCGCAGCCAAAGGTGAAAGGTGTTGCCCAGTAGAATGTGTGCACCTGTCGCACGAACGTCCTCTGGTGTCATACCCTTGACCGTTCCATAGGTGCCAACAGGCATAAACGCAGGCGTCTGAACCTCACCACGCTCGAAGGTCATCGTTCCGCGTCGAGCAAGACCGTCTTTAGTTGAAACCGAAAACTTCACTCTTGACCCTCAAGATTTGCGGGTGATGAACATGGCATCACCGTAACTGAAAAAACGATATTCCTTGCGCACAGCTTCTTGATAAGCAGCCATAGTCTCTTCATAGCCAGCAAATGCTGACACCAGCATAATGAGCGTGCTCTCAGGCAGATGGAAATTCGTCACCATCGCATCAACAACGTTAAATTCGCAGCCAGGGTAAAGAAAGATATCACTGTCGCCCTCGAAGACCTGGGGGCAACGCTCCGACTCAAGTCCCGCCGCTGCAGCACTTTCGAGTGACCTCACTGAGGTGGTGCCCACTGCGACCACCCGGCCGCCGCGCTCGCGACACGCACGAATGGCGTCGACACAGCTCTGATCAACCTCAACCCATTCGCTGTGCATTTTGTGATTCGTAATATCGTCAACGCGCACGGGTTGAAACGTGCCTGCGCCCACGTGCAACGTGACAAACGCCGTCTCCAAGCCTATCCCCCTTAAGCGAGACAACAGAGCTTCGTCAAAATGAAGTCCCGCGGTAGGTGCCGCAACAGCACCCTCGCGCTTCGCATAAACCGTTTGGTAGCGCTCGCGGTCTTCGGCAGTATCGGCGCGCTCGATGTAAGGCGGCAGTGGCATGTGACCAAACAGCCGCATCATTTGCGACACCGTACCGGTCTCTGCCTCTAACTGGAACAAAGCGCCATCGCGGCCACGGACTCGCAAAGTAAAATCTGAAATATCCGAGTCCTGGTCCGCAGTGACAAAAATTAGCGAACCCTCTTTCGGGCTTTTGCTCGCCCTGACATGCGCCAGAACAGACCCGTCACCGCGCAAACGCTCAATCAAAATCTCGACGCGACCCCCGGTTTGTTTTTGACCGTAAAGCCTTGCCGGGATCACACGTGTGTTATTGAAAACGAGGAGATCGTTAGGTGTTAACAGGGACTCAATATCTAAAAACTGGCGATGACCAAGATTTCCTGTGGCGCCATCGAGCACAAGAAGACGTGAGCTCGTGCGCTCTTCGAGCGGTGACTGGGCAATCAAATGCTCAGGAAGGTCAAAATGGAAGTCGGCGGTCTTCATGGTTCTCGATGGTCTGTGACGCACTCATAAAAAAGCCGGCATACGCCGGCTTTAAATTCTTAAAGCGGCGACAATCAGTCTTCGCTTGATTCCTCATCCGCTGATGCTTCCTCTGCAGGAGCTTCTTCTTCAGCAGCAGGCTCTTCTGCAGGCACTTCCTCTTCAGCAGCAGGTTCTTCTGCAGGCACTTCCTCTTCAGCAGCAGCTTCTTCCGCAGGCGCTTCCTCTTCGGCCGCTTCTTCTGCTGGCGCTTCTTCTGTTGACTCCTCAGCCGCTGCCTCTTCAGCAACCGCCTCTTCTTCCGTCTCTACCACCTCAGGCTCAGGCGGCGCTGCAACAGTGACCAGCTCCTCTGCGATAAGAATATTTACTTTCTCTTCGCCGTTTACTGGCTTACCGGCTGCGTTTTGAACTGCGTAACGGTTGTCACCACGCAGGAAAATTTTGTAGTCAGCGGTCTTACGGACAAGCTTCATCGCCATGTCTTTTCTCCCTCAAGATACTCAGCAACAGC
>CBFHQN010000239.1:1909-2143 GCA_965657765.1 Luminiphilus sp. | reverse complement strand
CCGGGTAGCTCACCCTCTGCAGAGAGGCCTCGATCGATACAATCACTCATAACCGCCCAGAGTTTGCCTGCCATCCGGTCATATTCTTCCTGTCTAAGACACAGGTGTTCGTTCCTTGCCTGAAGCTCCGCGATTGATAGTTTTTCTCGGTCACAAAGGGCTACTAACTCTTCCATTGACCTATACGGGAAGGGGGCAGGACCCTCTGGGACAAAGGCCGTGGCCAGTGAATTT
>CBFHQN010000239.1:0-1899 GCA_965657765.1 Luminiphilus sp. | reverse complement strand
ATCCTGGTCTTCAACCATGCCTCCGCCCACAGAGAAGTATTGAGCATGAGCAATCTGCTCATCACGTTTCCACGCCACGAACGTCATGCCATTGGGGTGACCCGCTAGTGGTATGGCGTCCCTAATTAGATCCTTTTCTCCGTTGAATTCAACGGAACAGCCAGCGAGTGATAATAAACGGCCCTCAGTTACTGATTGGGCCCAAGCCGCCTCGATATCAGGCAAGGTTACCGTCTCGTAGTGGTGCCCCATTAACCCCGCTGTGACCGCGCCGGGTGTTCCATGACCGTCGCCGGTTGCTGCAAGTGAACCATGGAGCGTGACTTGAACTCTGAACGGGCTTTGATCATTCCTTGCCTCAAGTTGGGAGAGGAAGTGTTGTGCCGCATACATTGGGCCCATAGTATGACTCGATGAGGGGCCAATCCCGATTTTGAAAATGTCATTTAAAGCGAAACCTTGCATTTTTCGCTCCTTAATTTTTGGGTGCAAACGTATCTGAAACCATGTACGCAGAATATAGATTTTCAGCTTTTCAACTAACGACTTTGGGGTAGTTGCAATCCTGCGAGCAGCAGAGCTGGGGATGCTCTTAAGGCGCGAAGGGCGTCCGGTTTATGAGGCAACACAAATCGCTGGAGACCCACTGCGACAGTGGGAGCAAGTCAGTATTAATTCTCACTCTGTTGCACGCTGATGAAGATCAAATAACGAGACAAAAATGAGATTACAAAAATGCGGTCAATAGTGAAGCAGCGAGATAATTGGCACCTCACCAAGAGACGATCTGCCATTCAGGAAATCGAGCTCGATCAGCATCGCAAAAGCTGTAACGATACCTCCTGCGGCCGCCACCAGCTCCGCGGTAGCCGTTGCGGTGCCACCCGTAGCGAGCACGTCATCGACGATTAATACGCTAGGACTGCTCTTATCAGCAAATGCATCTGCATGGATCGTCAAGGTGTCACTACCATATTCCAGATCAAAAGTGTGCTCCAGGGTAGTAGAGGGAAGTTTTCCGGGCTTTCTAACCAGCGTGACTCCTGCATTAAGCCGGTAGGCGAGAGGAGCCGCCCATACAAAACCTCTCGCTTCAGGGCAGGCGATATAATCAATGTCTGTGCCCTCGAGCTGCTCAACAAATAAGTCTATTGCTGTTTTAAATGCGAGAGGATTTGAAACAAGCGTAGTGATGTCTTTAAAAATAATCCCTGGCTTCGGGAAGTCTGGGATATCGCGAATAGCACTGTCGAGTAGGGCGAGTTGTTCTGGCGAGACGCTCATGTAACGGTTGACCTCTGCTGGTATTTTGGCTGCTCGAATTGTTTTGATCTTAAAATATGCTCTAACGTCTCAACGGCCACGATTGCATCAGACTCGGTGTTGTAGAGCGGAGAAAATCCAAAGCGGATAATATTTGGCGCTCTGAAATCAACGACGATGCCCTCATCAATAAGCGCCTGACTTACCGCAAACGCCTTGTTGAGTGCCAAACTAATCTGTGAGCCACGCTGAGCCTCGATTCGTGGAGTCAGACATTCGATCTCGGTGTTGAGCGGACTATTATCAACGCTTTCTAAAAATAGTGATGTCAACTTTAGACTTTGTTATCGCAGTTCCTTAATCGTTACTGATTCGAAGATTGAGAGTCCAGCGCCTACTGCGGTAAGCGCAAGTACGCTTTGGGTTCCGGTAAGAAAACTGCGAATGCCGGGCGCTGGTCTGTATGTGGGTTCGAAATCAAACATCGCTGCATGCCCCATCCAGCCAGATATCGGATTGCCTGCCGCGTGGTGTTGAGCGGAAATGTATAAGTATCCTGGAGCACCGGGGCCGCCATTTAAAAATTTGTAGGTACAACCCACCGCAAAATCGACTTCACAGGCTGAGACGTCGATA
>CBFHQN010000238.1:0-2149 GCA_965657765.1 Luminiphilus sp. | reverse complement strand
CGTCACCCCATGTAAAGGCGACGCCGGCGGATGTGAGTGCAGCCGCGACATCGTCCAAGCCGCTCTGATTGTTGGTTTCCCAACCGCAGAGAGCTAAGCCGTCAGCATCTGATTGCTGAACGAACACTCGGTAGGGATGATCATCCATCTTGTAGTAATGCGTTGTCTCGTCATCCAGCATCGCGGATGTATCTTCGAGCCCCATGACGTTGCAGGCGAAGTCTTTCCACTTGCCAAGCTCTGTTGCGTTTACCCCGATGTATCCCAAGCTTTTAATACTCATTGTTTGCTCTCTGTTTGCTGTGTTTCGACTCTGTTTTTTTTTAAGTTGTACTGCAATCGGTTTTCTTTATGGAGCTACCCTCTGTTCGGAGTAGGGCTCTGGCTACTCCGAGTAGGGCTCTCCGCTTATCAGCCTCTTGGCTGTCAAACTCTTAGCTCACTCTCAGTTCACGAAAGAAGCGCTCGAAGTTGGGTCTTCAAGACCTTGCCTGATGCGTTAAGCGGAAGCGCATCCATAAAAATGACTTTCCTCGGCACTTTGTAATTAGCCATCTGTGCTTTGCTCCAACCGATAAGATCTGTCTCTTCAAGTTGGCTTTTGGCGGTTCGCACCACAAAGGCGGCAGTGACCTCACCCATACGCTCGTCTGGCATGCCAACCACGGCCACCTGTGCAACCTCATCGTGATTCAGCAACTGGTTCTCTATTTCGGCGGGGTAACAGTTGAAACCGCCTGAAATGAACATGTCTTTCAGACGGTCCGTTATTCGAATATTGCCGGAGTCATCGAGTGATCCGATATCACCCGTGTGGAGCCAGCCGTTTTCATCAATGGTGTCTGCGGTCGCTTCTTCGTTGTTTAAGTAGCACTGCATGACATTAAACCCCCTGACAACGATCTCACCGGTCTCATCGGCGGCAGCAAGGCTTCCATCACCGTGCATGATGCCTAGCTCAATACCGGGAATGGCGCGGCCCGAAGTCTGAGCGATGGTTTCGGGCGCGTCACCTTGTCGGCACATGGTGACCAGACCACAGGTTTCAGAAAGGCCATAAGCCGTGATGACCGTATCGATACCGAGCGTCTCACGCATCTCGACGATGAGTTGCGTTGGTATTGTCGCAGCCCCGGTCGTTGCCTTTTTGAGTGATGAGATATCGAAGTCGGCACGATCCGGGTGCATGAGGATACTTTGAAAGAGCGTTGGCGGTCCGGGCATTACCGTGATTTGATCGCGACAGATCGCTTCAAGTACTGCGGGTACGTCAAAAACCGCCATTGGGTAAACGGTTGCGCCTCTAAGCAGCGATGCCAGCCATCCCGCTTTGTAGCCAAAGCTGTGGAAGAAAGGGTTGATGATGAGGTAACGATCCGAATCGTCGAGCCCCAAAATATCTGCGAAGACATCAAACGCCTGTAGGTTTTGACCGTGGGCTGTGACCACACCTTTGGCGCGACCTGTGGTGCCCGATGTGAATAGGATGTCCGAGACAGTCTCGGGACCTACGCCGTCGCGTTGAGCGTCGCGCTTAGCGCAAATTGCCTCGGAGGCAGACGCCCCGTCGCTCATCCATTGATGGTAAGTGGTCTGCTCCCCCGAGCCGGGTGAGGGTAGGGCAACGATGTGCTCTAAGTCGGGGAGATCTTGCTCCGCAAGCGCCTCTGCGTAGTGACTCCCGAGAAAGCTTTCGACAACGAAGGCAATGGTGCTGCCGCTATCAGCAAGAATTTCGCGTGCCTCGCTGGCTTTGTAGCGTGTGTTGACCGTGACCAAGGTGCCACCTACGTATTGAATCGCCAGCGCCGCGACGACCCACTCAGCGCAATTGGGCGCCCAGATAGCAGCGCGGTCACCCGAACTAAAATCCCTCGCGACCAGGGCATTGGATAAATGACAAACCTGTTCGTGAACGGCGTTGAAAGAGAGGGCCTTATCGCCTTCTTTGATAAATGTTTTTGATCCGTACTGCTCTGAAGCGTGCTCGATAAGCGCTGCAGTTGTGGTGTGGCGTGTTGGACCTGCCGTTGTCATAAAAGTCACTACCGTTAGTCTATTTGTGCACGCTAAGTTGCTTCGCTTTTGTTGTCATAGTCTCAATGGGGGATGTAGGTCAGATGGTGCACTTTGATACTGGATTCATCTG
>CBFHQN010000237.1:0-2173 GCA_965657765.1 Luminiphilus sp. | reverse complement strand
TCCCGTACATCAGCGGAAGAGGTCGAGGATTAAGCTTCTTAGACGACACTCGAACCAAAACTGACTTCGCGTTAGTCTGCACCAGTCCAAAGTTCGGTAAGACGGACATAGACGTCAATGCCCAAACCGTCACCATGGGAACAGAACCGAGCACGGGAGGATTTAACCCAATGCGAGGTGGCAGTGCACCGTGGGTTGAGCCAGTGACGGGTTACCTGATTGGTCGCGACCGCGAACAACCACACACAGTCACCGATTCCGCTTCTTCCGCGTCAAGTCTAACAGCAGGAATAAAGACCTATAACGGCTCGATCAACTACAGCGTCAGCGGAGAACAAGTGGTTCCAATTGCACGCCAATTAGAGTCGATGGGATACAAAACCGGTATCGTGAGCAGTGTCCCAATTTCTCATGCCACTCCTGCTGCAGCGTATGCGAACAATGTCACACGAAGCGACTACCAAGACATCTCGCGCGATCTGCTAGGACTACCATCGATCTCCCACAAAACCAAACCACTGCGTGGACTAGATGTTGTCATCGGTGGAGGGTGGAGTCCTGATAAAGAATCCGACGGCGGACAAGGCACGAACTTTTTGAAGGGTAACCGCTATCTACACCAAACGGATCTAGACGCAGCAAATACAGAAAACCAAGGTCAGTATGTTGTTGCAACAAGAACTCAGGACATAAGCGGTGCCGAAATACTTGAGCAAGCTACCACCCGTTCCATTCGAGAGCATAAGCGCCTTCTAGGGTTCTTTGGTACCAAGTATGACGGGCACCTTCCTTTTCAAACGGCTGACGGAAACTTCAATCCAGCAGCTGACGGCAAGGGGCAAGAGGAATACACAAAAGAAGACATCACTGAAAACCCGACACTTGCTCAGATGACCGAAGCAGCTCTGGAAAATCTATCCGCAAATGATGACAAATTCTGGCTTATGATCGAAGCGGGTGATGTGGACTGGGCAAACCACGCCAACAATATCGACAACAGCATTGGCGCTGTCCTTGGCGGCGAGGCTGCGTTCACTACGGTAATGAACTGGGTCGACGAACATCACGCCTGGGATCAGACTGCTGTCATTGTCACTGCGGACCATGGCCACTTCTTTGTCAATCGGCAGCCTCAAGCAATTGCAAATGCGAACAATGACTGACTTTTCCCCAAAGCGTTTTAGGAAACGTGGTCGCCAAATTGAAATCTAGCAAGAACGACCGCTCGTAGTTAAACTAGCGTTTCGTCATCCACCGGAGTTCGGGAAATACGGCTAACCCTTTCATGCCGACAAGCCCCGGCCACCGGCGTGTGACACCCCATTTCCTATTTCGTTTTGCTAATGTGCGCGCCGCGATTCGCGGTTTAACACCGCATCATTTTCGAATAGCACTCATCACCGAGTCGCCTCGGTATGGAACCAGTCACACGTGAGCTCAGAATCCTCCCTTGCAAATGAGCAGTGCGCCGAAACCACCACAAAGGCTTCGGAAACCTCAATAAAATTAACCAAATGCCAAGAACTCATCGACTACCAATTCAACGACCCAACGCTGCTACACTCAGCACTGACACATGCTTCAGGTGCATCGCATCGACTTGCGAGCAATGAGCGTCTCGAGTTTCTCGGGGACGCGATTCTGGGCATGATCGTCTGCGATTGGCTTTACGAAGAATTTCCAGAATACAGCGAAGGTGATCTCACCAAGATAAAGTCTGCCGTGGTGAGTAGGCGCACATGCGGTCGTGTGGCGCAAACGCTAGGCCTTGATCACTGCCTGATCGTCGGACGCGGCGTTACCCGAAACCGAAGCTTCCCTAGGTCACTGGTTAGCGATGTCTTCGAAGCAATTATCGCTGCGATCTACCTTGACGGAGGACTGGACGCAGTCAGAACACTGCTCAAGAAGTGGCTAAGAGACGAAGTTGCTTGCGCCTTCAATAACCAAGGTGCTGGTAATTTTAAATCCTCGCTACAGCAGTTAGCTCAAAGAGATCTCGGACATACACCCATTTACAAAATGCTTCGAGAATCTGGTCCCGATCATTGCAAATGTTTTTTGATTGCCGCAATTATCAACGACACTCAGTTCCAAGGCGCTTGGGGCACTAACAAGAAAGAAGCGGAACAGCGGGCGGCTTCCAATGCACTAGCCGAACTTCAAAATGAGC
>CBFHQN010000236.1:0-2175 GCA_965657765.1 Luminiphilus sp. | reverse complement strand
CCCAACGAGCGTGGGCAGATAAAGATGCTGACCGACCACTGTCATGATTGGTGAGGCGTGGTGCCCCCATGTGTTGGTGCGAGAACGTTTATCACCCATCACCACAAAACCATTCTGGTTTTTCATCTCTGAGGGAACGAAACCCACATCCTTTAGAGACCAAATCAATCGATCGTTTTTACTCTCCTCACGAATCAACTGGACGGGTAACTGCAAGTATTCAACCTTGCCAGTATCAATGTTCACACGCCCGAGATAAGGCTTTGTGTAAGCACGGAAATAATGATACTTACCAATAAGCAAATTGGACTGCTGAGTGATCGCGCGACCTTTCTTAGGCTGGTACTCCAATGACTCTCGCCCAAGAGAATATCCCTTCCCATCCCACCGTTGCACCGGAACGTCACTGCAAATACTAACTCTCCTAACGATCTCTCCTGAGAGATTCACCCAGAGATGTTCGGGTCCGTGAAAAATCAACGACAAGTCATTAACGATCGGATAGGTCTGCGTGGACATGTACCGATCCAGTGGTAAAGTCCAGATCGTCTTCCCGCTTCGCCCATCAATCACAGAGACCCCGAGCGGGCGTTCAGGCGGCGAATGCCCACCTCCGCGTCCCAATGCGATCGCATCACGGCCATCGGTAAGACGACTCACCATCGGTATCGCCCCCATGTTCACACCGCAATCGGATGTCCAAACGGTTTTACCAGTTGCAAGATCCAATGCTTCTAACTGTGTCCACTGCTCTTGCAGCGCATTCTTATGCTCGTGACCAAACTCACCATCCTTTGGCATGATCGTCTGCTTGGTGTACACAACGGATCCATCAACCAGGAACGGTTGAGACCGCCCTACAGCCATCGCCTCGCGACTCCAAACCTCGTTCCCCTTCATATCAAAACAGGTAATGGTTCCCGACGCATTGAAAAAGCAAACCAACTCTCCGTCAGTAACGGCGGGAGGCGACGTGCTATCCGAAAAGCATCCACTTAATCTCAGGGGATGCCGGCCCGCAATCGTGCGTTGCCACAATACCTCGCCGGTTTCCGCATCCGCACAATGCGCAATGATGTCTGAACCTAAATCGGAGTCGGATTTTAGGGGCTCATAACAGGTGTAGAACAGTTTCCCATCCTTGATCACAACCGTGCTCTGTCCAGTCTCCGGCAATGGCTTGACCCAAGCAATGCTCTTGCTGTGAACGACACTCCACTCTTTGGCGGCGATTCCATCGGCAACATAGGATCCATTTGGACCAGACCCTTGACCCCAATCCGCGGCGGACAACGGTGAGAATGCCGTGCAAACCACAAACAGCAGGAACGCTAAACGAATCATCCTTCGTCCTTTACCGGTGACAAATTAAGTGAGAATATCAGTGAACTCGCCGGTGCTATCAGCAAATTGTTCAGCTGGTACGTTGAGTCGATCCAGAAGGGTGCGATAAAGATTTGATAGCCGCATCTCTTTTTCATTGTATCGAAGATACTGACCGTGCTGAACACCGAGATGATTACCACCAGCGAGCAGCAAGGGGTAGTTATGGTTGTTGTGTGTTCGACTATTACTCGACCCGTAAAGAACGATCGTACGGTCAAGAACCGATCCTTGTCCCTCCTTCGCATCCGCTAAACTTTGTAGAAATCTAGCGTGGTTTTCTGCGAGAAACTGATCGAAGCGTCCAAGGTTTTCAGCGCCACCTTTTTTGCCGACGGCGTGAGCAAGTCCATGCCAATTCCCAGACAGACCAAGACAGGCTGGGAAGGCATTCGCAATCGTGGTCGCTCCAGCAACCTGACCGAGCATGTACGTTGCCACCCGTGTTGAATCAGTGCGGAATGCCAAGGATATCAAATCATACATCGCTTTGATGTATTCCTTGGGTCCCTCTTGGCTTGCATCCACATCAAGCGAACTTTCGTCCACTGTTGGTTTGGGAATGTCGAGCCAAGCTTCGGCCCGCCCGATACGTTGTTCGACCGCATCAACGGACGACAGGTATTCGTCAAGTTTCCGTTGATCTTCTTTACCAAGACTCCGGTTGAGACTTCGCGAGTGCTCCAAAACGCGGTCAAGAATGCTTGACGCGTTCTGCAATCTCTGGCGTTGCTTCAATGCACTGCCACTCTTCTCTTGACCAAAGAGACGATCGTAGATTTGGCGAGGACT
>CBFHQN010000235.1:0-2175 GCA_965657765.1 Luminiphilus sp. | reverse complement strand
CTCGACCCGCCATCAATTCAGGCGTGAAAAAGGCGCTCTCGAGGAATAGGTTAGTGGTTGTATCACTGACGCCACTGGCTTCACCGCCCATGATACCTGCTATAGCAAGCGACTTATCGTGGTCCGCGATAACCAAGGTACCAGGCTGAAGCGTCTGCTCTGTTCCATCCAACAGGGTGAGGGTTTCACCGGTATTGCACTCTCGCACAACGATGCCACCGCTCAGTTGATCAAGGTCAAACGCATGAAGCGGCTGTCCCAACTCCAACAGCACATAATTCGTGACGTCCACTGCCGCATCAATCGAGCGCAGACCAGCACGTTCTAAGCGCTCACGCATGTAGTCAGGCGTAGGACGAGAGAGCTCAACATTCTTAATCACTCGCCCAAGATAGCGCGGACACTTTGCGGTTGCCTCAATCGCTACCGGGAATTCGTCATCGATCACCGCAGAGACGGACTCGATAGTGGGCTCTTTTAGCGCCTCATCAAACGCCACCGCAACGTCGCGCGCAACGCCGCGAATGCTCAAACAATCTGCACGGTTTGGCGTAAGCCCGAGCTCGATGACCTTATCATCAAGGCTGAGATATTTACGGATATCCATACCGACAGGTGCGTCTGCTGGCAGCTCCATCAAACCGTCGTTATCCTCTGAAATCGTAAGCTCTGCACCTGCACACAGCATGCCCTGAGATTCAACGCCTCGCAGCTTCGCTTTTTTAATTTTAAAGCCACCGGGCAGTACTGCGCCTACGCGGGCTAAGGGTGCAATGAGCCCAGCACGAGCATTCGGTGCACCACAGACGATTTGAACGGTTTCGTCACCGGCATTAACAGTACAGACTCGCAACTTATCGGCGTCTGGGTGTTGCTCAGCGCTGATGATCTCAGCGACAACAACACCTGAGAACGCATCGGCGGCCGCATCAATACTGTCCACTTCGAGGCCAATCATCGTCAACTTGTGGCTAAGCTCATCGGTCGTGGCATTTGGATCCACCCAGGTACGTAGCCACTGCTCAGAAATAATCATCGTGCTAACTCACATAAACTGCGCGAGGAAGCGCAAGTCGTTGTCAAAATTGAGGCGCAAATCGCCAATCCCATAGCGAAGCATCGACAGACGCTCGACGCCCATACCGAAGGCGAAGCCACGATACTTATCGGGGTCGATACCGCTCATCTCGAGCACTTTGGGATTGACCATGCCGCAACCCAGCACTTCAATCCAACCGGTATGCGAGCAAACGCGACAGCCCTCGCCAGAGCACTTCACGCACTGAATATCGACTTCAGCGGACGGCTCCGTAAAGGGGAAATACGAAGGACGCAGGCGAACCGACAAATCGTCTCGCTCAAAAAATGCGTGGAGAAAATCTTCCAAAAGCCCTTTTAAGTGGCCGAAGTTAGAGGTCTCATCAATCAATAACCCTTCGACCTGGTGGAACATGGGTGAGTGCGTTAAATCAGAGTCACAGCGATAGACGCGGCCCGGGCAGATCACACGAATGGGCGGTGACTGCGTCTCCATTGTGCGGACCTGCACGCCGGAAGTATGCGTCCTCAAGACGTGAGTGTCATCCACATAGAAGGTGTCGTGCATCGCGCGCGCAGGGTGATGCGCAGGAATATTGAGCGCCTCGAAATTATGATAGTCGTCCTCGATTTCAGGACCTTCGACAACATCGAAGCCCATGGAGGCAAAAAAGGTCTCCATACGCTGAATTGTTCGCGTAATTGGATGTAGAGCGCCTGCTTCAGCGCGACGCCCTGGAAGCGTTACATCGATCGCTTCGGCAGCGAGCTGAGCCGCTAAGGCTTCGCTTTGTAATGATTCTTTTCGGGCGTTTAACTGCTCATTAAGCACTTGCTTAACGGCGTTAATCTCGGCGCCTGCTTTAGGTCGCTCTTCCGCCGACAACTGCCCCAGGCCTTTGAGTAAGCCAGTCAGTGCTCCCTTCTTCCCCAGATAACTGACACGCAGCTCCTCGAGGGCCGCAACATCAGACGCAGCATCAATCGCTGCCGCTGCTTCTGCCTTGATATCTTCCAGTGACTGCATGTTGCGCTAGCTCCACTCATTCAAAAAAGGAGGCCGTAGCCCCCTTTCAATTGTTCGTTCTACCTTTTTGGATGGGTAGTCCGAAAATGCAATTAAGCCGCGAGAGCAGC
>CBFHQN010000234.1:0-2210 GCA_965657765.1 Luminiphilus sp. | reverse complement strand
GGTTTCGACTGATTTTGTGGGTTCGCGTGCCGCTTGTGTTTTCGACGCTCAGGCTACCATCGTTAACGGGCGCCATGCGGTATTGTATCTCTGGTATGACAATGAATATGGCTACAGCTGTCAGGTTTATCGAGTCCTAGAGAAGATGTCGGGTATTAAATATCCCACCTATCCGCCTACCGATACGGGCGGGCTCTAACCGTCCAGTCAGGTCATCAATCAGATGGCGATTTTTACCGCCATCTGAATTGCACACAGTTGTGGTAACTCGGCGCCAGCTTCGTTAGAATTCGCGGCGCCGGATTTATACAAAACTGAGCTGATAATAGCCGCCGGCAAACCTGTAGTTCACTTCACTGGGGGGAGTGGCCACGCTCACATCAGACGACGTCTGATCTTCGGTGCAAGCTGACTACATGACAGCTAGCGGAGACGCGCGTGCACGTTGTGCGAACGATGATAGGGAAGGGCATGATAAAAATTCGCCGGGGACTTGATATCCCACTGGCAGGCGCTCCAGAGCAGTCTATTGCTCGTGAGTTCTCGCCTCGTAATGTAGCGCTCGTTGGAGCCGACTACATTGGAATGAAACCAACGATGGCTGTTGCCGAAGGTGACACCGTCGCCAAGGGGCAAGCGCTTTTTACCGACAAGAAATGCGAGGGCGTGGTTTACACGGCTCCGGCCTCTGGACGCGTATCAGCGATTAACCGCGGTGCGCGTCGCGTTTTTCAGTCTATCGTTATTGAAGTTGACGAGGCTGCTGACGCTATTCGTTGGGACGCAGTCGCTCGAGGCGAGATAGCATCGCTTTCTTCAGAGGGGGTCAAGAGTCGGTTGCTCGAGTCCGGTGAGTGGACAGCCTTACGAGTACGCCCTTTCAATAAAGTGGCGGATCCCACAACCACGCCCGCGGGCATTTTCGTGACCGCCATGGACACCCGGCCACACGCGGTCAACCCCGAGTGGGTAATCGCAGAACAGGCCGAGTCTTTCGTCGCGGGTCAGGAAGTACTGGCAGCTTTAATCGATTGTCCGGTCCATATCTGCGTAGCAGCGGGCAGTCAGGTCCCGGTAGCACCGCACGAGCAGGTTAAGGCGTCTGAGTTCTCTGGACCGCACCCCGCAGGTCTCGCAGGCACGCATGTGCACTTCCTTCAGGGCGCGTCACTCACAAAGCTGGCGTGGACGATCGATTACCAGGACGTGATTGCCATCGGTAATCTCTTCTTGCGTGGAGAGGTTGACACATCGCGGGTGATCTCGGTATCCGGTCCAGCCGCAACTAAACCAGAAATTATCCGTACCGCTCGCGGTGCTGACATCGAGGCCATTACGGCGGGTAATCAGGCCGTTGGTGAGAATCGACTGATCAGTGGTGCAGTGCTTGGTGGTCGAGGAGTGCAGGCGCACTCAGCCTACTTAGGGCGCTTTCACAACCAAGTTTCTATCTTGTCAGAGGGCAGAGACCGGGTCTTTATGGGCTGGCTCGCACCCGGCACTGAAAAGCATTCTGCGTTGGGCATTTATTTATCCAGCCTCTTTGGCAGAAAGCCGCTAGCGATGACAACTACTACGAACGGGTCCGAGCGTGCAATGGTGCCCGTGGGCGCCTACGAGCGCGTGATGCCGCTTGATGTGCTGCCTACGCAACTCCTTCGCGCATTGTTGGTGGGAGACACCGAAACGGCGCAAGCCTTGGGTTGCTTGGAGCTCGATGAAGAAGATTTAGCCCTGTGTACCTATGTGTGCCCAGGAAAATATGAATACGGTCCAGTTTTGCGAGACAACCTGGCGCGGATTGAGAAAGAGGGGTAAGTCGTGGGATTACGCAGTACGTTAGACAATCTTGAGCCTCATTTTAAACCGGGCGGTAAATACGAGTCCTGGTACGCGCTTTACGAGGCGGTAGATACCATTTTCTACAGCCCATCCAGCGTAACGAAAGCCTCTGCGCACGTTCGTGATGGCATTGATCTAAAACGCATCATGATCACGGTGTGGTTCTGCACCTTTCCTGCCATGTTTTACGGGATGTACAACATTGGTTATCACGCGAATGAAGTTATTGCTGCAGGGGGTTATGCTCTTGACGGGTGGCGTGGTGCTGTCGTTGCGAGCCTAGGTGGTTTTGATCCAAACAGTCTTTGGGACAACTTCCTTTACGGCGCGGTCCACTTTTTGCCGCTATACGCGATTACTTTCGCAGT
>CBFHQN010000233.1:0-2224 GCA_965657765.1 Luminiphilus sp. | reverse complement strand
TTTTTCCGCCGGATGCACCACTGCGTAGAGATTCGGCATCACGCGACGCAAATCATCGCGGAAACCTGCCATCCGTACCCGCCCGCAAAACTCAGGACGCGCCACGGTGTCTGCCAACTCCGATTGTAGGGGCCCTTGCCCAAAAATGAGCACATGCAACTGGGGATACTTAATCAACAAATTCGGTAAGACTTGTAGCAAGTATCGGTGCCCCTTACGCGGTATCAACTGTGCGACAACACCGATTGTGACTTCGTCCGTCGGCAGGGAGAACGTTTGCTGAAACCAAGTCCTGTTTGCGGGTAGATCATAGCTCGCAGCGTCTACGGCGCTCCGCACTGCGGTGATCGCAGTTGAATTAACACCACAGCTTACCAAAACCCGGCCAATGGCCTCTGAGATAACAACGACCCGCTGATAAAGGCGATATTTTAGCGGCGCAAACCAGCCAGGCTCACGATTATCGACACGACGAGACAGCACACAGGGAACACCTGTCAGCCTCGCGGCAAGACCACCGAAAATATCGGCGCCCCGCCGACTGTGTATGTGCACGAGGTCAGGAGACTCAGCGCGGATAATTTTAGACAGACGCGAAACTAGCCCAAGATCTAAGTCACCACGCATGGGTATCGCGTGAACGACGGTGCTTTCCGCGACGGCGTTCTGAATATCGCCATCCTCAGGACAGACCAGCACGTTCTGCACACCACACTGGGCCAGCCCATGCGTAAGCCAAGCCACCTGCTGCGCGCCGCCATAAAGAAAGCGACCAGCTTCAATATGAAGAACTTTCACCGCTTTAAGGGTCTCTTTTAGGCCAACAACTGCTCTTGCTTCGCGAAATCGAGTGTCGCGTTCACCGCGATGGTCAGCTTATCGATTAGCTCATCAACGTGCTCACGCTGGAGAATCAACGGTGGGCACAGCGCAACGCGGTTCCCGCCCAATGGTCGAACAATAAGTCCGGCAGCCTCGGCTGCTTTTGCACAATAAGCGCCAACAGCCATGCCTTCGAAAGCCTGCTTGGTGTCCTTATTGGCTACCAGCTCAAGCGCACCGATCATCCCCTTGCCAGAGACCTCGCCAACGAGCGGATGATCGATAAAGGATTGTAACTTCTCCTGCAGATAATCACCCACGTTCGATGCATGCTCAAAGACATGGTCTCGCTCATAAATTTCGAGCACTTTGTGCGCAACTGCACAGCCGAGCGGGTGGCCGCTGTAAGTGTATCCGTGCCCAAAGACGCCCATATCCGATGCAGCGCTCTCAACCGCTTCAACAAAGTCTCCACTGACAACCGCAGCACTCACGGGCACATAGGCTGAGCTTAGCGCTTTCGCAAAGACCATCATCTCAGGCCGCATTCCCATCGCGTTCGCACCGAAGTCTTGACCTAGGCGTCCAAAACCACAGATGACTTCGTCATCCCACAATGCGATACCGTACTTATCCAAAACGGCTTGAATCGCCTCGTAATACCCTTTTGGCGGGATAAGCACACCGCCGGCGCCTGACACAGGCTCCGCAATCATGGCCGCAATCGTGTCGGGGCCTGCTTGAAGGATTTGCGCCTCGAGCTCAGCCGCGCGACGTGCCACAAAGTCAGACTCGCTCTCGCCTGCTTCAGCACCGCGATAATAATGAGGCGACCCTGTTCGAATGACCCCAAGCGCATCGAACGGCAACTGAAAATGATTGTGATTGGTGGGGATTCCGGTGAGAGAGGCGGAGGCAACCGTTACGCCGTGATAACCCTTGTCTCGGGCGATTATCTTTGTGCGCTCGGGTCGCCCTGTTGCTGTGGCGTGATAACGAATCAGCTTTACCAGCGTGTCATTCGCATCCGAACCGCTGTTGCCCAAAAAGACGCGCGCGTCCTTCATTGGCACCATACTCGCCAATTTATCGGCTAGCTTCATCGCACTGTCGTGGGTTTTGCCACCAAACATGTGACTAAAACTCAGTTCGCGCATCTGCTGCGTTGCAGTCTCGATGATTTCTTCGTTGCCGTACCCCAAAGACGTACACCAGAGTCCAGCCATACCCTCGAGGTAACGCTTGCCGTTGCGATCGAAGATATAAGGTCCCTCACCGCGCGCGACGACCATTTGCTCAGACGCGGATGGATTAGTTGTTGGATATAGCATTGATGTCATTGCAGCTTCCCCTCTGGCGCTTCTAGCTCCTTTGAACTCGCACCTTAACCGTTAAGACAGAC
>CBFHQN010000232.1:0-2226 GCA_965657765.1 Luminiphilus sp. | reverse complement strand
AGCCAACACCGCCCGAAATAGGTCTCTCGAGCGAGACATTCCAGCGCTTGTCGCCATCGCTGGCGTCGATCGCAGCAACCTCACCCTCACTCGAAGCCACATAAATGACGCCGTCTGCCAATACAGGCGTGATTTTGAAGAAGCCATCACCTTGACCGTCACCGATGGACGTAGACCATCGCTTTTTGACCTCAACCGTCGCATCGATGCGCTCTAGCTCTACAGGCGCAGTCAGGTCTTCGCCCTCAGAGGAGAACCAATCCTGTACCGTGCTGAACGTGCTACAACCTGTCGTCGTAGCCGACAGCGCGGTAATTAAAAGGAGCCGCGATAATCTCATTGAGACATATCCTCAGAGCCAGCCTGCTCGCCGCGAAGCGACAGTCCACTCACCTTCAAATCGATAAGACCTGACTGGCCACCCAGAGCCAGTGAGGCCGTTTGGGCCGTCTGATACGCCTCGAGTGCGGCTGCTTCTCTTCCAGCAGCAAGGTGTATATCACCTAATACCTGCGCGTAGCTCACGGGAAACGAATCGCTACCCAGTTCAAGAATGGCAATCGCCTCGTCTTCTTGCCCTAAAGCGGCCTTTACCTTCGCAAGTCTCAGTTGCGCTAGCTGTCCCAGCGTAGAATCCAGCTCGACACCTGCCATTACCTTCTCAAGCTCGGCTTTGGCGAGCTCGAACTCCCCCTCCTCAGCGGCCGCTGCCGCGACTTGAAGCGCGGCAAACTCAGCGAATGCGACCGAGCCGTTATCGTCACGAATCGATTGCGCGAGAGCCGCAAGCTGATCTACGGATTCGCCCGCCTCGCGCTCTATCAAAATAGCGTCGTAGGCATCGGCCGCAGCGATTGCATTTTCAACCGTGTAATCCTGATACTGCGACCATCCGAATGAGCCGCCGAGCGCCAACGCAACAGCGCCAATGATGGAGACCCTGTTCTCCTGCCACCACTGCTTAATTGCGTCTAACTGCTCTTCTTCCTGAAGATGATCTGCCACACCTTACTCCTCGACATCCTGCGCCCGCGCTTCGAGCTGGGCCAAAAACTGATTTAATCCTTCTCGGTCAAGCGTCATTTGCTCGTCCTGAGATCTGAGCGGCTTTAAGGTCACTGTTCCTTGCGCTACTTCCTCGGAGCCATAGACCATCGCCCATGACGCACCACTCTTGTCAGCTCGCTTGAACTGACTTTTAAAACTACCACCGCCCAAGTGTTGGACAACGCCGAGCGCGGGAAATTCGGTGCGTATTCTATCTGCCTCGAGCATCGCTTTGCCAAGTGCATTTTCATCACTGCTGACAATGTATAAATCGGGGTCAGCTGATGCTTCGACTTCGAGTGTTTGTAACAACAGGATCAAGCGTTCCAGGCCCGCGGCAAAACCGCAGCCAGCCGTATCCCGACCGCCAAACTGACCTACCATGCCATCGTAACGCCCACCACCACAAACGGTTGCTTGCGCTCCGAGACGATCAGTAGTCCACTCGAAGACCGTCTTATTGTAGTAATCCAAGCCTCGCACCAAATTTGGATTCGCTACGTAACTGACACCCGCGAGGGTGAGCAATTCACACAGTCTATCGTGGTGTGCTTGCGACTCATCATCCAAAAAGCTTGTCATGACCGGTGCGTCGGCTAACACGGCCTGCGTAGACGCGGATTTACTATCGAGAATGCGCAAAGGATTCGTATCGAGACGACGCTGGCTATCCTCATCGAGCGCGTCAAAGTGGCCGCGAAGGTAATCCGACAATGCTGACTTGTACCGTTGACGAGCATCGCTACTTCCAATCGTATTGAGCTCTAGCGTTAGAACGTCATCAATCCCCAACCGCTTCCACCATTGACGACACATCAACAATAACTCAGCGTCTAGATCCGGCGTAGGAATCCCAAAAGCCTCTACGCCCAATTGATGAAATTGACGCTGGCGACCTTTTTGCGGGCGCTCGTAACGAAACATGGGACCCATGTACCAGACACGTTGTGGCGACTGGATTAAGTTGTGCTGCACCATGGCACGAACGGTACTGGCAGTGCCTTCTGGGCGAAGCGATAGACTGTCGTCGTTTCGGTCAGGAAATGTGTACATCTCCTTTTCGACAATATCAGTTACCTCGCCAATAGAGCGCGCAAACAAATCAGTGCTCTCAACGATAGGCGTTCGAATTTCTTGATAGCCATGAGCACCCAGCACATCACTCGCCGTCTGCTCTAG
>CBFHQN010000231.1:0-2238 GCA_965657765.1 Luminiphilus sp. | reverse complement strand
GTGTAATTGTCGAGATCAACACGTCGCAGGTTATGGCTGTCCACCATGGTGATCGGCATATCCACGCGAGTGTCGAGTAGGTGCCAGATTTCACCGGTACCGTAAGCGGAGGTTCCAGGCCCTGTAAGCATCAGTACTCTCGGCAGCGAAAGGACATCAAAGCCACGACTGCCAAGGTCAATACCCTCCGGTGTGTAACTGCTCGCTGCCGCATAGACCTGTAAGCCTTTGGCATGCGCTTCGGTGAGCAACTCCATGGCAGCTTCTGGGATGGCGTCTTGTAGTTTGGGTGCCACAAAGAGCGTTCCGAAACCAAACTCGACCGCGCCTGCGCTGGTGGTCAGGGCTGTAAATGGCGCGTTTGCAAAGCGCACGTTGGCGCCTGCTTCGAGCAGGTCGTAAAGCAATGCGGGGCTTGCTGAATCGCGCCAGTCGATGAGGTAACCAATGGGAGATTGCCCTAGTGTGGCGGCTACCTCAGGTGATGACACCATAGGCTGCGTCTTAACGTTCCTAACCGCTTCGCGTGTGTGCGAGAGGTTGAATGCCCATGGCAGTGTCCAGGTCGACACGTCGTAGAAAACGTTCTCCTCGAATTCGAGCTGCTCGCGCCAGAGGGTTTCTAGATAGGTCGCTTGCGGCTGATCGAGCGGGATAGCAATCGCGTCGCCAGCTTTGAAGGTTTTGCCTTCGGCAGTGATGTCACTGGCTAGTACTTCGACCTCGATCTGGTGGCCGCTGAGAATGCGAACGAACTCGGCTAAGCGGGTGGGGTCGCCATCGGCGCTGGCGAGATAGTGTCCACGCTTGCGCTTTTGCTGGGTGTAGAAGTTGCGCTGATAGTTCAATAGCTCGTCTTTCAATACCGATGTGGCTTTGATCGAGGACAGCGACGCTCTGAATTGATTCGAAATACTGAACGGGAAGGTGAGCTTACCGTTGACCGTGTCTTGGCCGGCGCCTCTCGAGGAGGGTTGCTCGAACAAAATACCAACGGTGCCGAAGAGATCAGGGTAGGTGGAGCCTTTGCCCATGAAAAAGTCGTCGTAGCCTTCTTCGGTGAAGAATCGTATCCCTTCTTCATCGAAGGCTTGCGCGTGGTACTCACCAATTTTGGCGGTGAGGATCTGGTTGATCTCAGGGGTTAGGGGGTTTGTCCGCTCGGGCTTTCCGGGCATGAAAAAGAAGTTGCTGTTACTGCCCTGCTCATGGAAGTCGAGCTGCACATTGGGCTTCCACTCGTGGAATAGGCTCAGTCGTCCTCGACTTTCCGGGTGCTGATGCGGTAACCAGTCGCGGTTGAGGTCAAACCAGTAGTAGTTGGTGCGACCATTTGGGGTTGATTGCGCGTGCTCCCGATCGTTTGCATCGAAGCTCGGGTTGATCCCCCGATGCGCGTTGCTCCAGTAGGCAAATCGATCGAGGCCGTCAGGGTTGAGCATTGGATTGAAAATGATGACGACGTTCTCGAGTTGCTTGAGTAGCGCTTCATCCTGCGCGGCGTTCAGGTAGTAGGCGACCAATGGCGTTGAGTTGGCACCGCTGGGCTCATTGCCGTGAATGCTGTACATCATGTGCAGCACTGCCGGCTGCGCACTGAGATCAACCTCGGCCTCAGGGTCGATGATGGCTGCTCGCGCGGCTTTGATCACATCGAGACGCGCAAGATTTTCAGGTGTCGATATGGCGTAGCTCACCAGCGGTCTGCCGCCATAGGACCGCGCATGCTCCCCAAGCGATACCATCCGAGGCGACGCCTCGGCTAGGGCGTTTAGGTAATTCACGATCTCGTAGTGGTACCAATGCCGTTCCCCTACGTCGACACCCGTGATTTCCTTGGGCGCTGGAAGCGCTTCATCCAAGGTGGGTACGTCACTGAAAACATCATTCAGCGACAAGCTCATGGCCTGAGCCTTGAGCGTAAACAGGAGAGTAAAAGCGAGGAGTGCGTGCTTCATGATGGGTACCTTGGTTGCTATCCCACAGATAATAGCTGGACTCCGGTATCAAGCGACAACACAAACCTTCTTTAATGTCCCTTGAGGGGGTAATCTCAAGTCGAAAGCGCCAAAAATAACAAACGCTGAGGAGTCGCAATGAGCGATCACCGCCCCGTTAGTATCGGTCGAAAAGTTGCCTACGGCTTTGGCTCGGTGGCCTTTGGCGTTAAAAGCAATGGATTCGATTACTTCTTCCTGATCTTTTACAGTCAGGTGATGGGGGTTAGCGCCTATTTGG
>CBFHQN010000230.1:0-2317 GCA_965657765.1 Luminiphilus sp. | reverse complement strand
TCTAGACGAGAGAACTGGAAGTCATCCCAGTCCTGCCAGAAAGCCGCACCATTGATGCGCGTACGACCACCATTGAGGGTAGCCTTGAAACCCACCTCAGTCGAGGTCAAGAAGTCAGGCAGGAACTCACAGCCGATGTTTGATGAGCCCTGGTTACCCAGACCGTCAATCGCACGCGTTTGGCAGAATCGATTCAAGCCACCGGGGCGATAGCCTTCGCCCCAAGCTGTGTAGAGCATCCACTCATCGTTCATCTGATACTCAAGCGATGCGCGGAACACTGTGTCTTGCGCTTCAGTCACGCGAGCCTCTGGCGCGCAATCAGCGCCATAGTTGCTCTCTGGACGATCACCCTGAGGACCAAAGCCACCGCACGGCCACCAAACGGTGCCCGAGAACCCGTCTAGACCACCTTCGTAGTCAAAGCGACGCGCACTTGCAGCTACGGTCAGATCATCGCTGATGTCGTAAGAGACCTCACCAAAGTAGGCAGTCTCCTCGTACGAACGCACGAAATCTGTCGTCCAGTAGATGTTGGGCGCATCAACCGCCATCTGAGGCACTTCGCTCAAACCCAAGACGCGCCAATCGTTGTCAGACGCAGTGTCGGACTCGACACGATAGATACCCGCCATGTAGCGGAAACGCTCAGTTGGATCAGACGTGTAGCGAAGCTCCATGTTCTGGCGTTCGATGTTTGTGACATTGGTGTACTGCGTACGTGGATCACCACAAACGCCTGTACCACTTACGTAACAAACGTAGTAAGGCTGAACATAACCGTAGGAGACATAGTAATCACTGTAGAGTGAGTAATCCGCATAGCTTGTAAGGTCACGCTCGAGATCAGCAAAGTTCGCTGTAAGCGTGCCACCCGCTACTTCACCCTGAAGCGTTAATGAAAACTGTGTCCACTCATCATCACCGTAATCAGGAAGAAGACGCATTACTTTTAGGTCGCCCACGCTAGGGTCGTGATCCCACAAGCCGTTGGTCTCGACGTCCTGCATCATTGCTGTTGCCGTCAGGGTCCAGCTGTCATTGAGATCAATCGCAAGCGCCGCACGTCCGCCACGAGTCGTCGCGTCGTTGAAGTTTTTCTCAACGACATCGGAGTTATCAACCGTAAGGTCGGCCGCCGCCTGAACCATTGGATGGTCCTCGGGTAGACCTGCGCCCATCAAGCCGGCTCGGATAAAGCCGTGACGGAAAGTGTGGGTTCCGGCCACATTATCAATGTAACCGCCGTCCTCTTTGTTGTATGCAGACACGCGAAGCGCCACAGAATCGCTCAGTGGGATGTTCACAAAACCTTCGGTTAAGTGGCTGACATCCGCGCTTCTCGCCTGGCCCACACTGATGTTGAAACCAGCCTCAAAACCCTCTGTGCTAGGTGCATTCGTGATGATGCGGATGGCACCTGACTGCGCGTTAGCTCCATAGGTCGTTCCCTGTGGGCCCGCCAGCACCTCAATACGATTCACATCATAAATGTGAGGGTTCAGATACTGACCTACGGCAGTTACCGGTTGATCATCGAGATAAACCGCCACACTGGGGTTCGCGCCCAGCTGGCTCTCACCACCACTTGAAATACCGCGGATGTAAATATCACCCGAGCTTGGGCCCAAAGTGATAAAGCTCACATTGGGTAACATCATGACGTAGTCTTCCATGTCATTGATGTTGAGGTCTTCTAGCTGGCTCTCACCGAGAACGCTAACGCTCATCGGGATGTCCTGTACGCTCTCAGCTCGACGGGTAGCTGTTACCAGCACCTCTTCGATTTGCGCTTGCGCCTCATTAGGCATGACAACCGAAGTTGCACCGACCAACCCACAAGCAGTTGAAACTGCCAGTGCTAGAGGCCGCCTAAAAAATGAGGTCTTCTGGGATGGGTCTTTGATTTTCACGTAGTGTTCCCTCTCTGACTTCGCATCGTTTTCGTTGTTGTACTGCTTACCGCTTCAGGGGCATCGCACCCGAGCTAACCATCGTTCCGAGCCCCCTGCCGAATTTACGCGGCTTTTTATGACAGAACATTGACAGCATTACTCAAAGCGCTTTCCGTGGTATACCGACAAATGCGACGAACATCAAACAAAATAACGCCCACATATAAGCCATACGAACAGAGCGACCCGGGGGGGGAATGCGGGAAAAACCATTAATGATTGAGGAGCCCGCGAGGAAGTTAGCGGTGATCCACTCCACCGATGTGCTGGTCATCGGCAGTGGGCCAGCGGGACTCGCGGCCGCAATTGCCGCGGCTCGCGCAGGTGTGAATGTTACTTTGCTAGAGCGATATGGCTGTTTT
>CBFHQN010000229.1:0-2326 GCA_965657765.1 Luminiphilus sp. | reverse complement strand
CTTCGCTGACACGGTTGCGGAGCTAGAGCGCCGCGGTGACAAAACCGATATCAGTCAATGGCTACATGTGCTCGGTGGCGCTGACGCAAGTGCTTGCCAGCCCTTTGCAAAATCGTACGACACCTACTGCGCCGATTCCTCAGCCAGCGAGCCCGCCTGTGGCGCTGAAGACCACGACATGTTGTACATCATGTACACGTCGGGTACGACAGGTCTCCCCAAAGGGGTGGTGCACACCCATAGCACGGCGATGTGGGGTGTCTTCACAATTCACGCGACAGCAGACTATCAAGCTAACGAGCGTTATATCGCCTGTCTTCCCATGTTCCATGTTGGCGCGCTCACACCATTGACCATCAACGCGTATCACGGTGCAACGACCTACGTGATGCGAAGCTTTGATCCAGTTGCCGCCTGGGAATGCGTCCAGCGCGAGAAAATCACAAGTGGCCTCATGGTGCCAGCGATGCTGAACTTTATGGTTCAGGTACCAAATTACGAGAACTACGACTGGTCGAGCGTGCGCTGGTTTATGACCGGTGCCGCACCTGTGCCCGTAGCGCTGACGCAACAATTCCAAGAGATGGGTATCGACATCACCCAGGTTTACGGCCTCACCGAAACCTGCGGTCCCTCGTGCCTCATGGACTCGGTAAACGCTGTGCGCAAACCCGAGTCCTGCGGAAAACCTTTCTTCTTCACTGAAGTGAAGGTTGCTGATCGTGACGGCAACGAACTCCCGATCGGCGAAGCGGGCGAAATGCTCGTTCGCGGCAAGCACGTCATGCGAGAGTATTGGAACAGACCTGATGCGACCGCAGACACGCTCGTTGACGGATGGTTGCGAACCGGTGACGTGGGCGTCATGGATGACGAGGGCTTTTTCGGCATTCAAGATCGCATTAAGGACATGATTATTTCAGGCGGTGAGAATGTATACCCCGCTGAAATCGAGGGTGTTCTGCAGAGCCACCCCGGCATCAGCGAAGCCGGTGTTATCGGCCAAAACAGTGCGAAGTGGGGGGAATCCCCTCTCGCCGTTGTGGTAAAAACCGACCCTGCTCTGACCGAGGACGAAATTCTCGCGTTCTGCCAAGACAAACTCGCCCGCTTCAAGCAACCGAAAGCGGTCGAGTTAACAGACATCATTCCCAGAAACCCGAGCGGTAAAATTCTAAAGCGTGTGTTGCGCGAACAATATCCAGCGGACGGGGCGGAGTAAGGAGCTTCTAGCCCCCGAGTAACGACTTGGGGGCGCATTTTTCCTCTCCAGCAGGAAGCCCGAGCTGAACGTTCAGGCAGTAGTCATTACTGATCGTTCAGTTGTCTGGCGCGTGCCGCGGCCATGACATCAAGATAGGCCAACATTTCTTGTGTGTTCGCATCAGGGCTCGTGATTCGAGCATGGTAATTGTCGATCACCAGCTGCTGCACCTCTGGATCATCCGGAAACGCATACCACGCCCAATCTGTGAGGTGTGATGCCATCACAATATTCACTGGCATCAGCGCTCTGGCTCTGGCTACAACATTGCTTGGCCCGCCAGCCAGCCGAACGATCTCATGAGCCTGTGCATCGAACGTTGCCGGTGTCCAATGCGAGGGAATGTCGTCCCACCAGCCTGTGTACAGCTTGATCACCATTTTGGAGACGTCTTCAAACGAGACGTATTTTTCTTCAAGCGTTGGGTGATTTTCTAACCGCTCGGGTATCGCAAGGCGTGTAGGAATCAGGTCTTTCCGCGTACCCTTGTTGAGTTCATCGATGGTTTGGGCCGAGATTACTTCGAATACTTCAGCAAGTACCGCAAGGTTTTCCTGGATGACGGCCGGATCGGTAATCGGTTGACCGTGCGCTGGGAGTAGTAATGCGGGGTTTTCCGACGCCATCTCCCGAAGCGCCACAGCCCATTCCTCTGGGTGCCGCTGGACGCGTTTACCGTTGCCCGCGTTGGGCAGAAAGCCTTGATAGTAGTCAGCTGTTGCTACAGCACCTCGGCTGGGTACCCAGACGTAAAGCTGGTCATCGGTCTCACCACGGTGTGCTCTGAGAAAGAAAGACTCACCACCGATAACAATCTCAGTTGCGCCTGAGAAGGTGGTCGTTGGGTAGAACATATCGTCCTTGGTCTCAGGCATGCTCTCGAGGGGTTGTCCTAAATAGCGGGCGACACTGCCGCGCAGCTTCCGATATCGATCAAATCGCGCGACTAAGGCCTCCGTCGCAATAATTTGAGGGTTATCCCTTATCAGAGCCCAGGTCCCAAAGGCATGGTCAGAATGGCCATGCGTGTAGATAATTGTGTGAATCGGCATAGATGAGACC
>CBFHQN010000228.1:0-2328 GCA_965657765.1 Luminiphilus sp. | reverse complement strand
TACGTTCTCGAGGGAGCACGCTTTCAGCGCGCGATGGTGGCCTCACCCCAGGTATTGAAGCCGGCGATCGTTGGCGTACCGGGTAGGTACATCTGCTCGACAGCATCAATACCAAAGCCTGCGTCGGTGAGTAACGCCTTGGTGTCACGAGTGATGTGACAACCACCAAATAGGCGCTTCCAGACCGGGTTTACTCGTCGCTGCCATTTGGCAACATTTTCGTCGGGCGCAATCCCGTGCTCACAGAAAAAAAGTTTACCGTCTGGCTTTAAGGTTCTGCGCGCTTCAGCAAGTGCGGCCTCGGGATTAGGGACGGTACAGAGCGTGAAGGTAATCAGAATCGAGTCAACTGAAGCATCATCGAGCGGAATGGATTCGGCTGACCCCTGAATAAAATCAATATCGACACTTGCCTCTCGCGCCCGCTCAGCTGCCAACTCCCAAGACTTAGTGCATGGATCCACACCAATCACCTTATCCACCTGGTCGGCTGTGTAATGAGGCAAATTCTGACCAGCGCCGATACCGAACTCTAGAACCGTGCCATAAGCCTTTGGGACAACTTTCTGTCGCTGTCTGAGAACGGGCTTTGTTCCACAAGCGCAAGTCACCAATCTAGGCACAATGTGATCGTTATAAATTCCCATGTTTTCACCTTTTTTTTATCCGTTATTTTCTGCTGTACCGAAGACGCTCTGTCTCTGCCAAAAAATGTGACCTCCGGTAGTGGTAGCTCTTAACTATGACACCACTCACCCTTAGCAACCTGTTTTATCACGCAGCGTTCGATACGACTTGATCATAGGCGTCGGGATCGATTACACGCATTTCATCTTCAATCCACTTCTCCACACGCGCCATTAAGGCGATCGCATCCTCTCCCGCCTCTGGCACTATCGCAGGCCCAATCGAAAAATCCGCCCGACCGGGAATGAAAGTCCACGACTTTGCGGGCCAACACCGCCCGGTAGCCGCCGCAATCGGTACAATGACGGCGTTAGTCTCAAGCGCTAGCCGAGCTGCACCTGTTTTATACAGCTTTTGCTCACCCCGTTTTGAGCGAGTGGCCTCAGGAAACATGATTATCCACTTTCCCTCGTCCATGAGACGCGCGCCTATCGTCGCAACACGCTGCCAAGCGTCGCCCTTGGCGCTGCGATCAATCGGGACCATATGAAGCCGCCCAATGGCCCATCCGAAAAATGGAACTAGCTTGAGTTCTTTTTTGTAGACGTAGGCGACCGGGTGGCTCATTACACTCGGAAAGAAAAACGTCTCCATCGTTGACTGGTGTTTGCTACAGATTATGACGCGATGTCCCGCATCTGCGGCGTTAAGGAGGTTTTCATATCCTGTGATTTGGGTGTCGACACCACCGACCCACTTGACGGCGGCAATGGCAAGCTGGAGCCAAGGCCGACCAATCCAGAAATAGGTCACTCGGTAAGGCATTAAAAAAGAGGAAATCACGAGAACTGAGGCGAGCGGAATGACGGTTATCGCCATGATCAAAAACACCAAGACCGACCTAATTGCTCGCATGACTCCCCCAGATCCGCTAACTGTCGCCCGTAAACAACTAACGACGGCGATCGATACTAACAAGTATCTTCGTGAGCACAAGCCAGCCCCAGTTTTTAACACGCCCGTCAGAGTCTATACTTGTCCTGAGGGCCAGAAATTGAAGAAACCACCATCAAAACAAGAGATTCGTAGACGACTCGAACGTCAAACTCGGTCGTTCTTGAACGGTGGGGGTGAAATCGAGTCGGTACCACTCGGTGTCAGTGCCGTTGACGAGGCTATCTCACCGATCAAAACACCCATATTCTCAGGCAAACCACAGACGCGCACACCAGTCACTGACGTCATCGAGACCCTCAGACGTCGGCGCGAGGCCCAGCTTAGGAGAAAACCACAGCCCGTGCGCAAGCGAAAGCACACTCGACGCAAGCAGGTGATGTACGACGACTTTGGCGAGCCGCTCAGAGTGGTCTATCACGACGAATGAGCAACATTGAGCTCGAACCTAGTCGGCACGCCACGCATTACAGATTTTGGAACCGGCCTTCCAAACGGCGCGATACTAGAAAAACGATGTTTAGCGACAGTGCCGACTGTTTCGCATTACCTATAGACATCCAGTAAATCGCCGATGATGGTGTAGGTGAAATTACTGCCACAAAAGCCGGTTTTCTTGTAACGCTTAACTAAACTGCACCAGCCTTTGAAACGTAAGATCCGCGGAACACAGCCATTTTTCGAACATCACTTACCACTCACCTCACCACTTAACCCACTTCGTAATTCGCACATATGATTAGCATT
>CBFHQN010000227.1:2086-2334 GCA_965657765.1 Luminiphilus sp. | reverse complement strand
ATACCGATGGCGTATCATTTGCGTAGATTGCGCGGCGAAACGACGAAACTGGTTAGAATCGCCAAAGAAATGTTTTATAAAACCTTCTGTAAACGCCAGTCTTTGCAGCCAAGCAGATAAGAATTGGAGCGAAAATGAAATCATTACCAAAGGCACTCGTCGACGCGCGCTTGGTTTCATCTTTACTGGCGCTCGCACTGCAAGTAACAGCGGCCTCCTCATACGCGGGTATTTACGGAAACGAGAAT
>CBFHQN010000227.1:0-2076 GCA_965657765.1 Luminiphilus sp. | reverse complement strand
GCACCAACAATTCTGTCGGCCACCGCGGCGGGTGACGAGATCATTATCACCTTGAGTGATTTCCCTCAAGGAACCGGTGCAGACGGATGGTCGGCCATTACTTCCTACACGGTGACTTGTGGTGAAACAACAGTGGCAACAACAGGCACCACGGTAGGTATTTCTGGCCTAGATTTTGAAACCGAGTATTCCTGTAGCGTATCGGCGAACAATGCCCAAGGTAGTAGCCCAAGCCAAGTCACTATTGTTGCCACAGGCGCTGAGCTTCAGGGATTTAACTTCCGACTCCTTTGCGCAATTGGGAGATGCGGATAAACCACCCATCCGAGGCAAGCGACTGAGCGGCTTGCAAGCTAAGCCAACCCGGCTGCTTCATACGCTGTCATAAGCAGATTGCGTAAGCGATGGTGTTTGAAGTGCGAGTACTTACAGAGCATGTGAACGAAGTGAGATCATCGCTCGCTCTGTCGTTGAACGTATAGGACCCCGACGTGCCGGGGAAAGAAGTAGACCTTCTACAGCTACCACTCACCACTTTTTTGGGAGAGGGGCACACAACCGTGGCGCTTGATCCACCAGATGCCGATACCCTGACTAACTCCGAGCGTCCAAGTGCGGCGAGTGGGGCGGCAGTATAGACGCGGAAACTTAAGTCGCGGCCCACACTCGGTCCCTCTGTAGCCTCCGAATACTGCCCATCGGTGATACCAGCTTGAGCACCGCCTGCATATGTATCGGAGTTAATGGGCGACTGCATCCCAAGCGCATAAGGCACGCTCGAATTGATGAAAAAGGCGTATTTGTTACCGGCCTGAGTGGGCACGGGCTCACTGAAGGTCACGCGCATGTCCCCCTCGACCGGCTCTCCTGGCACAGCAAACTGAGCCTCAGCAAGCAGCACGACACCGTCCGTTACGTCGTAGAGTTGAAGCGAGGCACTACCGTCCAGCGGACAACTGTCATCAATATTTAGGCAACCAATCCAAAACTCGATTTTGCTGACCGCGCCGCCATCAGCAGTGAAAGATTGGCCATAGAGCGTGGGACTGGCAGGTGCATTATCTAGAGCCAAACCCGCAGGACTGTAGTTCTCAATGAAAACCTGTTCCCCGCCAACACAGATAGGCTCTCCTGTCTCAGTGGTACCAGTCAAAAAAGCGCCACTTGGACAGTTTTTACCAAACAAATTCAAGACACCGTCCGCGCCCCGCTCCCCCGCTGGGCCCTGAGGTCCCACTTCCCCCGTTGGACCTTGCGGCCCCTCAGCGCCAACATCGCCCTGCGGACCCTGCACGCCAGCCGGTCCGGTCGCACCCGCGGGACCTTGAGGCCCTACTGGGCCCTCTGCCCCTTGGGCGCCAATAAGCGCAACTGGCAATCCCCAGCCACCGGTTTGTTTAGGCCCATAAAAATCGTACGACAAGGTATCTATGTACACATCGCCCAGAGTTCCAAGTGCGTTACCGGGTGGACCGTCCGCCGTAAGCAAGGTGGCACCCGCCGCCACACTGACAGCGTCAATGGCTTCCTTCAACGCATTGAAGTTACTGTTAATGTCCTCCGCATTCGCGACGCTACCGTTTTCAAATTCGACGATTTCCTGAGCGACGCCCAGTGGGGCGAGCAGCAATAGTAAAAGCAGTGCTCCTTTCACTTCGATCATCCTCTTCACTTCGATCATCCTCTTCACTCCATCAAATGTAAGGCAGGCACTGTGACCACAGCAAGCCAACAGCCTTTTAAGATGACAAAGCAGACGAAATAGGCCCTCCCTCGCCAAGGGCACTCCCCTACCTTCACTCGATGTTCCATTGAGAAAATCGATACGCGCCGACTCTCAAAAAGATCATTTCCGAAAAACGGAAAGACGGGCTAGAGTCTTTGTATCGGAACAACAGATGTTAAGCCTCAATAATGAGTAAATTGCTTGCACGCGAAAAGTCCGCAAACGTTCTTTATGCGGTCCTAAGACTGGCAGGTCTGGGCTTTGCTGGCTATTTACTACTGTCGTTGAGCGCGCACTCCGCATCCGTATTTTTGGACCCAGCAAGTGGAATAATAGTTCTGGTCCCTATC
>CBFHQN010000226.1:0-2358 GCA_965657765.1 Luminiphilus sp. | reverse complement strand
ACTAAGTGCTGAGCACGCACGCGACGACCACACTCGGTTGTTACAAGCCACTCATTTGCATCGTCATCAAAATGTGCGCTAGCGACGCGGGTATCAAACGCGATGTCGCTCTTGAGATCGAATCGATCGGCGATGTGCTGCGCGTATTTCAGAAGCTCGGGCTGCGGCGAGTATTTCTCCGACCACTCCCACTCCTGCTGGAGCTCATCGGAGAAGGAGAAGGAGTAAGCCATACTTTCAATATCAACGCGGGCGCCCGGGTAGCGATTCCAATACCAAGTCCCCCCTACGTCGCTGCCTGCCTCGAAGACTTGAACATCAAGACCCTGCTCACGGAGTTTGTAGAGCTGATACATGCCAGAGAAGCCTGCCCCGACAACCACGACATCCTTGCGCTCAGTGGGGTTGAGATGACGGTCCATCTCCTGTGCCAGCCAGCTCATGGCTTTGCCTGCAGCGGGTAAGGCGGCTGGCATCGCAAAAAAGCCATGCATTTGCTGCGCGAAGTCGCGGTAGCTTATCGATACGCCTGCGGCTTTGAGTTGTTCTGCATAAGCACGCCCCTCGTCAACCAAGATGTCAAACTCTGCGGTTAGCACTACAGCAGGGGGTAAGCCCTCCAGAGACTCAGTCAGTGCAGGCGATGCCATTGGATTGAGACGCGTCTCTTGGTCAGCATAGTGATCCCAGAAGAACGCCATGATGTCAGTTGTCAGGAAGAGCTGCTTATCTTCATGGGTAAAGCTGTCGGCGCCCATGCGGCCGTCAGTGACAGGGTAGATCAGCGCTTGTAAGGCGATTTCTGGCCCGCTTTCATCACGGGCTTTAATCGCCATTACCGCTGAGAGATTACCGCCCGCACTATCCCCAGCAACAACAAGAGGCAAACCCTCGAGACTCATTTGGCTTCGCTGGGCATCAACCCATTCAAGCGCCGCGTAGCAGTCATTAACAGGTACGGGGAACGCGTGCTCTGGCGCCTTCCGGTAATCGACCATTACCACAACTGCGTCACACGTTTCCGCTAGATGTCGACCCACTGCATCGTAGTCGTCGATATTACCGATGACCCAGCCGCCGCCGTGGTAATAAACCATGACACTTTTTGCCTGTGCCGACGGTCGAAGGACGCGCGCTCTTATAGCGCCACCGTTTACTGGTATTTCGCAGTCTTCGCTGCTTACGGAGTCCGGCCCGGGCGGCATCGAGCGGTTTATCTCGGTAAAGACAAGGCGCGCCTCCTCAGGTGAAAGTGTATGAAGTGCAGGGGTCTCATTGAGCACCATGCCTGCGAGCATAGACGTTGTTGCGAGATCTAAGTGCATGATTATCTTCCTGTCTTTTTCTTATTTCTGATATCTAGTCTGAAATCCAATTCCCGTGGAAGCCTGGTGGGATGCGGTGCGGAACGTGCACCGCGCCTATTGGTCCATGTTCAATATTGAGCGCATCGAAGAACTGGAGCTGAGTCGTATCCGCTTTAGCGTCGATAACCAGCCCCATCAGCCAGCCATTACCCTCAGCTGCTGATTCATCGCGCGGAATAAAAACAAATTCGCCCCCGATCATATCTGACCCAAACGAATATTGCTTACGCACGCCACTCTCTAGGTCGTGATGGTAGAGCTGGTTTTCGGCGACAAAATTAGAAACCGCCTCGCTGGGTTGCCCTACGATCCAGGCATGGCGATAGCTTTGGCCGAAGAAACGCTCGTCCACCCGAGGAAATTCTTGCGGCGAGGCGTCTATCGGCGATCGCGTTACTTTCTTTGATTCCGGGTCAACGTGCCAACGCTCAAAGCCGCAGGGAATGCCGTTGGGGCCGTCTGGACCATGCGCGAACATGCTTTCGTAGGCGCAGCAATCGATGGTCACGCTGCCGTCAGAATTCTGAAAACTATTGGCGACGTGGAATACATAGCAGGGGTCTACATCGCACCAAATGATCTCTGCAACGTCGCCGGCTCGGGGTAGCAGTCCGATACGGGCTTTGTGACTTTCATTCCAGCGGTAAGGGAAGTTGTAGCCTTGGGCGAGCGCACCCAGCGAGATCGTGACCGGAAGGTCAAACACGACGACGTAGTCGTCGGTTAGGCAGCACTCGTGTATTGACGGTCCGTCTTGTACCGGGATGGGGCGCTCGGATATGACCTCACCCTCGCGATTGATAACGACATGCCAGACTTTATCTTGGGTTTCTGATTCGTAGGTTATGGCGTGCCACTCCCCTGTTTTGGGGTCTTCGTGAGGGTGGGCAGTAAAAGGCGCTGTGAGGCCGCCACCAAAATTCGTTGATTGGGCGGTATCCAAATTCTCATCGAGTTCGAAGGGGAAGGGCCCCGACTCAACCAAAGCTAA
>CBFHQN010000225.1:0-2382 GCA_965657765.1 Luminiphilus sp. | reverse complement strand
AATGGGTCAAGTTTACTGGCGTACCGTCCATCGAGGGGTGATAGAGCGGTGGCGGTTTGGTAGGTCATATTACGGCTCCGAGCTGTGGCTCTAGCTTAACACGCGAGCACCTAGTGGAGGGAGTCATTCCCCTCAATCGGAGACAACTCTTGGCTTAACGACTCGGCAACCGATACGAGTTGCCGATTGCGCAGAATGAAATGCCGCTGTCGACCGCCAAGCTGGTGCCACAAGTGCGCAGATCGTAAGCCGGCTAAAAGCAGTGTTCGCACTAAATCGGCGTTTTTCGCCTCCTGGAGATGCTGCACACTGCCTTTGACTTTGATGCGGTAGGGTAGATGGCTGATCGTATCCTGATAGATCGAGCTTATGCTCGCAGCGAGTTCCACTGCATCGTCGCTGAAATGTTGCGCCTTGAAGTTTACATGTCCCAATCGGGTTGCGACGATGTCTTGCAGATCGGAGCGTTTACGGAACTGCGATTCAAGTTTGAATAAGCCCCGGATGTACACGCCCATGGCAATATTATCTTCATTGGACGCATCCGTGAGCATCTCTTTTACGCAACGAAGACCGAGCTTAACGCCCTGAATGTTGCCAAAAACTGCCTCCACAGTGGGCACGTCAAACGCAAACAAGGACCGCAACGAAGCTTCAAAGAAGGCGCTGGGGAAGGTGCCGGTTTTTGCCACCTGATCCACTATTCTTGCGGCTTGGGCGACACCCGCTAATGCGATGACCTGCTCTTCGAAGTTTGATCGCTCGCTCATTGCCAGCCACCATTCAAGCGCCCCGAGACGCTCTCGATAACACCACCACCTAGACATACCTCGCCTTGATACAGAACTAACGACTGCCCAGGGGTAATTGCACGCTGGGGCGTATCGAAGTTAACCACGTAGCCGCTCCCTTGCTGTGATACCTGACAGGCTTGATCAGCTTGTCGATACCTGACTTTTGCGTTGCACTTAAACGGTACCTCAGGTGCTGCCCCGCTGATCCAAAAAAGATCTCCCGTGTGAAGGGTAGAGGCGAAAAGTGCGGGGTTGTCATTACCTTGGCAAACCCAAAGCGTATTGGTTACCACTTCTTTATCTACAACATACCAAGGGGCTTCCGAGGCGTCTTTAAGACCGCCGATACCTAACCCCTGACGTTGGCCAATGGTGTGATACATCAGTCCCTGGTGCTCTCCTATGACGGCACCGTCGACACTTTTGATGGGGCCTGGGTTTTTCTTCAGGTATTGCGATAGGAAATCAGAGAAGCGCCTCTCACCGATGAAACAGATCCCAGTACTGTCTTTTTTGGTGGCAGTGCCAAAGTTATGTTGGCTGGCGATCGAACGAACCTCTGTTTTTTCGAGTTCACCGATTGGAAACAGCGTGTCCTGCAGCGCCGTATGATCTACCTGGTGTAAAAAATAGCTTTGGTCTTTACCCGCATCACGACCTTTGACCAGCGTCGCTTTATCGTCACGCGTTCCAGTCTGTACATAATGACCCGTGGCAATTTTGTCTGCGCCCAGTGCCTTGGCATAGTCGAGAAACGCGCGAAACTTGATTTCTTTGTTGCAGAGAATGTCGGGGTTGGGGGTTCGCCCCGCACCATACTCTTCGAGAAAATGCTCGAAGACGTTGTCCCAATACTCTGCTGCGAAGTTAGCAGCATGCAGCTTTATACCCAGGGCGTCAGCGACGCCTTGAGCGTCGGCTAAATCCTCTTTCGCAGTACAGTATTCGGTCCCGTCATCTTCGTCCCAGTTCTTCATGAACAGGCCTTCCACCGAGTAGCCTTGTTCCTTCAACAACAACGCAGATACGGAAGAATCCACACCGCCAGACATACCGACGATGACTTTTGTAGCGTTGTTATAGCTCATAGATAGCGGACAAGACTTAAGGGCACAGCGCTATTTTCTAAATACTGGTCGACGATGTCGAGTACTACCGCGTGTCTGAGATCGATTGATGACCTGGTAATCTCATCGCGTGTAAGCCAATGGGTAGCCAAGATGCTGCTGTCTCGCGTCGCAGAGTCACAAAACTTTAAAGGCTGTGCCGCGAAGCTATGACGCAGATAGCAGATCCCATTTGCCGCGTTGACTATTGTGACGCCTAGATAGCTGGTGAGTGCGACTTCCCAACACGTTTCCTCTAGAGTTTCGCGTACGGCAGCCTCAATCAGGCTTTCATTGGGCTCAAGGTGACCGGCGGGTTGGTTGAGCACGCGCCTTCCTTGGCTAAACTCCTCGACAAGCAAAAACTTTCCATCGCACTCGACAACTGTTGCAACCGTTGCGTGGGGTGTAAATCGATTATCAGTCACTGCTTGTCCTTCGGTTGCGTTGCTTTCGAACATTACCTAGCCGATGTGTCTTTG
>CBFHQN010000224.1:0-2402 GCA_965657765.1 Luminiphilus sp. | reverse complement strand
CCGCCTGACTTGAAGCCCTGTGTGTAATTAGCAAAGAACATCGCGTCATCATTAGGCGTCCACGTCACAGCAAAGCGCGCCGTTGTATCGCTCCAGGATTTGGAGTCTTCGATGTATTCGGCAGTAGCAAAACCGTAGGTGAAGTAGGGACCCAAGTAGCTCTCGGGCTCAGGCACCAAGATGCCGAAGTCTTTGTCGTCCTTGGTGTAACGAAAACCTACCGAGGCGACGAGCTCATCCGTTACTTGGTAGTCCAGGTTTACGTAGGCTGCCCAGCCTGAGTACTTACCTTTGAGCATACCGGTTTCCACAAGGTTACCGTCTGCACTTGGGTAGAAGTCGGTGTAGTAGTCAGAACAACCGCTGTAGAACTCATAGCCGTAGTACTCGGCGTAGTAGTTCAAGTAGTACTGGCACATGAGATCTTCAGAGCCAATAGCGGTGAACTCAGCATCGAGGTCTTCATCGTAGTAGGAGACGCCGGTGTACCAGCTCAATGGGCCGTCACCATTACTAGTGAGCCGCAGTTCTTGCTGGAAGTACTGGCCAGATTGTTCGAATTGGAAGTTATTAATATTCAGCGACGTGCCGTCGTAATCCTCTGAATAGTAGTAGTCGTGGTCTTTGTAACCGGTGTTTGAAGTCAGTGTTGCAAAGCCCAAATCGTAGTCAATGAAGACACCGATTGTCAGAAGATCGCCAGTATCAGCGTCACCACCTTCGAGGTCTGAGTCAATCTGTTGGCTACTGCCGTTGATGGTTGTGTCATCAACAATGTAGCCATCTAGCGCATCCCAGATGTCGCCTTTATTGATGGCACGGTACATCGAACCGGATTGCTTACGATCTTCCCAGTCGACGACAGTATCAATGGATAGTGCGTCTGATTCATATCGAGTCGACCATCGAATGGCTTTCTTACTGTGGTCGATTTCATCTCGACCCGAGAACACGTTTTTAGCGAAGCCTTCTTCGTGCGAGCTGTAGCCTGCCAAACGCATAGCAAAGCTGTCATTTATTGGAATGTTTACCGCGCCTTCGAATACGGCGTGCTCGCGTTGCCCGAAGTCAAAATCGATAAATGCATCGCTCGAGCCGATTTCAGCTTTGCGCGTGTGCACACTGAAAGCACCGCCGATCGAGTTACGGCCAAACAGGAAGCCTTGAGGACCACGCAAAACCTCTGCACGCTCAACGTCGAACAGACTTGTTACCGCTGAACCGTTTCGTCCCTCGTAAAGGTCGTTTTTGAAAAATGCCGATGACGGGTCGCCACCAACCCCGAAGTCCTGTGTACGTACGCCGCGAATGCTGACCGCGTCGATGTAGGAGTCTTGAGAGTTACCGCTAACACCTGGCGTGTAGGAAATAAGATCCTTCACATCATTGAGGTTGGTATCCTCGATGAAATCACCAGACAATGCGGTGATTGCAAGAGGTACATCCATAACCCCCTGCTCGCGTTTGGTGGCCACAACAATCACTTCTTCAAGTGTTTGTGCGACTGCGGGTCCTGTGCTGATAAGCGCTGCTGATACCGCTAGGGGCAGTACGAGCTTTGTATTGGGTTTTGTGCCAAAAACTTTTGACATAGTGGTTTCCTCGGGTGGCGCTGAGCGGTGAAAACAGAGAAAGTCGCTCGGTTTTTGTTGTTTGTTTCTTATCGTCTGTGGTGTGGCCTAGACGTCGGCGCTTCAATTACGTCACCAAGTAGTATACTCCGGCGCTAATCTAAGGGAACCCCCAGCCGATTAAGCTCCGCAACCATCGGTGCAAGCTCGGTTTCGTAGCGACGCCAGCGTCCAATAGAGCGTGTGTGTGCGGGTTCCCTGACCTGAACTGAGCTCGCTGTCGCCACTCCTGAACTACTCTCGTGGAAATTCAAGCAGGCTTCTTCCCATTCGAGACCCAATGCGGCAATCAACCTGCGGGCGTTGGGTTCTAGATCTCTCGCCGCTTCCTCGTAGCTCACATCGATAATTCTTCCTGGGAACTCCGCGTGAAAATGTGCCATGAGGTCGCGATAACGTGCGTGGTGTCTTGCCATCTCACCCTGGTCGTAGGAATGCAGATATGCATCGGCAAACAGTTGCTTGAAACTCGCGAAGCAGGCGTCCATTGGCCCTCTCACAAGATGCACAACTTTCGCGTTCGGCAATGCGGCAAGAATGAGCGGAATGTTGAGATAATTAACCGGCAATTTATCGACGAAAAAGGGCGCCTTCGCACGTTGTTTGGCGGTAGAGCGGAGATACATCTGTCCGATGTCAGCGGGGTCGACCTCTGCTGCGGTTAGGAACAGATCCCGAGAGAAGCGCTTAGGGTCGTTGTGCCTCGACGCTCGACGAACGGCGAGGCCAAATTGCTGCAGCTCACCGGCTGAGAGTACCTGAGAGTGGCTG
>CBFHQN010000223.1:0-2467 GCA_965657765.1 Luminiphilus sp. | reverse complement strand
GGCAATGAATACCCATTGGTCGAGGTCTTTGAAGATCTTACCGATGCAGTCTTTGCGGCCGATGCGCGTGGCAGCGTTAATAGCTTCCGTCGTAATTTGCAGGTCGAGTATGTCGATCGCCTTGCGATGATGGCGAGCGAGGAAGGTGCGTCGAAGTATCACAGCACAGCACAAGCGCTGGCTGTTTTGACGCTATCAGAGCTTCGTGATCAGTTGGCAAGCAAGCGTCGTGGTGATCGCGTCTCTCAAGCGCATGCCAAATTGCTGGTTATGAATATCGATCGAGCCTTGGATGACGACTGATCTCTGAGCTTGTTGATCGTCACAAAAGGGAGCACTCGCTCCCTTTTTTATTTCTAAAAACAGGCCTCGATACTCCGAGCTTCTTACTAGACAAGGTGGGCTGCACGCTTGAAGACCCAAGACCCAAGACCCAAGACCCAAGACCCAAGACCCAAGACCCAAGACCCAAGACTTAAATGTTAGGCTCAAGCCGCGCTATATTTCTCGGCAAACCAGCCGTGGAAATGGGCGGTTGGAATATCCATCAGTGGCGAGAATACACCCCCTGTGAATCCCGGTGATGCTCGTCCACGTTGCATGCCTTCAACCACGGAAACGTCTTCCGAGAACACCAAATTCCACGCCTCATGGAGGCTTTGCCGGCGCTCAGCGTAGGCATCTGTCAGTGCCTCTTCGCTCGAGTATAAAAATTGCAGGCGCTCGGTCGTTGTCTCGGGTGACTCAGGCATCAGCAAGATCGCAAAGAAGTGATCCGCTTGAATGCCCAAAAGCACATTGGGATAGAGCGATAAGTACTCTGCTGTTTTGACACGGGAATCGTCCCAATTGGCAAACACCGGTAACGGCGTTGATGCCCCGCGCGTCAGGTCGTAGACGTGTGTCCCTTGGCCGGACGAGATCGGGTCTACGATCAGGTTGTAGTGCTCATCGAGTGGCGAGTAGGTGTTGAGGTCCGGATGCACAAACGGCAAATGATAAGACTCGCAGTAGTTTTCGATCGCAAGTTTGTAGTTACTCTCGACCGATAACTCCATCGAACCATACGGGCCCGTGTCGCTGACCAGCCGTCCCGTGAAGTCCTGTCCTGCGAGCGCTCCCCAGCGAGCTAGGATGGGGTCAAGATGCTCGGACAGCGCCGGTGCTTCACCCGATAAATTGATGAAGACAATCCCCATCAACTCTTCAGAGCGTACTTCTTTCAATCCGTGCTCGCTGCAGTCGAATCCTTCGATGCTGTGAACACCCATGCCGCCAATATTCGGCGTCGCTTTCAATTCTCCAGAGAGGCCATAGCCCCAGCGGTGATAAGGACAACGAATTACCATGCCTGCCGAGCCCTTCTCGGCGACCAGTGTCATACCGCGGTGGCTGCAGACATTGTGAAATACGCGCGCAACACCCTCGGTGTCGCGAACCATCAAGAGTGGCAGGCCCATGAAGTTCACAGGATAAACACACCCAGCCTCCTGAATATCAGCACCGAAACCAAGTCCTGCCCAGGTCTTGGCAACGACGCGATCGCGCTCTTCCTGCCACGTTATTTCGTCGGTGTAGTGTGTGTTGGGCAAACCGGTCTTTGGGTATGCCGTTGAGGCTTCTGCTGACTCGATACCACTGTCGTTCGAAGAATGGATAAGGTCTAGTGTGGACATGGCTTACCTAGCAATAACTTCGATCACTTTCACGGGGCGCGCAGTGTACGCCTGCAAGGCGTTTCCCCCAATCCCTTTTTTCTAACCAAACAGGGGAGCTATCAGCCGAGTGTTTGTTAGCTCCAGGGGAAGGGGCTGTTAGACACAGGGTGTAAGTCGCCTTCTTCGTAACGCGAGAATCTGAAGGGTCGCAATAACGACTGCGATTCTCCGCAGATTGTTCTCGCTACCAAGTCACCGACGCCAATCATTTTGTAGCCATGGTTGGAGTCCGCGAGTACGAAGCAGTTTTCGCGCATGGTGTCGAAAACGGGGAAACTGTCGGGTGTAAATGCACCAATGCCGCCAGAGGGCTCGCGCTTAAACTTGGGTAGCGTGCCCGAAAATCGCTCTTGGCAGTGTGCAAGTGCTGATACCCACATTTCAGCGAATTCCGGACCGACAATGAATTCGGGTGACGCCGGACCGTAAGGGTCAACCGAGACCTCGGCCGGTGCTTTATCGACAATGAACGGTGCGGCGCCACCCTGCACGCCACCAAAGTGGAAGTCTGGTTTGTAGTAGATACCCCACATCTTGTCAGTGATGAGCCGGCCGTCGTCATCGGAGTAAAGCGGCGCATCGGTATCGACGTGGATCACGGGCGGCATGTATCCGTCATTGGTTACTTGAAGCTTTGGATCCACACCCAAGGTGCCTTCTTGAAGCGACCAGTAGATCCACATGGGAATACCCTCGGCGAGTGCACCGGTCTCGGGGTTACGGATCCCAACTTCCATGGGTAGTTCGAG
>CBFHQN010000222.1:0-2486 GCA_965657765.1 Luminiphilus sp. | reverse complement strand
GGTTCCTTAAAGCGGTGATGCTGCCTTGGATTTACTGGAACGCAATGTTGAAGGGCCGAGAGTGGTTGGTTAAAACAGAGGCGCGGGCCTGAAGAGCCTTTTATTGGCTACAAGCCTCAATTTCTCTTGAACTACACCAAAACAACCCTAACCCAGGATGCGGTTGCAGCCATCACGGTAACCGTATTGCTTGTGCCTCAATCGCTCGCTTACGCCCTACTCGCAGGTTTACCACCTGAGATGGGGCTATACGCATCGATCGGGCCGCTATTGCTTTACGCCGCATTTGGCTCGAGTAAAACACTCTCTGTTGGTCCCGTGGCAGTGGCTTCGCTCATGACGGCCTCCGCGATCGGCTCCGTGACGAGTGCTGGGATAGCAGACCCAATAAGTGCCGCTGTTATGCTGGCGCTACTCGGCGGCTTATTGATGATGACCCTTGGTTTTTTGAACATGGGTTTTGTTGCTAACTTTCTCTCGCATTCGGTTGTATCAGGCTTTATCACTGCTTCAGGAATTCTGATTGCTGTCAGTCAGTTAAAGCACCTTTTTGGCATTCCATTACACGGCGATTCGCTGCCTGAGTTACTCAGCGGCTTCACAGCGCAATGGGATAGCGTCCACTTAACCACGCTCTTATTGGGATCGGCGGTGCTTACATTCCTGATATTTTGTCGATCAGGACTTTGTTTGATCCTTATTCGACTCGGCTGTCCCGCCAGATACGCCGCTATGATGTCAAAAACCGCACCCATGTTTGCCGTCATCGTGACGATTATCGTGAGCCAACAACTCGATCTTGCCTCTATGGGTGTTTCGGTTGTAGGAAAGATCCCAAGCGGCCTACCCGCATTCAGCGCGCCGGTACTATCGTTGGAGTTGATGAATGCCCTTCTTGTCCCTGCGTTCGTCATTGCGTTGGTTGGATTTGTAGAGTCCGTGTCAGTCGGGCGCACATTGGGCGCCAAACGGAGGGAACGTATTTCCGAGGATAGCGAGCTGCTCGGTTTAGGCGCGGCAAATATTGCCTCGGCCTTGAGTGGAGGCTTTCCCGTCACTGGCGGCTTCAGTCGCTCAGTGGTGAACTTCGATGCCGGTGCACAGACCCAGATGGCGTCGGTATTTACGGCTTTCGGCATCGCCCTTGTCGCGCTTTACTTAACGCCAGCGCTTTTCCATCTCCCCCACGCAACACTCGCAGCAACGATCATCATTGCGGTTGCCGGCCTCATTAACTTTAAAGACATCACCGCTGCGCGAGCCTTGTCCCGCGCAGACTTTGTCACCATTACCCTGACTATTCTGGCTACACTGATTTTCGGTGTTGAAGTGGGCGTTGCAGGCGGTATTGCCTGCTCTATCGGGCTTCATCTCTACAAAACTAGCGTGCCTCATGTGGCCGAGGTGGGTTTAGTTGAGGGAACAGAGCACTACCGCAATATTAACCGTCACAAGGTCGTGACTCATCCTGGTGTTTTAAGCCTTCGGGTTGACGAAAGCCTCTACTTCGCAAACGCGGGTTTTCTAGAAACGTATGTGGAAAACAAAATCGAGGAGACCGAAAAGGTTACCGATGTGATCTTGATGTGTTCAGCGGTCAACGAAATTGACGTCACCGCCTTGCATGCACTCGAGAATATCAACCTCGCACTTAAAAGCCGGGGCGCCAGGTTACATCTCAGTGAGGTCAAGGGGCCAGTGATGGATAAATTGGCCACGACAGACTTTGTGTCGTCCTTAACGGGGGATGTGTTTCTTACACACCACAAAGCAGTGTCTGAGGTGCTGACTTAGCCAGAGTCTCAGCCTCAGTCATGTCGTAAGAAACCTCTGGCTCAGTCTAGCGTCGAATAACGATCGATTATCTGCTTTCCAAGCGCCATCTGGTGCACTTGGTCGGGCCCATCCGCCTGTCGGCACCAGCGAGCATAGTTGTAGGCTTCAGCCATCATGTAGTCCTCAGTCAGGCCCCCTGCCCCATGAATCTGCATGCATCGGTCGATCACCTTCTGCACGAGGAATGGGATGGTAGTCTTGGTCGCTGCGATCATATCGACCGAGGCGGGAACGCCTTGGCTATCGATCTTATGACATGCCTTTAGGAGCAGTAAGCGAGCCATTTCGATCTCGGAAAAGCACTTTGAAATGTCTTCTCGGACGCTTTGATGCTTGCTTAGCAGACGCCCGAAGGTAGTCCGGCTGTTGGCTCGTTTACAGGCCAGCTCCAGTGAACGCTGCGCCGCACCAATAAGACGCATACAGTGATGCATACGCCCAGGCCCCAAGCGTCCCTGAGCAATTTCAAACCCCCTTCCCTCGCCCAGTAAGATGTTTTCAAGGGGTACACGCACATTGTCGAAAATGATCTCCGCATGCCCGATTGGCGCGTCGTCATAGCCTAGTGTCGTGAGTGGCCGTACGAGTTTTACCCCGGGGGTGTCCTTTGGAACCAGTATTTGGGACTGCTGCAGGTGGCGGCTTGGATT
>CBFHQN010000221.1:0-2486 GCA_965657765.1 Luminiphilus sp. | reverse complement strand
ACCTTGGTACGACGAGTTACGAGCGCTGGCTAAGGAAGAGGGTCTGTGGAACTTGTTCCTTCCCCACGAATATCAGCCCTGGAGTCCCGGTCTCACTAATGTCGAGATCGCGCCGTTGTTTGAAACCATGAGCAAGGTGTCGTGGGCACAGTCGGTCTTTAATTGTAATGCGCCCGATCGCGGAAACATGGAGGTTTTGGCCAAGTACGGCACCGAAGCGCAACAGATGGAGTGGCTCGAGCCCCTGCTTGCCGGTGAGATTCGCAGTGCTTACGCCATGACTGAGCCACAAGTTGCATCGAGTGATGCGACTAATATGGAACTCGAAATCAAACGTGACGGCGACGAGTATGTACTCAACGGCCGTAAGTGGTGGACTACCGGTGCGGTGAATCCGCGCTGCAAAGTCATGCTGGTGATGGGTAAGTCAAACCCAGAGAACCCGCGGCATCGTCAGCACTCCACAATCCTCGTGCCCAGACACACACCTGGGATAAAGCTGGTTCGTGAGCTCCGTGTGTTTGACTCGCTGCACTCACCAGCCGGTGAGGCTGAGCTGCTCTTTGAAGATGTGAGAGTGCCCGTGACGAACATGATCAAAGGTGAGGGCTGTGGCTTTGAGATTGCGCAGGGCCGGCTCGGTCCAGGCCGTTTCCAATATGCCATGGGTTTTGTGGGGATGGCACAGCGCTGTTTGGAGCTGATGTGCTCGCGAGTCGAGGACCGCGTTGCCTTTGGTGAGCCCTTGATCAAGAAAACCAGTGTGCAGCATGAGATTGCTCGTTGCCGTTGCGATATCGAGCAGGCGCGCTTGCTCACATTGCACGCGGCACACGTTATGGACACGCAGGGCATGGAAGCCGCGCGGCCGCTGATTAGTATGGTCAAAATCGTTGCGCCTCAAATGGCACAACAAGTGGCTGATCGTGCTATGCAGGTCTTTGGCGGTATGGGGGTGTGTCAGGACACGATGATTCCAGAAGTCTTCATGCTCGCAAGATTCTGTCGCATTGCTGACGGGCCCGATGAAGTGCACATGTCACAGCTTGGCAAAATGACCGTGCGTGAGCTCAATGAGACCTCAGCCGCATAGGGCTTTTCACCCCGCAGAGCGCTGCGCTGGTGACCTGTTGCAGAGCGGCGCTTCGTTTTACCGGGGTTTCACATCTAAAGGTAGGAGGGCTCAGTGGGAGACTGTGCCCTCCGCAACTTAGGCCGCGGATCTCGCAATCACATCAATGATGACTTGAGAGACCTCTTTGGGGCGGGTTTCTTGCAGAAAGTGTCCCGCGCCTTTGATGGTCGTATGCGGCTGGCCTTTGGCGCCGGGTACTCGCGCCAAAAAGATAGCGTCACCGCCCTTGGTGACCGGATCATCATCAGCGAACGCACAGACAAATGGTTTGTCAAAGTTGTCGAAAAACTCCCATGCCAGCCGCTGTTGCTCGAGCGAGGGCGACGTGGGCAAAGATGGCACCTGACTCGGCATGGCGCGGGGCCCCATCGTGTACTCGGCACTCGGGAAGGGTGCGTCGTACGCCTTCGCAACCGGTGAGGGCAAAGGTGCTCGCATACCCAGCTTGTGAAGCAACGCTTTAGCGACTTTCATGAGCGTTGGTTGTTGCTCGGTCATCATCGACAGCATCAAGCCGATAGGCAGATGTGTGGTTTCCCAGCAGAATTTCTGCCAGACCGCGAAGATGCGCGCGGGATTGCTAGCCTTTCCACCCCACGACAGAGAACGCATTTCCTTCGTCATGCTGAACAACGTGGGTGTTGGTTCATTCGCTCGATAGGCTTCAACTTCATCGATCATCGCTTGGGGAACGTCTGGGTTGTAGGGAAGCCCCGTATTAGCAATGACTACTTTATCGAAGCGATCGGCGTGCGCGACAACCAATCTTAGGCCAATGAGCCCACCCCAATCCTGGCCAAAGAAGGTCAGCCCCGAAAAATCATTTTGCGCTAGCCAAGCGCCCATCCACTCGACTTGGCGCTCGTAGGTGTAGTCCTCCCGCGCTGCGGGCTTATCGCTTTTACCGTAACCCACCAGATCGGGGCAGATAACGCGAAGACCGGCGTCAGTTAAGTAGGGAATCATCTTTCGATATAGATAGCTCCAGACAGGCTGTCCGTGGATGCACAAGACAACAGCTCCGTCTCGAGGACCTTCATCGATGTGATGGATTCTTAAATCCTGACCGTCCTGTGTCTTGATGGTCGTGTAGTGGGGTTCGAACGGATAGTCCGCTAGGCCCTCAAAGCAGCTATCGGGTGTTCTTAAAATTTTCATTACCGAGCTCTTCTGTGTGGTTACATGATTTTATTGTCATATCTTATGACAGTAAAAAGGGTCTGGCTAATGTAGACAACTAAAAGGGAGATTGACCTCAGAATGTGTTCACCAGCTCACCAGCTCACCAGCTCACCAGCTCACCAGCTCACCAGCTCACCAGCTCACCAGCTCACCAGCTCACCAGCTCACC
>CBFHQN010000220.1:0-2488 GCA_965657765.1 Luminiphilus sp. | reverse complement strand
CATCCTTAGCTCAAAGGAACAGTCGGGCAACTGGTTGCCTATGGATACAGAATCCGAATCGCTTCTGATTCGTCAGACCTTTCTGGATCGAACCTTTGAGACCCCTGCTGAGGTACAAATTCATCGTGTCGATCGATCAGCGACTCCCGAACCATTGAGCGCGCAGAAGATTACGGCCGACTTCGACAAGGCGATGGCGTTTTATCGCAATACCATCGGTTTATTCTCCCAATGGAGTAAAGAAATCAAAGAAAATCCCAACAGTCTCCCGCTGTGGGATCAAGCTTTTTGCCAAGCCGTAGGCGGTGACCCCAACATCATCTACTACCACGGTCATTTTCGCCTGAACTCAGATGAAGTCATGGTGGTGACGCTGCCCTCAGTTCCAGACTGCCAGACCTGGAACCTTCAAGTCGATAACTATTGGATGGAGTCTCTCGACTATCGACATCATAAGATTTCAATCAACCGACATACGGCCAGCGTTAACGCTGACGGCTCGGTCGATATACACATCTCAATGAAAGACACCGGGAATGCAAACTGGCTCAGCACCGGCGGTCACGTGGAAGGCACGCTCTGCTTTCGATGGGTTGGTTGTAAAGATCCCGTAGACCCCACCACCCGAATCATAGACTCCTCGGACGTTAGCGCGTGAGTCAGGGGGCATCTGTAGCGCAACCTCAAACCTCGACGACTAGGCGACTCGGTCGGCTGGCAAGTGTCATTGCAGCCATTCTGATTGTGGCGTCGGTCAGTTATACACTCGGTAACTTCAACGCACGAGATACGATCAGTCGACCCGATATGAGCTGGGCCTTGGGCTCGGCGGCTGCCATAAAAATAAGTGATCTATCGATCAGTCTTGAGCATGCGGCAAACGCCATTCGTGAGCGTAATCCGGAGGCTTCAGAAGCAGACTTAGGCACAGCCTATGACTACCTAAGCGGATTGTTAGCCGCATCGGTAGAGATGCACATCGCTAAAGGCGACCCGTTACGGCCTGCGCTTACCAACTGGATGAGCGACTACCGAAAATTCTTGGGTGATAGCCCCGATGCAATCTACTCAACAGCACCCATCGACGCTGATAATGAGTACGAGATAGCCGTCACCACAGGTTCTGCCGACTACTTGGGATTTGTTATTTATGAGCGTAACCCCCTCACCGGGTGGAATCGCGTGGCAGACAGTACCAGCATCGTGCCCGATGCCGAAAACAGCGTATTCCGTATCCGGTTAACCAGCGAATCGAGTGAAGAGACATCTGAAAGTAAGAAACTAGATACGCCGCTGGAGAAAAGCACAGGAAGTACAGGGGAAGCTGAAGATGTAAAAGTTGCGGAAGGTGCGCCATCTATCGATTCCCACGGCGGTATTGCAGAGGCTCAAATGCAGGGCACAGAGCCGGGCTCTCGGCAATTAACACTAACACTCAGCGATAGCAGTCACCTGATCATGGTTCGGGAGTATTTCTTTGACTCAGGGCCCCGCCAGCCTTCAAGGCTAACCATTAAGCACTTGGGGACTGCAGCTAGCGCTATTACTGGAGTAATAACTCAGATCGGCACGTCCGGTCAGAGTGCTACCCCCTTTGAAACGCGGGCAGCGAACGCGGTGAACTTTTTCAATCAGACTTGGCAAGGCAGTCTTGCACTCGCCGACGCTCTAAAAGAAACAACGAATAGTTTTGATCGTCCCGCTACCGTGTCTCCGGATTTCGTGGGCATTTTCTATCCGACGCCCGACAACGACTACCACGGCGGCTCTTTCTCGCTCTCGCCCGGCGAGGCTCTCGTTGTTGAGGGCGAAGTCCCTACGGCTGCCTTCTGGAGCATCACCTTACAAGACCATTGGATGCAGTCTATCGAGTCAAATGGACAACCCGCCTCGCTTAAGGGCAGTGAAATCACAAACCGGGACGGTCGTTACCGTGTTTGGATTAGCGACACTCCAGCTCCGGAAGGCGAGGACTGGCTCAACACGGGCGACGAGTCAGAGGGGTTGGTGGCGATACGCTATTTACTGTCGGATAACGCAACGGCGCCAACCGCGAAGCTTCTCACGCTAAGTAATGCGGCGAGCGCAAATATTCAGAACGTAGAGAGACTGTGAAGCTTATGGGGGCCGGATTGTGCTAAGTACTGATCAACTCATAATCGAAGCGCTGGAAGTCGCGAACGCTTCAGCGTTTAGCGACTTGAGTTTCAGATCCCCCCTCGAATCCCTGGTCAAAGGACTGAATACCGAGGCATCCCTTAATGAGATTGGCAGGCAGTTTCATGCGGCTCGCTTGACCGATTTGCTCGCAAACCGACTTAGACTTGAGCAATGGATAGAGCGCTATCCTGAGATTCTGGAAGAGGAAATTCTCAGCCCCATCGTCGTGATCGGACTTCCTCGAACCGGCACAACGATGCTGCACCGAAGCATTGCCGCTGATGACCAACTGCTCGCACCGCTCTGGTACGAAGTGCGCCAGCCGAGT
>CBFHQN010000219.1:0-2526 GCA_965657765.1 Luminiphilus sp. | reverse complement strand
CCACTGACACACTATTACTACGCCCTTGCCGCCGAAGCCGCAGGCTTCCCCACAGGTGCTGTAAATATTGTTTGTGGCTTAGGTCACGAAGCCGGTGCTGCACTGTCATCGCACAAAGGCGTCGACCAATTGGTATTCACAGGGTCGGTACCGACAGGTGTGGCGATTGCCACCGCCGCTGCCCAGAATGTCGTGCCCTGTATTTTGGAGCTTGGCGGTAAGTCAGCGGCCATCGTTTACAACGATGCGGACATTGAGAACCTACTCGATAGCATTCGCTGGGGCATTTTCTTTAACGCGGGCCAAGTCTGCTCCGCGATGTCGCGATTGATTGTGCACCGCGATATTCATGATCAAGTGGTTTTCGCTGTCACTGAGCTCGCGAACTCGCTGTCCGTGGGCCCCGGTATCGATCGGCCCGAGTTCGGCGCGAACATGGGCGCTATGGTATCTGAGGGCCAGCGTAATCGAGCTGTAGGACTCATCGAACGCGCCCAATCCGAAGGGGCTGTTATCGCAGCCGGTGGTACCGCCATGGATCGCGAAGGCTTCTTCCTGCACCCAACTATCCTCACAGGCGTTACGCCTTCAATGGATATCGCGCGAACCGAAGTATTCGGACCCGTCCTATCTGTTCTTAGCTTCGATGACGAGGCTGAGGCGATTCGCATCGCAAACGATAGCGACTACGGCCTCGTCGGTGGTGTCTTCACACAAGATATTGATCGCGCCATGCGTGTAGCTCGCGATGTCGGCGCCGGCCAGATCTTTATCAACGAGTGGTACGCCGGCGGGGTAGAAACACCGTTCGGTGGCTATAAACAGTCAGGCTACGGTCGAGAGAAAGGCCGTGAAGCACTGATGAATTACGTGCAAACAAAGAACATTGGCATAAGGATCGGATAAATGGATCAGGACCTATTCGAGAAAGGCCTCGAGATGCGCAAGCAGGTATTGGGCGCCGAGTATGTTGAAAAGAATCTCGCTGCGGCAGATGACTTCACCCGCCCCTTTCAAGAGGCAATGACTGCTTGGTGTTGGGGCTTTGGCTGGGGCGATGATGTCATCGACCCCAAGACACGATCGATGATGAACCTCGCCATGATTGGTGCGTTAGGAAAGATGCACGAGTGGGAGGTGCATTGCCGTGGCGCGATTAATAATGGTGTTAGCAAAGAGGAAATTCAGGCCATTATTCATGTCATCGGCATTTACTGTGGTGTCCCGCAGTCGCTCGAGTGCTTTAGAGCAGCCCGGAAGGTACTCGAGGAAAGAGGGCTGGCCTGACATAACTTGAGGTAAGCCAGCGTCAGAATTGCACAGCGAAATTATTGTGCAGGCAAAAAGGCCGGCAAAAGCGCAATGACCGTCGTCAACCTGACACAACGACCGGCCAAAAGAAGAGCAAGAAAGAAGATTTAGTCGCAACAAACATCAATAAAATAGGGCCTTGATCGGCGCGTTTTATAAGGCCCACAACGCAGTCGCTACAGAAACAATGGAAGTGACGGCTATAATAATAAGACGGCGATAACAATAAAAAGGTGGTTTACATGGCCATACCAACCCACAGCCCTTACGTCATTGTCGGTGCCGGCATCCACGGGTTGAGCACGGCTTATCACCTCGCGCTTCAGCTGAAAGCCACGGGTAGAGGCGACGGTCGTGACATTGTCATTCTAGACAAGTCTGGCATTTGCTCCGGCGCCACGGGTATTGCCTGCGGCGTCATCCGCAACAACTACTATCAGCCAGCCATGCGTGAGCTCATGGCGCACTCAGTGCGCATTTGGGAGAGCGACCCAGAGACCTACAGCTACCACCCGGTGGGTTACATGCAGATCAGCTGCGAGTCGATGCGCGAGGACGTACGCTCGATTTACGAGCAGCAGCAAGCCATCGATTACGAGTCGACGTTTATCGAGGGCGCTAAAGCCAGCAGCGACTACATGAAAACCCTGTTTTCTGACTGGCGCGCGGAAGGCATCACCTCGGTGCTTCACGAAAAACCGGGCGGCTATGCCAACAACTCAAAAGCCATGTATGGCCTCGCAGGAAAAGCTGAGGCACTGGGCGTCAGAATCATCTCTGGCATCGAGGTGACCAGCCTCTCTTCCGACAATTCTGGTGCGATCACCTCAGTGAATACCGACCGTGGAAACATCGCCTGTGACTACGCCGTGATCGCGGCCGGTCCGTGGGTGCGGCGCTTCTGGGAAATGCTCGAGCTACCCATGGAAGTTGGCATCCGTAACCCCGAGACAGGCGTGCTTGCCGAGGGCATTCCCATGTGGATCTACTGGTCGCTTCAGGAAGGCACCTTAGGTGTGGATCCAAAGCTTCAAGTAACCAATGACGGACACATGCCGCCCGTGATCCACGTCGATACTGATGCGCCGCTTTACTCAGATGACGACGGTCGGCTCATCACCGACAAGCTGTGGGGTATTTATTACAAGCCCGACTTCCACTTTGGTGGCGTGCAGGGTGGCGCAGCGCCCTTCATTGTCGATAAAGCAGCGGCCG
>CBFHQN010000218.1:0-2529 GCA_965657765.1 Luminiphilus sp. | reverse complement strand
ATGATGGCAGGACCTGCCCTTGGCGCAGCAGCTCATGGTGCGATTGCTGAATGGCTGGGTTTCGTTGTGGCGTTTGCTATCGCTGCAGTTGGGGGTGTAATTGGACTCGCAGCGCTTTACGCGCGACGGCGTGGCATGGCTGGAGCGGTGCCCGTGGCTAGCGTCACAATCAACGATTCGATGTAATCCCAGCAATTGCCCGGCATGTAGCCTTTAGCGCTACCATCCGCTGCGAAGTTGAGTGATAAGCAGGCTTCCAGGGACTCGCGATTGTGTCTGGCGAGCGCAGACTGCATGAGATTAATACGGCTTCGCCAAACACCCAGGCGGTCAAGTGCAATCGCGGGCGAAGTGCCTTTTCGAACGGCGGATTCAGCGTCGATAAGGAGTCTTAACTCTTTGGAGAGCGGCCACAAGATAACCGGCGCGGCGTTGCCCTCAGCTTGCAACCCTCGGAGTGCTTTCAGCGCGCTTCGGGCATCGCCGGCAAGCGCGGTATCAACCATGCCAAACGTGTTGTAGCGGGCACTATCGCCCACTGATTCGGCAATTTTCTCGACAGAAAGATGTTTGTCACTCGCTAATAGCGCCAGCTTTTCAATTTCCTGCGCAGCTGCGAGTAAGTTGCCCTCAACTCGCTCGGCGAGTAAGGCAACAGCATCTCGGTCGGCAGACATTCCTCGTTGCTTGAGTCGGCCTTGAACCCACGCCGGCATCTCACGACGACCGACAGGCCATATCGTGATGATCGCACCCCGCTGGTCCAGCGCCGTGTACCACTTCGCGCGCTGTGATTGCTTGTCAATTTTGCCAGCAACAATCAGCAAGATGTCGTCAGACTCCATCGACAGGTACTCTTGGATTGCTTTGCTGCCCTCGGTGCCGGGCTTGCCACTGTCGACTTGGACTTCGATCAACTTTCTATCGGAAAAAAGCGACATGGCGCTGGCGCTCTGTACGAGGTTTTGCCAGCTGGCTTTCTCGGACGTATCGATACGTTCTCTATCGATACACCCCTGCTCCCGCGCTGCGACACGAATAGCGTCGGCGCACTCTTGAATGATAAGGGGCTCAGCGCCTGTCACGAGATAACAAGACGATAGGCCTTGTTTAAGGAACTGTTCGAGTTGTTCAGGCCTTATCTGCATTATCTGCCGCTAGCCTATAATCAATGCGGCGAGTAAGGGCTTCGACTAGGGTCGCACGCAACTCACCCTGCAGCAGTCTAAGCTCTTCGGTTTTGCCAACCACATTGAGTGGGTCGTTGAGCATTTGATCTACAACGGTGAGTGTCTCGCCTTCAATGAGCCATTGGTCACCAAGCTGTAGCGAAAAGTCGACGCTTGCTCGAAGCTCGAGTTCTGCCGCACGTGCTCTTGCTGTCAGCGATAGATTGCGCTGCTCGAAGCGTTCTACACCCACTTGCAGAATCAATGTGGCTTCCGAGGGCTCAACGACACTCGCCCCAAGACGACTGAGTGCGGTGCGCAACTGTGAGGTGAATTCACTATTCTGTGCAGCGCTGACAACTGCGATTGGGTATAGCCCCAGCGTTTCCGCTCGAGCGTTTTGGCCCCGCAGCTCAAAACCACAGCCGGCAAGAGCAAGCAAGCTTAGAAGGCTCGCGGCAATGGCTGTTCGCCGAGAGAGCTTAGTTAGCAACCACATTGACGAGCTTTCCGGGAACAACAATGATTTTTCGAATAGTTGTGCCCTCAGTGAAGCGTTTAACATTTTCATGAGCGAGTGCAATTGTTTGAATATCGTCCTTGCTCGCATCGGCGCTGACTGCGACTTTGGCTCTTACTTTACCGTTGACCTGAACTACGATGTCGATTTCATCGCGGGCAAGTGCTGCTTCATCCACGATAGGCCAATCAGCAGATAGGATGCGCTCGCCTGTTAGGAGGCTGTAAAGTGCTTCGCTAATGTGGGGCACAATTGGTGCTAGTAGTAGCACTGCGGCAGACAGTGCCTCATGCACAACACCTGCGTCCTCAACTGTGTCTCCTTCGTGTCTGCTAACCTCGTTGCAGAGCTCCATGACCGCGGCAACGGCTGTGTTAAAGGTTTGCCGCCGACCGTAATCATCACTGACCTTGGCAATGGTCTCGTGCGTTTTCCGGCGCAATGCTTTTTGGGCTTTATCGAGCGTCGCTGTTTTTATTGCATCGGTCGATGCAGGTTTTGCTTCTTGAACCAGGCGCCACAAACGCTTTAGGAAGCGGTGCGATCCATCGACACCCGCGTCTGACCACTCGAGCGACTGCTCGGGTGGTGCAGCAAACATACTGAATAATCTGACGGTGTCTGCACCGTAACGATCGATGAGCTCCTGCGGATCAACCGTATTGCCCTTAGATTTGGACATTTTGGCGCCGTCCTTAAGCACCATGCCTTGCGTTAGCAGTCGCTCAAATGGTTCATCCGAATTTACGAGTCCTTCGTCGCGCATCAGCTTGTGGAAAAAGCGTGCGTAAAGAAGGTGCAAGATTGCGTGCTCGATACCACCCACATATTGATCGACGG
>CBFHQN010000217.1:0-2530 GCA_965657765.1 Luminiphilus sp. | reverse complement strand
CCAGTGCATGACGCAGTTGCAGTGCCTTTGGATCACATTGGGTGGGCATGTGACGAGATGCGCTACCAGTGGGATAGACAGATGGATGTTTCTGGGTTGGCTAGGGTTACGACAGACATCCCAGCTTGAGGCGGATGCTAAATTTAAGGCAGTTGCTCAAGAACAAACGGATAAGTCGCATTAACGATCTCTGATGACGGAAAGTATTCAACTCCTAGATAGGCATTGGCTACATAGCTTCCAGCTTCGCACTGCTCGGCTTCCCAGAATTCGTCAAAAAACATACCGGCGCTACGGATACGCGATCCGAAAAGTAGTCGTTCGACTGTGGACTCAGGATCCTTCGTAAACAAATTGCCAAGCCCATTGTCCAGAATCGGTTCACTACCTCTTAAGTAGGAAACAAATGGTTGACCGCTGCAATTACCTGATTGAAAAAGTATGTAGTTATAGTCGGTTCCAGTCAGTCTTATCTGCTGCGTACTGTCGTCATTGTAGAGGTATCCAAGTAAACGGGGCTCCTCCTCCAAGGTTACTTCGACAATCTCTCCGCCAGAACTATTTGCAACAGCAATAATGACGCCGTCATTATCTTTAACGACTATGTCACCGGTGTTGTAACTTAAGTCATCAGAGTTGCCGAAAACGCCACTTGAGAGAGCTAGAACAGTCCCGCCACTAGCCAGAACACCAGACGTCCCATCAGCACAAGTAATAACTACACTGCTTCCGTCTTGTTCTGCTGAGCATCCTGAGGGGTTGTTAAAAATAGACTCGACATAAGGGTCTTCCAACCTGCTGATGGACTGGATTTGCGTCTGTTGACTGTCGCGTGGATAGTGGAGGCTGGCAGTCGGCTTCAAACTGACGTTGGTTATAGTTAGTGGATAATCGTTGATATACGCTGACGCGCTCTGACCAATGGACATGCTCTCGATTTCACCAAGACACTCGTAACAGTGAAGAGAGGACGACGGACCTAAACCCAAAATACTACCTGCTCCCCACGTATAACCCGAAAGAAAGCCCTGACCTGCACTGATGGTGGAGCCACCGAAGGCCTGCATGAATGTCTGTACTTGGTCTCCCGCCCCCTGAAGATTAATGGTTGAACCGTTAAAGGCAGCGAAACCGAATTGGGTTAGCCAGTCCGGCGGTTGGTTAAAGTTAATGTAAGCTTCGGAGGCGAGGAAAGTGACTGAAGTTGGCCGCCCTATGAAATTGCGAGCGTCAACGTTGCTTAAGATAACAAGACTTTCCGCCATATAGTTGTATAAGCCGGTGAGACGCAAGCACGAAAGGTTAACGTAGGCGTTGAACACGGAGAGCGGTCCGTAGATGACTGGTGGCTCTTCACAATCGCCAACAATAAAAACGCTTTGTTGATTTATGGTCAGGAGACTGTCGCATGTCCCGCTAACGAAGTACCTTACTTTCGGTACCTTTTGATTTTCGCTAACTGCGACCGCTAGCGCGTCGGAGTTTGCGTCACAGTCAACACTGACCTCCAAATAGCCTCTTTCATCGAAGACAGCATCTGACCCACCGGGCGTCGCAGATACTAACGATCCCAGCCTATCCTCGAGCGTGCTGAAGTTCTCATTAATCTTCTCAGCGTCAGCTACTTCACCGTTTGAGAAGGAGTGGAGTTCTTGGGCTGAAGTTAAAACGGGAGACACCAGAAGAATAAAAATCAGCAGATGTTTCACTAAGGACCCCTTTTAGTTAAGAGGCAACGTTTCGTTGCGCTTTGTTCTATCAGAAAGTGTCAATAACTGCTGATGCCAGTGTTGCGACAGTTCTCCGACCAGCTAGCGTTACCTTCGAGAAGACCATTGTTTGATGCGCCGCTGAGGTCTGCAACTATCTCACCACTTGTTTGGTTCATGGGCCAAAATCCAGCTGGTTCTGAGTCTGGTATGTTGAAGGTGTTTGAATAAACTTTACGAATCTCGTTCGTGGTCAGGGCTTTTGTCCAAATACCAACACGTGCGATATTTCCAACAAAAACGTTTTGAATATCTCTGCTGAGGCCATTAGGAAAGCCCCTACCGATCCAACTGTAAGAGTGATCTAGATCGTCACCGTCAAACTCGATGGGACCTTGTGGTAGGTCGTTCAAAACGTCTACCCATGCACCATCCACGAAGGATACTGCTGCAATTTCGCTCAATAAGCGTCCGTTCACAAACAAACGAACGCTATCGGTGTCCTTGACGGCCGCAATGTGCACCCAACTATCGAGAGTCAAATCGCTGGATAATCCAATAATCTTAGTTTGAGGCTCCCCGACCTGCCTGTATCGCAGCTCGACGGTGCCTTCGGAGTTGCTATTGTTTGTCAAAATGTAGAGAGCGACTCCAGAACTCCATGTTTCGGGCGATCCCCAGTTAGTCTGTTCAAGCGATACAATGTCGCATCGCCGGTTTTCACCACAGTCTCCAGTGCGCCTTACCCATCCCGCAATGGTTAATCGCTCGGCTATACCAAATTCGTTCTCTTGATTCCCGACTAGGATCCCATCTCCTAG
>CBFHQN010000216.1:0-2548 GCA_965657765.1 Luminiphilus sp. | reverse complement strand
TATGGCGTGGATCTGTCAAAAAAAATGGTGGTCGTCGCAAGAGACGCCATCGAAAAAGCCGGCATGACGCACTTGTCAGTCCGACAGGAAGACATGTACCAAATGCGTTTTGCCGCTAACAGCTTTGACACGGTGACGATCGACCAGGTTCTCTACTTTGCCGATGATCCAGCAGCGCTTTTTCAAGAAGCAACGCGGGTGCTCAAGCGAGCCGGAAAAATGCTCATAGTCGCCTTCACCCAACACGAAGGTGAAAACGTGGAGCAGATCTCCGTCAGCGTTGATATGAAATCGATCATGGGATGGCTAGTGAACGAAGATTTGTCCGTAGAACAAATCGATAAGATCCCAGGTGAGTCACTCGACATCAGCCTGATACTTGCGACTAAAACGGGATAGCCTATGCGCCGAATGTCGCCGCTCTGGTTATCAACTCTGTTTGTCTTTTTGATGGGCTGTACTAGCCTCTCTGCTATGAAGTCAGTTGATCTAAGAAATACCAGCGAGTTTCCCAACTACGACATCGCGGCAGTCGTCAACGAAGCCTGTATGCAAGATCTCGTTTCATCCGACAAGCGGACCGGAGACGAATTTATTGCGCAGTGGGAAAACGCTACCGACGAAGAGCTTGTCATGCTTTGGCTGTGGCATAACGGCGAGGTCAGAGAGATCTATCGACTGCCGCCACAAACCCTTGCGCGCACCAGCCTGCTTGACGGTATGGGTATCGCTGTCGTCAGTGAGCGCCATAGCGAATGCTTGTTTAACCAAGTAGTCACAAGACAGTCGCTAGGGGATGTTACACAGCGGTTTGATTGAACTGTCGAATAATCTGCTTCTTTAGTGATTTTTATGCGAAGAGAATCATCCATGAAAAACATCGTATTTTGTCTATCCCTATTTCTATGTTTTTCCAGTTGCGGAGGTGAGTCAACGGTCGATGACACGATTGCGGGGGCTTCGCCTACCAACCTTGCGGAAACCCGGCGCGGCGAGCACGTTGATACGTATTTCGGCGTCGAGGTTGCAGACCCCTATCGATGGCTAGAGGATGATTTGAGTGACGAGACTGCGGCCTGGATTGGTGATCAAAATAACGTAACGCGAGGCTATTTAGCGGATATTGCCATCCGCGATGATGTGAAAGAAACCGTCGCGCGATTGATCAATTTTGAGCGCGAGGGTGCCCCCTTCGTTGCAGGCGATAACCGCTACGTCTACCGGAATTCTGGCTTACAAAACCAGAGCATTCTCTACCGCGTTGCAGAAGATGGCAGCGAGACGGTGTTCCTCGACCCTAACGGCTTTAGCGAGGACGGCACGGTGAGCATGTCGGGAGTGAGCTTTACCGAAGACGGCAGCAGGGTTGCCTACCAGCTCTCAGTTGGCGGCAGCGACTGGCGCTCCATTGTTGTGCGCGATGTTGCGAACGGCGAGGTAATTGAGACACCACTCGAGGACGTGAAATTCTCAGGCATATCATGGCTAGGCAACGAAGGCTTCTTCTACTCAAGCTACGACAAGCCCGATGGGAGCGAGCTCTCCGCAAAGACCGATCAACACAAGCTCTATTTCCACAAAATCGGAACGCCTCAAAGTGAAGATGAATTGGTCTTTGGTGGCACCGCTGAGCAAAAACATCGTTATGTGGGTGCAGATGTTGGCGGGGATGACCGCTACTTACTGATCAGCGCCGCCAACTCCACCTCGGGCAACAAGCTTTTCATCAAAGACCTCTCCTCAGAGACCAGCGAGCTCATTACGATCTTTGCTGATGAAGGCGCTGATACGTTCTTACTGGAGAGCGATGGCGAAACCCTGCTTATGGGGACTAACCATAGGGCCCCGAAGGGTCGTGTCATCGCGGTAGACCCGCAAAATCCAGACGAAGCCAACTGGCGTGACATCATCCCAGAGTCTGACGTTGTTCTTACCGCGCGAGCAGGTGCAGGCTATATTTTTGCGGAGTACATGATTGACGCTATTAGTCAGGTCAAACAGTTTGACTTGGGGGGCAATCTCGTAAGAAACATCGACCTCCCAGACTTGGGCACCGCATCGGGCTTCTCCGGTAAGAAGGATCAGGAGGAAATCTACTTCACCTTTACCAACTATCGCATTGCACCGGCCATTTTCTCACTCGATCCGGAGTCAGGTGAGGTCACGCTGTACCGTGCGTCCAAATCACCGTTCGATGGCAACCGCTACAAAACAGAGCAGGTGTTCTATACCTCGAAGGACGGCACGCGTATTCCTATGATCATCACCTACGGTAAGGACACCGTGCTCGATGGATCGACACCTACCATCCTTTACGCCTATGGTGGCTTCAATATCAGCATCCGCCCGCGCTTCAGTAGCACGGTCGCTGCCTGGCTTGAAATGGGCGGAATGTACGCTGTGCCCAACATCCGCGGTGGCGGCGAGTACGGGAAAGCCTGGCACATTGCCGGCACCAAACTGCAAAAGCAGAACGTCTTTGATGACTTTATCGCTGCGGCTGAATTTCTCATCGACGAGGGCTACACGAGTAAAGAGCGGCTTGCAG
>CBFHQN010000215.1:0-2601 GCA_965657765.1 Luminiphilus sp. | reverse complement strand
TGGGTGTATTGCCGGTGGTGCTGCTTCAGCGAACGAAAGCCGTCAGGAATCGCACTTGATAGGCACCGCCAATCAGCAAAAGTTAGCCCTGCAGCATATTCGAAGCTATCTGGGCTTAGGGCACATAATCTGACCCAAACCAATGCGCGCGTATTTGATCTGTGGGTGTATGGCAGATTGGATAGTTTCCGGCCTCACTAGTCAAAAGTGTCTGTCGGACTCAATCGCCAAAAGCTAGTAACCGCAACCTGGCGGGCGTTTGACGTGCAAAAGCCCGTGGTAAAACCTCCCCTCTAACAGTGAAAGCGTGCAAAGATAGTCAGGTATCTTTTTTTGGCCTAGGCGCACTACCACATGAAAATTTGGAGTTATTCGAGGCCATTTACGTTTCACGGCCATAGCTGCGAAGTGAAGGTCACGTTGACGCACAGTGAAACGATCTCGTCGCTGTATGTCGACGACCGCCTCGTTGATGAACAATCCATCAAATACATCGATGGGCTCACCACATTCGCACACCCGTTACGGACCGCGTCTGGCGTTGAGGCGAAGGTCGAGTCGGGGTATTTCAATTGGTGGAATGTAGGCATTGCCGTAACCGAAAACGGCCGCTTCGTGCATGAAAGTCACCCAGGGGAAGATCTGCGCTACGGCGAAGCACTCATGGACGATCTAAATGGCATGAAGGAGAACGTCGCGGAGGCTGGGGAGAGCAAGTGGGAGCACAATAAATATTCCATTTATGCCGACGTAGGTCTCGGGGCTTTGTTCTTCATCGTGAGCAAGATCACAGGGGATCTGGTTCTCGCTGCCATTGTTGGAGCGGTTACAGGCCTAGGTCTCATCGTATTGCAACGATTCGTTAAAGTGGACCTGCTCGGCGGTTTTGCTGTGTTCGGCACCATCATGTTAGGCATCTCCATCGTTTTTTCTCTCGTTTTACAAGACAGCTATTGGGTACAAATGAAGAGCACGGCGCTAGGACTGTTCACAGCGTCCCTATTCATGGCCGACGGGCTGTTAAGGCAAGGGGCGTATTTTGGCGCAAGATTCGAGCGCTACATGCCGGGTTCACTGCATCACAATCGACTGGCCATTGGCATGAGTGTTGTGGGTATTATGTCTGCCGGTGGAAATTATTTTGTTGCCGAAAATTTCTCGGAAGATTTCTGGCTCACATACACCACGTTCCTCGACTTCCCCATCTTTATGGTGTCGTTTTTCGTGATTCTCCGATGGGCGCGCAAATCTAAGGGTGCTATTGAAGGTACAACTGAATGAGCGCTGAAATTTGCTCAGCACGGAAAGTAGAGGTCTCCCATCAGTAAGTCTACGCCTAGCATAAGCCTCATTAATTTAACGGACCCTGAGGAGCGTATTGTCGGCAGTCTGGAGCGAGCGTTAACAGAAACCGGCTTCGTGATGGTTCAGGGGCATGGTATTCCGTCAGAGTTAGTTCGAGACGTACGCCGGGTTGTCGAAAGCTACTTTAGCCGGCCGGCAGAGGAAAAAATGCTGGATTGCATAACGCCTGATAACTACAGGGGCTACATTCCATTGGGGTTTTTCTCCCCCAATACAGGTGGCAATACACCTGACCAATACGAGGGGTACAAGCTCCATCACGAAACGCGGTTAAAACACCCCATTCGGGAGCAATGTGATCTATACGGCCCAAATAAATGGCCGGTTTACCCCGCCGACATGTCTGAGATCATTACCATATTTTGGCGAGCCTGTGATGCTGCTGGAAGACACCTTCTAAAGCTAATCAGCCAAATTATGGGCGTTAATGAGACTGCGTTTTTGAGCTTCTTCGATGATCCGCTCACCAACATGACCTTGCTTCATTATCCATCGCAGCCGACAGACAGACCTAAGGTTGGGATTCACCCACACAAAGACACCGATGCCTTGACCCTTCTGTTCCCAGACCAGGTGGGCGGTTTGTGGCTGCAACCTCGCGGGCACAAAGACTGGATGGAGGTCGTCGCCCCGCCCGATACGATGGTGGTGAATATAGGTGACCTACTGGAGCTGTGGTCCGGTGGGTACTTTGTTTCTACACCACACAAAGTCGTCAATGCCTCGGGAAAGGAGCGCTACAGCTTTCCTTTCTTCATGGTGCCTCGGCACGATGTTGTCGTGGAACCGCTCATAGAGTGCCAACAGGGGTTTAGCCGAGAGCCGGTACCCGTAGGGCCTGTTTCGAGGGAGGTATGGCGCACCAACTGGCAGTTTGCGTCACCGGCCAATACAGGGTTTGACTTGGGGACACTCCAAGACTAACCAACCATATGCTTGTATAGGTCTAAGGGCTCAAAGGGTATTCGGCCCGTCCGACTGTTACTCAGCCAGAATCGGTGCACCCTCTTTGAGCCAACTTATATTAAGCGCCTCGCTTAAGCCCAAGAGCCTTTAACAACTTATAGCGAATGGTTGGAAGGATGACCTTACGACCCACTCTCGACCACTGCACAACTCCCGTTTGAAAGGACGCTCTAGCGAAGAGTTTTTCGGCGTAAGCCGATATTATGGAATCCTCGTCCCACAGTAGGGGTTGAAGCCCCACCCACTGCAAGCGATACAAGGCCGCCCCCC
>CBFHQN010000214.1:451-2654 GCA_965657765.1 Luminiphilus sp. | reverse complement strand
CATTATTGCCCAAGCGACCGCCGTGTCGCTATCACACCAGATGTTCGACGCAGCGCTTCTCTTGGGTGTCTGCGACAAGATTATTCCAGGTCTGCTGATTGGCGCGCTTCAATTCGGGCATCTGCCGGTAATGACAGTACCTGCAGGCCCTATGACATCTGGGCTACCAAACAAGGAAAAAGTCCGCATCCGCCAGCTTTTTACCGAAGGTAAGATTGGTCGCGACGAGCTACTCAAAGCCGAGAGTCAGTCATACCACTCTCCCGGCACCTGTACGTTTTATGGCACAGCCAACAGTAACCAAGTCATGGTGGAAGCCATGGGCTTACAGTTACCGGGCAGCTCATTTGTCAACCCAGGCACACCGCTGCGCGATGCATTGACCGAATTCGCTGCCGAGCACGTGACACGCATCACGGCACGAAGCCGGGACTATCGTCCAATGGCAGAGGTCGTGGACGCGCGCGCACTGGTCAATGCGCTCGTTGCGCTCCTCGCCTCAGGTGGTTCGACGAATCATTGCATCCACTTGATCGCGATCGCCCGAGCGGCGGGTTATCGCATGAACTGGTCTGACTTCGACGCGATTTCAGCCGTGACGCCACTTATCGCACGGGTCTATCCCAACGGCTCTGCTGACGTAAACCACTTCCATGCTGCAGGCGGCACAGGGACTTTGTTTACCGCACTCTTAGATGCCGGGCTCATGCACGGCGATGCAAAAACCTGTTTTGGTGAAAACTTTAGCGACTTCGCTCAGGAGCCCGTGCTATCGGGCGAGCAGATCGAATGGAGACCCGCCGCCAAATCGAGCCTCGACCCTGAGATTTTGACGACGCCAGCGACACCTTTCGCGGCAAATGGTGGCGTGAAACTACTCGCGGGCAACCTCGGACGGAGTGTGATCAAAACGTCAGCGGTTAAAGAGCATCACTACATCGTCGAGGCCCCTGCCGTTGTGATTGATGATCAAGACGATCTCAAGCCTCTGTTTGAGGCTGGCGAACTCGAAAAAGACTGCATTGTGGTAGTGCGCTTCCAGGGTCCAGCAGCGAATGGCATGCCCGAACTGCATAAACTGACGCCGATGCTTGGCGTGTTGCAAGACCGAGGGCACAGGGTAGCGCTCGTAACGGATGGCCGCATGAGTGGCGCCTCAGGCAAAGTTCCAGCAGCTATTCACTTGGTTCCTGAAGCTTCCAAAGGCGGTCTATTGGCTAAAATACAGAATGGCGACGTGATCCGGCTCGACGCAACGACGGGTGAGTTGTCCGCCAAAGTTGATGACAGCGTGCTTGCATCGCGTGTTGACGCAGTGGCTCCCGGGGCTCCACGAACGATCGGACGCCACATTTTTGCAAATAACCGCACCGCAGTGACCAGTGCGGAGGAAGGAGCATCGTCGCTCTTTAGCTGAGACCGCCTATGACGACAGCAAATTCAGACACAGCGAGCGGACACTACCTCGTCGGTGACATTGGCGGGACAAACGCGCGTTTTGCTTTCGTTGCGCCGGGCTCAGTAACGCCAACGCCACTGGCTAAATATCGCGTCGCTGACTTTGCAAGCTTCGAAACAGTGCTGGAGCAGCTTATCGAGGACTGGCGAAATCAGGGACTACCTGTGTCAGGCCCCTCGCATACCTGCCTGGCCGTTGCAGCACCGCCTCATTTGAAGACCATTAGCTTCACAAACAGTCCCTGGCGATTCGATCGTGCATTGCTCAGCCATCACATTGGTGACTCACAAATCGAAATCATCAATGATTTTGCGGCTGTAGCCCGAGCGTTGCCGGCGCTCACTGCGGGCGATGTGGAGCAAATTGGTGCCGGTGAATCACAGCCTAACAAGCCCATGGTGTCTATCGGACCCGGGACAGGTACGGGTGTGGCTACCGTCGTCTTCGATGAGCACGACAAACCCGTCATCGTTGAAGGTGAAGGTGGCCACGTAGATTTTGCACCGATCACCGATATGGAATTTGAGGTACTCAAACACTTACGAGCTCGCTTTGGTCGCGTGTCTATCGAGCGACTGTTGTGCGGCGCGGGTATCGTCAACATTTACCAGGCGCTCGCCGCCATAAGAGGCCAACACGCAGAATTCGAAACGCCCGGGGATATTGGCGCTGCAGCACAAAAAGACAACCCACTAGCCAGTGAGGCAATGGCTATGTTCTTTGCAGTGCTGGGATCGTCAGCTG
>CBFHQN010000214.1:0-441 GCA_965657765.1 Luminiphilus sp. | reverse complement strand
TTATTGCCGGTGGTATCGCACCGCGATACATCGACCTACTTCGCCGCAGCGATTTCCGCGCTCGCTTCCTCGCAAAAGGCCGTTTCGCCGACTACACAACCAACATCGGCACCTATGTAATAACTCATGAAGATCCAGGGCTGCTTGGTGCAGCGCTATGGCTGGGGGATAAAGCCTAAATGACCGCTTCTTATGATTTTCTCGATACATCACCGGTTATTCCGGTCATTGCTATCGAGGCGATTGAACACGCCGTTCCGCTCGCCGAGGCCTTAGTCGCCGGCGGTATCGTCAATCTCGAGGTAACGCTGCGCACGCAGTATGGCCTAGACGCGATACGACTGATCAGTGAGCAGGTGCCCGGCGCCAATGTGGGTGTTGGCACTGTTTGCTCGGCCGGTGAATTCGATGCGGCAGTTGATGCTGGCGCCTCTTTCGTCG
>CBFHQN010000213.1:0-2669 GCA_965657765.1 Luminiphilus sp. | reverse complement strand
AATAGCATCAAGAAGAAATCGACCATACTCGAGACTTGATGTTCCGACTGACCCACGCCAACCGTTTCAACGAGCACAACGTCGAAGCCTGCGGCCTCACACAACAACATAGATTCCCGCGTTTTGAGTGCCACACCACCCAGTGCTCTGCCCGCTGGTGACGGTCGAATGAAGGCGTCAGAGTCACGAGACAGGAGCTCCATACGCGTCTTATCACCCAAAATGGAGCCACCCGCCATGGGCGAACTGGGATCGACGGCCAGCACAGCAACTTTATGGCCCTCCGAGATCAGGTGCTGACCAAAGGCCTCGATGAAAGTCGACTTGCCGACACCTGGAACCCCAGTAATGCCAATTCTTAAGCTGTTCCCGGTATGAGGTAACAATTGATTGAGCAGAACTTGCGAGGCCTCACGATCCTCAGGGCGTGAGCTTTCTACTAGGGTAATCGCCTTAGCAAGCGCTCTGCGATTACCCGAGAGTACGCTTTCAGCTGTTAGCGTTAACGGCATCGAGGACCTTTCGTGCGGCTTCAGGGATTGGCGTCCCTGGGCCGAAGATGAGAGTCACCCCGGCGTCGTACAAGTACTGGTAATCCTGCTGAGGTATAACACCCCCTGCGATTACAACAATATCGTCTGCACCTTGGGTCTTAAGCGCTTCAATCAGTTGTGGCACGAGTGTTTTGTGGCCTGCCGCGAGGCTTGATGCACCAACAATATGCACATCGTTCTCAATGGCCTGCCGAGCAACCTCTTCCGGCGTTGAGAACATCGGCGACAAGTCAACGTCAAAGCCAACGTCAGCAAACGCGGTGGCAACCACCTTCGCACCTCGGTCGTGACCGTCTTGTCCCATCTTGGCAACGAGCAAGCGCGGACGTCTGCCGTGCTGTGCAACAAAGCTCTCGATATCCATAGCAATTTGCTTCCAATCTTCATCCTGCTCGTAGGCAGCGCCATACACACCCGATACGGTTTGCGCGCTCGCTACAAAGCGGCCGAAATGCTTTTCTAAGGCATCTGATATTTCACCGACCGTAGCGCGGTGTCGTGTGGCATTTACTGCAAGTTCTAGAAGATTGCCCTCGCCCGTCTCTGCAGCTGCTGACAATGCGTCAAGACAAGCGGTGACCGCGCCAGTATCACGCGCCTCACGGATTTTCTGAAGACGTGAAATCTGAGAGTCACGCACCGCATCATTATCGACTTCAAGGATATCCACCTCATCCTGTTCATCGATTTGATATTTATTCACGCCAACGATGACGTCCTCACCACGGTCAATACGCGCTTGCTTCTTAGCTGCGGCCTCCTCGATTCTCAACTTTGGCAAGCCCGTCTCGATTGCCTGCGCCATACCGCCTGCGTCCTCTACCTCTGCGATAAGCGCTCGGGCTTTCTCGGCAATCTCGTTGGTTAATGACTCCATCATGTAGGAGCCACCCCAAGGGTCGACCACCTGGCTAATGCCCGTCTCTTCTTGAAGGACTAACTGTGTATTGCGTGCAATTCTTGCTGCGAAATCTGAGGGTAAAGCAATAGCTTCATCGAGTGCGTTCGTGTGAAGGCTTTGCGTGCCGCCAAATACGGCGGCCATCGCCTCGATAGTGGTTCGCACAATATTGTTGTATGGATCCTGCTCTGTCAGCGACCAACCCGAAGTCTGGCAATGTGTTCTCAACATCGAGCTTTTCGGATTACTTGGTGAAAACTCGCCAACGATCTCCGCCCACAAAAGTCGCGCGGCACGCATCTTGGCGATTTCCATGTAAAAGTTCATGCCGATGCCCCAGAAGAACGACAGTCTGGGCGCGAAGTCGTCGATATTGAGACCTGCCGCGATCGCGGTACGAATATATTCCTTACCATCAGCAAGTGTATAGGCGAGCTCGAGCGCCGCATTAGCACCCGCTTCCTGCATGTGATAGCCGGAAATCGAAATGGTGTTAAACCGCGGCATATTCTTGGAGCAGTAAGCGATGATATCGCCAATAATTCGCATGCTCGGCGTAGGTGGGTAAATGTAGGTATTACGCACCATGAACTCTTTCAGAATATCATTCTGAATGGTGCCAGCCAGCGCTTCTGGACCTACCCCCTGCTCCTCGGCGGCAACGATATAACCTGCGAGAACCGGCAAAACCGCGCCATTCATCGTCATCGAGACTGAAACTTTGTCGAGTGGGATGCCGTCGAAGAGCGCTTTCATGTCCTCGACAGAGTCAACCGCGACTCCCGCTTTACCAACATCACCAGCAACACGCGGGTGGTCTGAGTCGTAACCTCGGTGCGTGGCGAGGTCAAAGGCAACCGACACACCCTGTCCGCCTGCAGCCAAAGCCTTACGATAGAACGCGTTACTCTCTTCTGCCGTTGAGAATCCCGCATACTGCCGAATCGTCCAACGTCGCCCGGCATACATCGTCGCCTGGGGACCACGAATATAAGGGCTCATGCCCGGCATCGTATCCGTATAGGGCAGCGTGGCCGTGTCCTCTGCAGTGTAGAGGACCTTCATAGGAATATCCTCTGGTGTGAACCATGTGAATTCTTCTGGAGTAAGGCCTTTGCTCTGCTTCTCTACGAGCGTCGCCCAATTTTCCTTGTTTGCCTTATTGGGATCATAAATCGACATTAATGGTCTTCCTGCGGCTGAGAGAGTTCAAC
>CBFHQN010000212.1:0-2706 GCA_965657765.1 Luminiphilus sp. | reverse complement strand
GCGCTGAGAATCGGGCGCGTTTTCCTGCCCGAGTGTTGCGTGCGGTGAAAGAGGCTGTTGGCGACCGAATGGCGGTGATCGCGAAGATTAATGTTGCCGACGGTCGTAGCAAAGGCGCTCAGTTGGAGGACGGTATTGTCACCGCGAGGATCCTAGAGGAGGCGGGCGCTGATATGTTGGTGCTGTCCGGTGGCCGAAACGTCGAATCGGGTTGGTTTACTTTCGGCAGTAATATGAATTTAGACGCCATGCTACGCGTCATTGGCAAGTGGTCATTAAGTGGCATGGCTATCGCATCAACACAGGCCTCTGTGCCAAAAATCGACTTCAAACCGCTCTATTTTTGGGAGTACTCGACGAAGATTCGCGAGGCTGTCTCGATCCCCCTTGCTTATCTGGGTGGCGTGACATCGGCAGACAACGTCTCACAGTGCATGGAAGCTGGGTTTGAAGCGGTGCAGCTCGCACGCGCGTTATTGCGAGAACCTGATCTCGTAAATCGATGGCGAGAAGAGGGTGGCGAATCGTTGTGTGATAACTGCAATAGCTGTGTTGCCTACATTTATCATCCGGCGGGTACATGGTGTATCCACCAACCCGCTAACAAGCTCGAGGATAATCAGATATTGGCCTCACAAGGTTAGACCCAGTTTGGGTGGAGGCGCTACGCTTCGCCATTGACGACAAAACGGCAGTACCTCAGCCGAAAATAATGCCGACAACAATAATGAGGGCATAAAACACATGAAGATCGAATTTCTTCGCGAAATCGCCGCACCGAAAGAGCTGGTATGGCAGGTCATTACCGACTTTTCCGCTTACGGTGAATGGAACCCGTTTGTAACGGCGTGCGACGCCGAGTTGCGCGCGGGCGCACCGATTTCGATGACGGTTGTGTTAGGTAACAACGTTCGAGACCAGGTCGAGTTTGTCAGTCAGGTAATCCCAGGCGAGTTGTTTGAATACCGCATGAAGCCTGTCGGTCCACTTCTGCATAGTTATCGACAGCACGAAGTGATTGCTTTGGACGAGGGTAATACCCGTTATCGCTCGACCTTTGAGCTCAATGGCTGGATATCGGGATTGGTTGGCTTGAGCCTTGGGTCTGCATTGCAAGACGGGTTTCAGGGAATGACCGATAGTTTGGTGAGCCGCGCAGAGAGCTTGGTATAGGCATTACTTATCAGGGCGCATGACCCTAGTGATTACCCTCCGAAATGGGTTTTTGAACAGATGGCTTTGTAACTAGGGCGTTGTTGAACGAGCGTTAAAACAGGACATCTGAAAAAGTGTTTTTGCATCAGAGTCTTTGACTAACGGCTCATTGAGAAAGAGATCCTCGAATAGTGGATCTTAAACATTGGTTCCTTGAGTGGGAGGAGACATGACAGTCACGGATAAGCGGGTCGCATTGGTGACCGGCGCAAGTCGAGGTGCGGGCGCCGGGATTGCGCGTGCGTTAGGCAGCTACGGTATGCGGGTATACGTGACCGGCAGAGCAGAAACCGTTGGTGAGGCAAAGGGCTGGGACGGCGCAGTACTTCCCGGCACGATTCACAGCACGGCCGCTGAGGTAACCGCTGCAGGCGGCGAGGGTATTGCAGTGCGCTGTGACCACGGCGATGACAGTCAAGTCGCAGCACTCTTCGATCAGATTAAGCGTGAATCAGGACGGCTCGATATTCTGGTGAACAACGCAACCATGATTCACCCCGAACTCATCAGCCCCAAGCCGTTTTGGGAGAAGGAGCTTGCGGCGGTTGGGATTTTAGAGGTCGGTTTGAAATCGGCGTATGTCGCGAGTTGGTATGCGGCGAAAATGATGGTGCAGCAGGGGTCAGGCTTGATCGCTTTTGGCTCATCGTTTGGCGCAAATTGCTACATGCACGGGCCGGGCTATGGTGCGCAAAAGGCTGGGATCGATAAATTTGCGCACGATATGCAGCACGACTTTGCCGATTCAGGTGTCAATGCGGTATCGATATGGATGGGACCACTCAGGACAGAACGTGCGCTCATGGCCGCTGAGGTGCACCCAGAGCAATACGAAGAGATTATGAAGGTGGCTGAAAATCCCGAATACACAGGGCACTTGTTGCAGGCTTTGTCTGTCACGCCTGATATAGCGAAATTCGCGGGCAAGACGCTCGTTGGTGCTGAGCTAGGCGTTGAGCTTGGGATCTCTGACGACGGTGAATACCGAATCTCTCACCGTGAAATGCTTGGGGGACCGCCAGAGCGGTCTCAGGCGGTAATCTATTAACGCAGGGTGAGCGGTGCAGACCACCGTTAACGCCGGTTGGCGATGAATTGCCGGTTATTGATGGCCGGTTTGCGATTGCTGGTTACTGATTTAGAGGAATAGGGAATGATGAGACGACAGGCCGAGGCTGGCGGAACAAAGATAAGAGTTCTGCTAATTGCAGTGCTACTCGTCTCTCTTGTGGCTTATCAGTTACTGATTCCCATCGATGACCCATCGCTGGATGGGCCTGATAACTCAGTGACTCTGACAGCCAATACCGACCAACCCGGTGAGGCTCAGCTCATTACGTCCAGCACCGAGGGCCAGCATCAGGTCTACTGGGGTGATCTCCATATCCATACATCGCTCTCGAGCGATGCGTTCACCATGGGCGTTCGGGCAGTACCCGATGATGTTTATCGCTTCGCTAAAGGCGAGACTTTGGAACATGGCGCCGGCTA
>CBFHQN010000211.1:0-2739 GCA_965657765.1 Luminiphilus sp. | reverse complement strand
ATGATGACTTTGACGATAGCGATGTTGAGGTCGAGTACCGAAGTTGACTGAAGCTGCGACACATACCCCAGAAGCAACCCTTGCGACGATACGCCTGGGGGTTGCTGAGGCGCGTCGTTGGGTTATCAAAATTGGCAGTGCTGTCCTCACCAATAATGGTCAGGGGTTGAGTGAGACATTTATCGCGCAGCTTGCCAAGGATGTGGTCTCGCTTCGAGCGCGTGGCTGCGAGGTGATCCTTGTCTCGAGTGGTGCGGTGGCCGCAGGTTTGGCCCGCTTGGGCATTTCTCAGCGCCCCTCAGCGCTCGACGAACTGCAAGCGGCGGCTGCCGTTGGTCAATCTTCGCTAGTGCAAGCTTATGAAGCCGCCTTCGCGCCTGCTGGCTTCTTGTGTGCGCAAATTCTGCTTAGCCATGATGACGTCAAATCGCGTGATCGATACTTGAATGCGCGCGCGACATTGCAAACGCTGCTGTCTCAGGGAGTGATTCCCATCGTTAACGAAAACGACACGGTAGTGACCGATGAGATTCGTTTTGGTGACAACGATACTCTGGCTGCCCTAGTTGCCAACCTGATCGATGCTGATGCGTTATTGATGCTGACCGATCAGCAGGGACTTTATGACGCAGATCCGCGCGCGCACTCCGATGCAAAATTGGTTGAGGAGACCGATGCTCACAATACGGCTCTGGATGCCATGGTGTCCGAGGGCTCGACACTTGGTCGCGGCGGCATGGTGAGTAAGCTTCGAGCGGCGCGTTTGGCTGCAAGATCAGGGACGGTCTCGATTATCGCTGACGGCCGAGATCGCGGCTCTGTCAGCGGCGCGACTCAAGGCCTTGCTGTGGGAACATTATTCACTACGGCGCAACAGCCACAGCCTGCTCGCAAGCAGTGGTTAGCCTCGCTGCTCTATCCGCGGGGCGAGCTAGTGCTTGATGACGGCGCCTGTCGTGTTATTACCACGTCTGGAAGGTCCTTGCTCCCGGTCGGTGTGAAGTCAGCCTCGGGTGAATTTACACGCGGTGACCTTGTTCGGTGTGTAAACGGTGACGGAGAGGAAATTGCTCGTGGCCTCATAAACTATGGCAGCGAGGATGCTCAGCGACTATTGGGTCGGTCCTCTGCAGATATCGAAGTGATACTCGGCTTCGGCGGTGAGGAAGAGTTGATACACCGCGATAACCTCATCACGGTGAGGTAGTCAGGATACCCCTATGACAGTGATTTTGAGTTACGGCGTTGCGCTGTTTGTAGCCTCTTGGTTGGGCGGGTGGCTTCCGCGTCGTTATCAGTTCACCCACACGCAGACGCAGTTGGTGATGAGTCTGGTGGCAGGTCTCATGCTCGGCGTTGCCGGATTTCATCTCATTCCCCACAGTTTTGAGCTGGGTCAGTCGATCGACCGGACCATGTATTTCGTTGTGGGTGGTTTGGTCTTTATGTTGCTCTTATTGCGCCTATTCCACTTCCATCAGCATGATATCGCCACTGACAGTGAGTCATGCGCCCATGCCAATGAACACGATCATGCACATGCTCACGACCATGCGCACGCTCCTCGTGATGTTGGCTGGATGGGTTTATTTCTGGGCTTGAGTATTCATACGATTCTTGATGGTGTCGCGCTCGGTGCCATCCTGCGCGTTGAGCAGGGAGCGATTTTGCTGCCGGGCTTAGGCGTTTTCGCTGCGATCTTGCTCCACAAGCCTTTGGATTCGTTATCTATCGAGACGATGATGCGTCTGGACGGATGGAGTGAGCGTCACCGCAGTATCGTCAACGTTGTGTTTGCGCTGCTCTGCCCACTTGCCGCATTGCTTTTTTATGTTGGCTTCAGTGGTCCTATCGCGAGTGTTTTGCCTGCTGCGTTGGCGTTCTCTGCGGGTGCCTTTATTTGTATTGCACTCGCCGACCTTTTGCCTGAGGTGCAATTCCACAGCCACGATAAACTCACATTAACCGTCAGTTTTCTTGCGGGTTTGCTAATCGCGTTGGCGCTTGGCGTGTTTGAGCCGCACTTTCATCAGTAAAGGCATCAAAAACAGCCTCAATGATCAATGGAACGATTGAAAGTTAAAGGCGAGGGTCTCAATCGGTTTGATAAGACACGCACCTGCTACCTGAGTTAACAGTGGTCGGCCAGGTGTTACTCGCTTCCGAGTTTGCGGGCTTCGTCCTTGGTCACCGAGGCATCATATTTAGGGGCTTTCCACCCCGCCAGCTGCTCTTTTACAAGTTGCGTGAGCACATCGATATGCGGCGGCGTCGCGTTGAGACAGGGGATGTACTCGTAGCGCTCGCCACCGGCCTCAATAAAGTAATCACGGTTTTCCATGCCGATCTCTTCAATCGTCTCCAAGCAGTCAGCAGAGAAGCCAGGGCAGATAATCTGAAGTGACTTCACACCCTGCTCTGGAAGGCCTTGGAGTGTCTCGTCGGTGTAGGGCTTTAACCATTCGTCTCTGCCAAATCGAGACTGAAACGTCGACATGTACTCATGCTCCTCGAGCCCGAGCTCGGTAGCAACCAGGCGAGAGGTCTTCATGCACTGACAGTGATAGGGGTCGCCTTCCAAGAGATAACGTTTCGGCATGCCGTGGTACGAAAGCACCAACTTGTCGGCACGTCCGTGAGACTTCCAATGCTGGCGAACGCTATCAGCCACGGCAGTGATATAAGCAGGATGGTCGTGATACGAACTCACAAATCTAAGGTCGGGTAGCCACCGCTGGC
>CBFHQN010000210.1:0-2753 GCA_965657765.1 Luminiphilus sp. | reverse complement strand
AACCCATTATTGGCGGCTTGTTAGTTAGCGGCGCATTGATGTACTTGGTCTCGCAGGCGACTTACGCTTCATCAAGAACGACTCCGAGATTAGTCGATCGCACCGTCACGTAGGACTTTGGCTCAACGGACGCGCGCTGGGGAATTACAAGCGAGTCAGTGACGTTGTGAGGTGAAGAAAACTGGCCGAAAAGTGTTGGCTGAAGAGTGTTGGGTGAAGAGAGTTGGGTGAAGAGAGTTGGGTGAAGAAAAGTCTCAAAGCGAAGATGACACATTACATTGGAAACTACCGGCATCATGTTTGGAAGCGACACGCTGATTAATACCGCAGAAAAGCACAAAGGCAGGAAAGCAAACAAGGTGACACCATGAATCTACATTACGAATTGAGCGATCACATCGGTATCTTTACGCTCAACAACCCCCCTGTGAATGTCTGGACACCCGCACTGCATAAGCGCTTTTACGAGCTGCTCTCTGGCTTTTTGTCAGACGACGAAGCTCACGTTGGAATACTTACCTCCACAGGTGATCGTGCTTTTTCTGCCGGTGACGATTTGAAAACACCTCGACCTGCTTGGAGCGAGGGCGAACTCGCTGAGCGCTACCTCAATGGAATGCGTGAAGGGTCCGAGATCGGGTATCCGGGCTGGGAGGCAGAGGTTGTCAAACTTCCTCGAACCAAGCCCATTATCGGCGCCATTAACGGCATATGCCTTGGGCAGGGCTTCATCTATCTCGATAGGCTTACTGACATTCGGATCGCCTCAGAAAACGCAAAGTTTGGCATGGTTGAAATTGCGCACGGCATGGGCGGTGCCGCGGGCGGTATGCAGCTTGGACATTCGATTGCACACGTTGACGCAATGTACTTGGCGCTTACGGGGGAAATGATCGACGCAAAAAAAGCCTGCGATATGCGACTGGTGAATGAGGTGGTTGCGCCAAATGATTTGATGCCCAGGGCGATGGCAATTGCCGAGAAAATCGCCTCGCATCCTCGCTTGGCGGTGCGGGTTGAGATGGAGGCTTATCAAGCTACGCAGACCATGAATGCTGAGCAGGCAATGTCGTATGCAAATCACATGTTCCGACTGCTTCGCTCGACTCTTAGTAATCCATTACCGCTGTCAGATTACGGGGAGGGCGAGTCATGAGCGAGCGTATTAAGGATCTTTCACTGGTTGCGTCAGTGAGTGCCATGCAACCCTCCGCGGCCATGCTGGAAAACATGCGGTCAACGGTCCCACAGTTACTAGACGCGTCTGCGGAACAGTACGGTGACAAAACACTGATCGATTTTTTTAATGACGAGCGGACACTCAGTTACCGAGAGCTCGCCATCGAATCTAGGAAGCTGGCGGATAGCCTGGTTCGGCTCGGCGTGAGAAAGCGTACGCACGTCGCTCTGATGATGCCGAACTGTCGGGAATGGGTGGTCGCTTGGATGGCGCTGGCTCGAATTGGCGCAGTCATGACCGCAGTAAACCCTTATTACAAACCGGCTGAACTCAGCTTTGTTTTGAATGACTCAGATGCGCAGCTTTTGATTGCGCACGCGCAGTGTATTCCCACGTTTGATGCGATGGATGCGGTGCCTGAGTTGATTGCCATCGGCGGTGTGGTCACAACGGGTGATGCCGTCACGGGAGAGCGTCACGACTTTGATCGTTTGGTCGCAGAGGGTAGTTCAAGTTTCGAGCCTCCAGTTCCTCCCGAAAGTGCCGATTTACTCGCGATTCAATACACCTCTGGTACAACGGGATTTCCAAAGGGCTGCATGCAAACGCATCAGTATTGGCGCCTAGTATCGACACTGGCGGCTGAAGCTTACGGTCAGGGCATTGAGCGCATTTTAGTGACCTTCCCGCTGTACTATTTCGACCCACAGGCGCAGATCATGATGGCACTTCAGTCGGGTATGACGGTTTATCTGGCAAACCGCCACAGCCTGTCTGAATTCATGGGGTGGGTGAAGAAATACAAAATTCAGACCTGCTCAATGACGCCGCAGGCGTCTAACAACATGCCCGTGTCAGACGATGACGCGGAAACGGATCTTCACCACATCATCGGCTATTACTATCGTGGCGATGAGCATTTCGAGGCTGAGAAGCGCTTTGGTGTGCCAGTTCGAGAGTTGTTTGGGATGACCGAAATAGGTATTGGCACTTTAGTGCCGCTCGACGCGACGGATATGGTTGGCCGCGATAGCTGCGGGATCACTGCGCCTTGTCGAGAGTTCACGATTCGAGATGATGAGGGTGAACCTGTCCCGGTGGGTGAGCCAGGGGAGATTTGGTTCCGAGGCCCAGGGCTGTTTCTGGGTTATTACAAACGCACCAAAGCCAACCGCGAGAGCTTTGTCGGGGATTGGTTCCGATCAGGCGATTTAGCGCGACAGGACGAGCGTGGCTACGTGTGGATCATCGGTCGCCTCAAGGAGATGATTAAGCGTAGTGGTGAGAACATTGCCTCGATTGAAGTTGAATCGACGTTGAGACTTCATCCTGATGTGATCGAAGCAGGTGTCCTAGGCGTGCCGGACCCTAAGCGCAAAGAGGAAGTAAAAGCTTATATTGTGTTGGCACCCGGTAAAACGCAGGACGACGTAACGCCAGAGATGTTGACCGCTCACTGCCGCGAGTTGCTGGCAGATTTTAAAGTGCCTCGTTACTGGGCCTACGTCTCAGACTTCCCGAGAACTGCAACCAACAAGATTGCCAAACAGCGGATGATAGACGCGACCGAGGA
>CBFHQN010000209.1:0-2757 GCA_965657765.1 Luminiphilus sp. | reverse complement strand
CATTGATCTTATCGACGGAATAGATCTCGAAGCACTTGTGGCTAAACGCACCTCGAGCATGATGCAGCCCAAGCAAGCGCAGAAAGTTGAAAAAGCGACTCGTAAACAGTTCCCCGATGGAATCCCCGGGTACGGGACAGACGCCCTACGCTTCACTTTCTACTCCCTCGCTTCCACAGGACGCGATATCAAGTTCGACCTTGGTCGAATGGAAGGATTCAGAAATTTTTGCAACAAGCTATGGAACGCCTCTCGCTATGTGTTGATGAACACCGAGGCCTTCGACCCTGACAGTGCGTCGCCCACCTTCAGTCTCGCCGATCGATGGATCCGTAGCCGCTTGCAATCAGTTATCACCGAGACAACTCGCAGTATCGAGCAATATCGTTTTGATCACGCGGCACAGACGCTTTATGACTTTGTGTGGAACGAGTATTGCGACTGGTATCTCGAGCTCTCTAAGCCCGTGCTATGGAATGATGAAGCCTCAGCGTCTGAAAAACAGGGGACACTGATGACGCTTCTCGATGTCCTAGAGACAGTCTTGCGATTGCTGCACCCAATGATGCCTTTTATTACCGAGGAAATCTGGCAGAACATGGCGCCACGTCTCGGTCGGCAGGGAGATACGCTCATGCTCGCTGCATGGCCCAACAGCGATCCCGCACAGAGCGATACCGACGCAGAGAATGATATTGACTGGCTCAAGACGGTTATCTCGGCTATCAGAACGATTCGAAGCGAGGCCAATATCGCTCCAGGCGAAACACTCGAGGTCGTGTTAGGTAACGCGTCAGCGAGCGATGAGGAGAACCTCGAAAAACACCGTCAGTCGCTCGAAAAACTCGCAAAAGTGAAGCATGCTCGCGTTCTAAACGACGGAGAAGAGCAGCCCCCTGCCCTAACTGCGCTCGCGGGAACACTAGAGGTCATGGTGCCGATGGCCGGTGTCGTTGATGTCGACAAAGAACTAACACGACTGGATAAAGAGCTCGAAAGAATGATCGCGGATCAAGCCAGGACGTCGGCAAAGCTTCAAAATAAAAACTTTGTCGATCGTGCTCCCGAGGTCGTTGTCGCGAAAGAAAAGCAGAAACTCGCTGAGTTAGAAGCCGGAATAGCTTCCATCGCCGCGCAGAAATCGAAGATCGAAGAGTTGCGTTAAGGGCTAAGCACTGTTATAGCTACACTGACATAATAATTTATAAGCGGAGCGTCTGATGTCAGATCGATGTGTCGGCACCGTAAAGTGGTTCAACAATGCAAAGGGATTTGGCTTCATTACGATGCCAGATCGCGCCGAAGATATCTTCGTCCACTTTCGTGCCATTGAAGGTGAGGGCTTTAAAAGTCTTGCCGAGGGTGAGGAAGTGGAGTTCGAGCTGGCCGAAGGGCCAAAGGGACTTCAGGCTGAAGCGGTTAAAAAGCGCAGCTAGACCTCCAGCCTAGGCTCCAGTCGTTGTCGCTTGAGGAGCCAAATTGGCAAACACACAACACTTGAGATCCATTGCGGGTCTGGCTGTGCCCTATGCGTCACACCCAGCAGTCCGAGCGCTTAAGCGCCAGGGATATTCCCCTTCCATTCACGGAACAAAACTCTGGGGCTCCAGCCAAATTCTCATCGACTATTTGTCATCGACCACCACAGCAAGTCCAAAGACCGTGATTGATGCCGGATGTGGCTGGGGGCTCGCGGGGATTTGGTGCGCTAAAGAATTGAATGCAGCTGTCGGGTCGCTGGATGCGGACCCAGACGTCATGCCGTATCTGGAGCTGACCGCAGAGCTAAACGATACCGCTGTCACTCCCATAGTCGGTCGATTTGAAGATCTAAATGCAGATATCTTGTCGGCAACCGACCTGCTAATTGGCGCTGATATCTGTTTCTGGGATGAACTGGTCGATCCCGTTGTGAATATGATCTCCACGGCGATCCGGAGCGGCACCAAGAAGATCATCATAGCAGATCCTCAGCGCGCGCCCTTCCTGAGCGTGTGCGAACGAATTTTAGAGGACTTCGGTGGTGACCTTGTGGAGTGGCGAGCTGAGGGCACAAAAACGGTGGGGGCACTGCTCATCATTGAAAACGCCTAAGAATAGGCTCGAACCGAGCGACACATAGAGGGGGTCTAGCGCAGATAGCGATAACTTCCGACAACCTCACTCTCAACCACCTCACCCTCGCTATCGAGCGATGGGCGAAACCGAATCTCCCTTAGCGCTTTGCGGACTCGATTGGGGTCAGCGCCCTCGCCACTCCCCTCTTGCAGAGATAAATCTCTCGCTTTACCTAATTTGTTAACCGTGAAACGGTATCTTGACGGTATTGCCTGGGGATCAGCGCGTGAGGTGACGGGGTCAGTCAAGCGCTGAGGCAATGCCTGCGCAACAGCAAACAACTCTGGATGGGACTCGTACAACTTTCGATACACATCTTTCGCTGCTCCGCGACGCCCGAAGTACCAGCGCCAATCTGCCAACGCCAGCTCCAAATCAATCTGGTCCTCCGCAAGAGCAATGGCTTTTTCCAGCATACGAACGCCTGACTGATAGGCATTTCGCTCAAGCGCCACCAATTGTTCATCATAAAGCGACCGATCCCCCAAGAATTTTGGCGGTAAGCTGTTGCGTGTCTGTCGGTCTTCCACGAAAGGCTCTACGGCAAAAGCAATGAGATACAGTAACTGGAGTCGTCGTTTTACGAGTGGCCCGCACCAAGCTGCAGTAGCCGATTCGCCCTCACAGCTGCGCTCGATG
>CBFHQN010000208.1:0-2782 GCA_965657765.1 Luminiphilus sp. | reverse complement strand
ATCTTGGGGGTGCAATCGAAATCGACCCCAAGATGTGGTGAAAATTAGTAAAACAGACACCACGCATTGAGCGGTTGTTTAACCACAGAAACACACGTGAGGTGACAACAGCATGCAGACAGGCAGCGAAACCGCAGGCAATCAGACGCCCGCAACCCCGCCGGTAACAGGAACACCCAGCCAGACCCGAATTGCGGCAACGGCTCCGGGACAAATGCGCGTGATTAAACGCAACGGAACTGTGGTGCCATTCGAAGACAGCAAAATTTCTGTCGCGATCACCAAAGCGTTTCTTGCTGTTGAGGGCGGTACAGCAGCAGCGAGCTCGCGAATCCACGAAACTGTTGCAAAGCTGACTGACCAGGTTATCGGAACATTCAAGCGCCGCATGCCATCAGGTGGCACTATCCACATCGAAGACATTCAGGACCAAGTGGAATTGGCGTTGATGCGCGCCGGGGAACATCTCATCGCACGTGATTACGTCATCTACCGCGAGTCGCGACGTCAAGCGCGCGTTGAGAAAGAGGCTTTGTCACCTGAGTCCGAAGCGGCCGCTGGCGCAATCAATGTTGTGGGTGCAGACGGTACATCAAAGCCGTTGGATATCGAGCGTATTCGCACAATTGTTGCGGAGGCCTGCATGGACCTCTCTGATGTCAGCGAAGCGGCGATCATCGATGAGGCTCTGAAAAATCTCTACAACGGCGTAACTGAGCAAGAACTGAGCACATCTCTGGTGATCACAGCGCGCACCATGATCGAGCAGGAGCCTAACTACTCGAGTGCTGCAGCCCGTCTGCTACTCGATAATTTGCGCGCTGAGGGTTTGAGCTTCCTCAACGTGGCAGAGTCTGCGACACAAGTTGATATGGCGACTTATTACCCGCAGGCGCTCAAGTCTTTCATTAGCCGCGGCATCGAGCTCGAGCTGTTGGCGCCAAATCTCGCTGAGTACGATCTCGACATGCTGGGTGATGCGTTGCTTCCTGAGCGCGATCTCCAGTTCAGCTACCTAGGCTTGCAGACGCTGTACGATCGCTATTTCATCCACAGCGACGAAACGCGCTTTGAGCTGCCACAGTTGTTCTTCATGCGCGTCGCCATGGGCCTCGCAACACGCGAAGATGACAAGAACGCACGTGCAATTGAGTTCTATCAGTTACTGTCGTCATTCGACTACATGAGCTCGACACCAACGCTGTTTAACTCTGGCACATTGCGCCCACAGTTGAGCTCTTGCTATCTAACAACGGTACCTGACGACCTCCACGGCATTTACGGCGCAATTCAGGACAATGCAATGCTCTCGAAGTTTGCTGGCGGTCTCGGAAATGACTGGACGCCCGTACGAGCGCTAGGTTCCTACATCAAAGGCACCAACGGTAAGAGTCAAGGCGTTGTTCCTTTCTTGAAAGTAGTAAACGACACAGCCGTTGCTGTTAACCAGGGCGGCAAGCGAAAGGGGGCGGTCTGTGCCTACCTCGAAACTTGGCACATGGATATCGAGGAATTCCTCGAGCTTCGTAAGAACACCGGTGATGATCGTCGCCGCACACACGACATGAACACAGCGAACTGGGTACCAGATTTGTTCATGAAGCGTGTATTCGAAGACGGTGACTGGACGCTTTTCTCACCGAACGATGTCCCGGATCTGCACGATCTGTACGGCACGGCGTTTGAAGAGCGTTATGCACAATACGAAGAGCAAGCTCGCACCGGCGACTTAAAACTCCACAAGACGCTAAAAGCACAAGCACTCTGGCGCAAGATGCTAGGCATGATCTTTGAAACCGGCCACCCATGGATCACTTTCAAAGACCCCTGCAACATCCGCTCACCACAGCAACATTGTGGTGTAGTGCACTCGTCTAACCTCTGCACAGAGATCACGCTCAACACGAGCAAGGACGAAATCGCGGTGTGCAACCTCGGATCAGTTAACTTGCCACAGCACATTGAAAACGGTGAGCTAAACATCGCCAAGCTGCGCAAGACGGTGACAACTGCTATCCGCATGCTTGATAACGTCATCGACATCAACTATTACTCTGTTGAGACATCGGAAAACTCAAACATGAAGCACCGACCCATTGGTCTGGGCCTCATGGGCTTCCAAGACGCCCTGTATAAGACAGACATCTCGTATGCGTCGGAGCAAGCAGTTGAGTTCGCAGACAAGTCGATGGAAGCCATCAGTTACTTCGCGATCAGTGCATCTACCGACCTTGCTGCAGAGCGCGGCGCTTACTCGAGCTACGAAGGATCGCTGTGGAGTCAGGGCGTTTTCCCCATCGACTCGCTAAATATGCTGGTAGAGCAACGCGGCGCAGACTACATCTCGGTCAACCAAGACAGCAGCATGGATTGGGATGCTCTACGCGGTAAAGTTGCGCAGCAAGGTATGCGTAACTCAAATGTGATGGCGATTGCACCAACCGCCACCATCGCCAATATCACGGGCGTGTCGCAGTCAATCGAACCGACTTACCAAAACCTTTACGTGAAATCGAACCTCTCTGGCGAATTCACTGTGGTCAACCCTTACTTGGTTCGCGACCTTAAAGAGCGTGGCTTGTGGGACAAGGTGATGGTTAATGATCTCAAGTACTTCGACGGCAGTGTACAGGCGGTGGATCGAATCCCCGCCGATCTAAAAGCGAAGTACGCACCAGCCTTTGAGATAGAACCTCGCTGGCTGGTGGATGCTGCAAGCCGTCGCCAGAAGTGGATCGACCAGGCTCAGTCACTGAACTTGTACATCAACAATGCAAGTGGC
>CBFHQN010000207.1:0-2797 GCA_965657765.1 Luminiphilus sp. | reverse complement strand
CAGCAACCTCATCAGGCACGTCAAAGCGCATATGCTCAACAATCGTCGGATAGATATCCACAATGGCCGCATCGCGCTCTGCGGGAGCAACCATACGCGGAGTATTGCTAGCGATCCAGATAGTGCGCTCTCTTTCGGACTGACCACCATGACTCTTGCCGTCCGACGATTTTCTGCCGTGGTCTGTGGTGATAATCACCAACCAGTCCTCGTCAGCGACCTGTTGCTCTCGCGCCTTAACCGCCGAGTGAAGCTCCAGCACCCTTTTGTCAATCCAACGCACAGCCAGATCCATCGAGGGTCCATCACCGTCGCGATGACCAATATCATCGGTGTGCTGTAAGTAGACCCACGAAAGATCGGGGCCTACCTCAACCAAACTCTTAGCGGCCACGCTCGTTACGTGAAGGTCGATGGTTTGTATTCGGTCAACGTCGTCAAGATCGGGGGCAAACATTGGATCGACCTCAAATCCATCAGCTACAACATCGAATTTGTTACCACCCGCTTCGGGTAAACCGTCGCCCAGTAGAATCGTACGGTTGTCGGTCCAAGTTGAAAAAATAGCCGTTGTCGCGGGTTCGGCTTGGTGCTTTGCGACGCGGAAAATATCCCAATAAGCGTAGTTTGGTTCTAAACCATGATTAGCACGGACATTGTGCTTATTTGACCAAGTCCCGGTCAGCAAACTCATATAACCCACAGCAGAAACCGTTGGACTTTGAGTCGGCAACCCAAGCTCACCACCCACATAAGCACGCTGGTAGCTGCCGGAGGCAGTAACAGCATCAATGCCAGGGGTATTCACGCGCTCTATCACGTCAGCCGGGATACAATCGACAATCACAAAGAGCGTTTTTGGTTTTTTCTCTGGAGCCGCGTCAAGTGTGGTGTCCGTGAGCACAATGTCGGAATCGGCATAGGTGGGTGTTATTAATGACAACCCAACTAGGAGCAACCCAACACTGATCAAGATCAACTGTCGAGCAGCCTTCATGACCCGCCCCAGACCACTCAATACGTTTTTTCGACCCTGCCCAAATTGGCATAGATGGTCTTACTCTGAGTGAAATGCTCGATTGTCTGCAGACCGTTCTCCCGACCAATCCCCGACTCTTTGTAACCGCCGAAGGGAATTTCTGCTGGCGTAATGTTGTACTCGTTAATCCAAACAATGCCGGCTTGAAGCTCGTTGGCGACACGATGTGCTCGTGCAAAATCCTGGCTGAATACCGCAGCAGCAAGGCCCAATCGAGTGTCATTGGCTCGACTGACAACATCAGACTCGTCGCTAAACTTTAAAATGGTCATCAAAGGCCCAAACACCTCTTCTGTAACCACCGAGTGGTCATCCGTTTTTGCCACCACCACCGCAGGTGAGACAAAGTAACCATCATTTAGCTCGTCAGTGCTCAGAATCTCGCCGCCGCACAACACGTCAACCGTATCTGATGAGCGTGCTTGCTCGAGGTAAGCTGCCACCTTCTCCAGCTGTGGCGCGGACACCAAGGGCCCCATTTGAATGTCAGGATCGAAGGGGTCGCCCACACTGATGGCTTGAGCTCGCTCAACAACCTCTGCAACAAAGCGATCGAAAATAGCCTCGTGAACAAACACTCGAGTGCCGTTAGAGCACACCTGACCCGTAGAGTAGAAATTTCCGGCCAGTGCCGCATTAACGGCGCTATCAAAATCGCAGTCATCAAACACCACAATAGGCGACTTACCACCCAGCTCGAGTGTCACCTTCTTCAATGACTCGGCGGCCATGGCAGCAACACGCTTGCCGGTTGGTACCGACCCTGTCAGCGACACTTTGACCACATCCGGATGTTTTACCAAAGCAGCGCCCGTATCACCCATCCCCAGCGCGACATTAAAGACGCCATCGGGCAAACCTGCCTCGGTGTAGATTTCAGCCAATTTCAACGCAGTGAGCGGAGTCACCTCAGACGGCTTGAACACCATGGTATTTCCGCAGGCCAACGCCGGAGCTGATTTCCACAGCGCGATCTGTATGGGGTAATTCCAAGCACCGATTGCAGCGCAGACACCGAGGGGCTCACGGCGCATGATGGCAAAGGCCTCGGGCGGGAGGTCAATGTGCGAGCCATGCAAGGCCTGTGCAATGCCTGCGTAGTACTCGAGCACTTCGACGCCACTAATTACATCGATCACACTCGTCTCTTGAATCGCTTTCCCTGTATCCAAAGTTTCCAACTCAGCGAGCTCTTGATTGCGCTCACGGAGAATCTCGCCCGCACGACGTAATATTGCACCGCGCTCTGCGGCTGGGGTTTGAGACCAGCTGTCAAAAGCCTGCTTTGCAGCTTCGACAGCCGAATCAACGACCGCCTGATCGGCAACTTCGACGTCACAGATCGCTTGCCCTGTGCCCGGGTGGATCGTTTGAAATAACTGCGCATTCACGGCATCCACATAACGGCCATTGATATAGCTTCTTTGGCGCTCAAGGGTAGACGACTTATCGAAGTGTCCCCCGCCAACCATCTTATTCATAGTTCTCTCTCGCCCCGATCAAAGCACCAATGTCTCTAATGCTTTCCGATATTTTTAGATTTGCGCGCAATGATTGCACAGATACGTGGCTCAAAGCGAAATCGAAACGCGTAAAAACGGTGTAGCAAGATAGGTGTTGACCCAAGGTCTAACACTCGTTTAGATGAAGACGGAGTGTCCCACGGCACATGAAAATCCTGCTGATGGCCTTGGAGATGGGCGCAAATAAATCAGCGGCAATAAGAAAAAAATAAGAGACAAGACAATGAGCGATACA
>CBFHQN010000206.1:0-2804 GCA_965657765.1 Luminiphilus sp. | reverse complement strand
ATCGACGTGGTTGACGGACAAATCGTTGGTTTGTTCTGATTAGGTCATCTGTTTAACTAAACGACGACCTAACAAACCAGCGAGGAAAAGCCATGTCGATAAGCGGCGGATGTTTGTGCGGCAAGGTGCGGTATGAGGCAAAGGCAGACCCCATGATGACGGGTGTCTGCCATTGTAAAAATTGTCAGAAGCAGGCGGGCTCGGCGTTCTCCACGCTTGCCGCTTTTCAAAAGGCAGACCTCGTGTTTTCGGGTGAGATGTCTTTGTATGAAGACAGCGACACCGATACGGGAAATACCGTTAAGCGTTTTTTCTGCGGTACCTGCGGATCACCGCTGTACTCACAGGTACCTGCACAGCCTGATATGGCTTACTTAAAGACCGGCACGCTCGACGATACCGAAGGCTTTGTCGCCATGTTCCACTGTTGGTCGAGCACCAAGCAGGATTGGGTTGAGCTAAATCCTGACGTACCCGCTTTTGAGCAAAACCCGCCGGGTTAATCGGAGAGGGTTTGGCGCTTGGGATAGAACGTGATGTTTACCTGAACATCTCAATTACCATTGGAACGTCTGAACTATCGGTGCTGTTCTAGCCATGCGAGCAGAAGATCATTAACCGTATCGGGCTGTTCTTGATGCAAAAAGTGCCCGGCATTCTCAACAACACGAACTTCAAGGCCGCTTGGAAAGTCCGTTTCTCTGCATAACGCTTGGAAAATATTGCAGTTGATGCACCCGTCATCTGTTCCTGTTAGTGCCAATGTAGGTACTGGCACCAGGTATGCATTCGCCGCTCTTCGTGCCGGAGTCAAAGGCAGTTGTTTCGGGCTCAAAGCCTCACGGTAGTAGGCCAGTGCCCCTCGCTGCACGCCCGGCTGTTTGAGCGTATCGATAACCTCAGAAAGCGCGTTTTCTTCTATTTGCCAGTTAGGGCTCCACACTCGCCATAACCAGCGAATGAACGCAAAGTCGTTTTGCCTAACGGTGTAATCTGCGATGCCACGGAGCTGGAAGAACAGCATGTACCAAGACAGAAGCGCTTGCTTGGGTTTGAAGAATGCCTCGTTCACAAAGCGCCCGGAGTGGGGTACGGCCATCGTTGTTAGGCTGTGGAAACGCTCCGGTGCTGCAGCGCCCGCCGTGTAAGTAATCGCCGCCCCCCAATCATGGCCTATCAGGTGTGCCTTCTCCTCGCCCAGCTGATCAATAAAGGCGATGACGTCGTTCGCAATCGACTCGAGTGAGTAATCCCCGTCCAAAGGTTGAGAGCTTGGCTCGTAGCCTCGAAGGCTGACTGAGACCGCGCGATAGCCGTGGTCCGCTAGGAAAGGCAGCTGATGACGAAACGAGTGGTAGCAGTCAGGGAACCCATGAAGGCAGAGAACCAGCGGCCCCTCGCCTTGCTCTACAGCGGTGAATTCCAAATCGCCGCTCTTTAGTGTGAAAGTTTGCCCCATAGATCTGCATCCTTGGCGTTGCTTATTATTTTGAGCAAGGGTCCGTGACTTATCAGGCCAAAGCAAGCTTGCGCCTCAACTCGTTTGGCTGTCCATTTGCAGCAGAACTAGCGTAGAGTCAAAGAGTACGGGCTGTGATGAAAATAATAATGAACACGATGTGCAAAGGTCTTTTCAATCGACGCGCGAGTGGCGCTACTGTCATTTGCGCTCTCTTGACGTTCTCATGTGCGGCAGCTGCCCATGCGACGAGTGCTGAGCACGCCTCACAAGCTAACCTCCCTAGCCGTAATGTCTTCTTGGCGGACAGCCATAACGCCATGGCGCACAACGACCCAGCCCAACAAGACGCGCAAATGCTGGCAGGCCCCTCGGGGCCCTCGCGAAGACTTTCCAATGAGGAAATCCAGTACTTGCATACGGGGCCTGCACATTTTGGGCAGGTTATCTCGGGCAAGTATGCCGACGGTAAACGGGTCTTTTGGGGGAATGGCATCGATCGGATCGTGAAAGTCGACTACGACACCTATGAATTAATCGACGAGTATCCGTTCCCGGGCACAACTTATTACGACGAGGCGCGAGCCGACGCCTCGATAGCTAAGTTTGATGAGAACAACGCTGGGCTCTTTGCACTCATTCATGCGTTTCAAGAGGCCAGCAAACTGCGCGATCTAGCCAACCTCTACACGGTGCTCGACCACGAGCACAACTATTACATCGGCAGTAAGACCGGACAGATTTTGGTGTTTGGCGATGAGGATCCGACAGATTCCCGATCACGCATTGTTAAGAGAGGTGAGTTCCAGTTTCCGAGTGAGGTGACAGGGCCTGTGATGGGGCTCAGCATGACCTACGACGGCTGGCTCATAGCGGCCACCGAGCATGGGTACATCGTCGCGGTAAGCCGCGATCTCAGCACATTCCATTGGGTGCGACTCAATCACAGCGAGGGCGCTGAAGACAAGGCAACCAAACCCACGGGTTACGGCTGGATTCGCAATGCCTTTGCGATCGACGAAAACGGCGGTATCTATATCGCCTCTCAAGAGCACATGCATAAAGTGGTATGGACCGGGGATCGTTTGAGTATTGATGAGCGCGACGGTGCCTGGAGTGCAGCCTATTTGAATGGCTGGGGACATGGTACGGGCGCAACTCCCTCGCTCATGGGGTTTGGTGAGGAGGATCAGTTTGTCGTCATTACCGATGGGCAACCTCAGATGAATATGCTGCTTTTCTGGCGAAACGGTATTCCCGACGGTTGGCAACAACTGCCCGATGCACCCAGCCGAAGAATTGCTGGCCAACTACCGGTAACCATGGGCGATCCATCACTCACGCA
>CBFHQN010000205.1:0-2853 GCA_965657765.1 Luminiphilus sp. | reverse complement strand
TGGCGTGACCTTTACCACCTGCGCGCCGCTGAAGGCGATGATATGGGTGCAGCGGACGCCTACCGTCGGTCACTCAACAGTCGAGAGTTAGACCCGATTCTCAAGAAAGCGCTCGACTTAGTCGAGGGTGGACGTTTGGGTATCGCTGAGGGTGTTTGCCGCGAATATCTTAAGCGCCGACCCCATGATGTGGATGCCATTCGTTTGCTTGCAGAGATTGGCATAACGCTGGGAGTGGTTGGCCAGTCGATTCTACTGCTCGAACGTTGCCTAGAGCTGGCCCCTGACTTTGTGATTGCTCGTGCTAACTACGCCACTGCGCTCGCCCGCCATCAGCGTTTCGATGATGCGCTTGAGCAGACCAGTATTCTAAAAGACAAAGACCCGAACGCTGTTTCTCATAGTGTTCAGCATGCGGCGATCTTGTCGATGGCTGGCCGATACGACCTTGCCCACCCAGAGTTTGAACAGATCGTTCGTCGTGTTCCGGATAATGCCCGCATTTTGATCAGTTACGGCCACTCGTTGCGCTACGGTGGCAAAGGCGAGGAGGCAACGAAAATTTACCAGCGTGCCATTAAGGCGGACCCAGGTGCTGGTGAGGCCTATTGGGCGCTGGCTAATTTGAAGACGTTTAAGTTTGACGATGCGCTCATTGCAACCATGCGGGAGCGACATCAATTGCTCGATCGGATGGGGCCGGATCGGTTCCATCTCGCCTTTGCGATTGGAAAAGCACTGGAAGATCGGGGTGCACATGACGAGTCGTTTGTGGCCTACGCCGACGGCAATTCGATAAAGCGACAATTCAGTTCTTACACCGTGGAGCGAACGACGCGTCAGACTGATGAGATGATGGCGTATTGTCCGTCTGCGCTCTTCACGGGGGAGGGGCATCCGTCGGCCGAGCCGATCTTCATTCTGGGCTTGCCCAGAGCAGGATCGACGCTGCTAGAGCAAATTCTCGCGAGCCACTCGTTGGTAGAGGGCACAGCTGAGCTGCCATATATCAGCCAGATTGCGAGTGAGATTGGGGGCACGCGCAAGAAAGATGAGCAAGCGCAGTATCCCTTAAACCTCATCAACCTATCTGCCGAAGAGAGAACGGCGTATGGGCAGCAGTACTTAGACAGCGCGGCGAAGTACCGAACCGATAAAGCGTACTTTATCGACAAGATGCCCAATAACTGGTTGCACATTGGTTTGATCAAAGCCATTTTGCCCAACGCCACCATTATTGACGCTCGACGGCACCCAATGGCGGCCTGCTTTGCTAACTTCAAACAGCTGTTTGCGCGAGGTCAGGAATTTACCTACGGGTTGGAGGAGATTGGCCATTATTACGCGGATTACTTGCGACTCATGGCGCACTGGCACGCGGTGCTTCCAGAGAATGTGATGACGGTACAATACGAGACAGTGGTGGAAGATCTAGAGACTCAGGTTCGCGCCTTGTTAGAACACTGTAAGTTGCCCTTCGAGGAGCAATGTCTTCGTTATTACGAGAAAGACCGAGCGGTGCGCACTGCAAGTTCGGAGCAGGTAAGGCAGCCTATTTACCGAGACGCTTTGTCACTTTGGCAGCGCTATGAATCGCATCTAGACCCGCTCAAAGCAGTGCTGGATGAAAGAGGGGTTGCCTACTAGCCTGTGATTCAAGCCACCCCGAACGTCGGAGCATGAAACCAAACGGGAAAATAGGCTACCCTGTCATCACACTAAAACAATAATTCTGGGATGCTTTATGACGCAGGCTGTAGATCGCGTTAACTTCGTTTTAACCCTCTCGGTCATGTTGGCCATGGCCATACCGCTGCTTCTCTTCCCAGAAGCCAGTTCGCTCGCACTCCAAACGGCCTACAACTTCCTCGCTACTGAGCTGGGTTGGCTGTACATTCTCACGGCGATATCGGCCTTTGGTGCCGTCGTTTTTCTTGCCTTTGGACCTTACGGTCGCGTGCGGCTAGGCGACGATAAACCTGAATTCAGTACAACTAGCTGGATCGCGATGCTGTTTGCTGCCGGTATTGGTGCCGGCATGATGTATTGGGCATCCATCGAATGGGCGTTCTACGTCGATACCCCCCCCTTTGGGGCTGCGCCGCGGTCGCCCGAGGCCTACGTTTGGGCGTCGTCCTTTGGTCTGCATCACTGGGGACTGGTTGCCTGGTCGTTTTACTGCCTGCCAACGCTCGCCATTGCCTACCCCTTTTACGCGCGCGGCGTGTCCAAGCTCAAGTACAGCATCTCAGCACCGCATTTTATCAAGGGCGGTGAGGGGTCGATTGGCGCGAGGTTAATGGATAGCTTCTTCATGATCGCCTTGGTCGGCGGGATCGGGAGCTCGCTTGGATTCTCGACACCCATGATTGCCGCGTTGATCTCAAGGCTGACGGGCATTCCAGTCAGTTTTGGTATGGAGTTAGTGGTGGTTGCGGTGTGCGTTGTAATGTTTGGCACCAGCGTGTGGCTTGGACTTAAGCGCGGTATTAAGCGACTCAGTGATTTTAATATGGTGCTGGCCTTTGTTATTTTGGTCTGCATTCTCCTAGCCAGTGATACCGTCTTCCTATTGCAAATGGCGATCAACTCGATCGGTCACACGCTGCAAAACACCGTAGCGATGATGTTTTGGACTGACCCCATAAACAACACGGGATTCATCGAAGATTGGACGATCTTTTATTGGGCGTGGTGGCTTGCCTACGGTCCCTTCATTGGTATTTTCGTAACCCGTATATCGAAAGGCCGATCAATACGCGAGGTGGTACTCGGCATGTTGGGAATGGGTTCTATGGGCGTGTGGCTGTTCTACCTCATTATCGGTAACCACAGTCTCGGGCTTCAGTTAAG
>CBFHQN010000204.1:0-2915 GCA_965657765.1 Luminiphilus sp. | reverse complement strand
TGCGCGTCCACGCGACATAATTTCATCGCGGTCGATGTAAATACCTTGTAAGTGTCGCTTACCTGAACCCGTAAACGCATCGCGCCCATGAAGTACACGGCGATTATCGAAACACATGATGTCACCCGCAGTCAGCCGGAACTTAAGTTCGAACTCGGGCTGATCAGCCATCTTATGAAACAAGCGGAGCGCGTCGTAACAACGGCTCACGTCCTCATTTGCCATCGCTGGGAACGCTCGTACGGGATAGAAGGCTCTTATGGTTGGCGTATCAGAACCAGGAAGGTAATCGATGATCGGTGCAGACCACCGATGATCAATGCCTGGTCCGCGGTTAAAGAAAATCCAATGGCGTGTGTAAAGCAGTTCAAATTCTTCCGGATAGTCGCGCTCCAGTGCTTCAACCAAGGCCGCGCCATCGGTCAGCGTTGACTCACCGCCATGTGCGTCGTTGACTAAGCAGTGCAAAAACTGAAACCCCGGTGGTACCTCACGGGTCGGCAGATCGGAATGTGGCCCTAAACGCAGCCCTGTATTCGCTGTGGTGTTGGTTGCAGCGTCTCCAGCCAAATTAATATCAGCGCGCACATCCCAAATACGGCCAAAGTTGCTGTCGCGCACCGGACCAATACGCTCAGCAAGCTCAAGAAGATAGCCTTCATGCGTCGGCGAATTCTCTAGGACACAAGCTCCGTAGACAATCAGGTTATTGAGCAGTGCCAGAATCGCGTCGTCACTCTCAAGAGCAGCCGATCCGTCAACGCGAGGCACTTCACCAATCGACCCTGTCGTCCACGACTGCGCCTCTGGCAACCAGCTACTGGGCCGATGATTGTTTTCCGCAACATGGCGCAACCACCCCGAGTGATAAACCGATCTCTGACCGTCATGCCCCCACTCAACGATCAAATCACCGGCGTTATCCACGACCGCTGATTTGACTTCGATATCGTCCGTAAGGTCTGCGGGATCAAGAATGCACTCGCGTGTCGCAAGGTCGATACCGCCTTGACCAACTGCATTCTCTTTTAGCCAAAAACGGTGGCAGGCAAGCTTCGCATCATCGGGCCATCGGATATGCACAAACTCGCCTTCGGTCGAAGCCGATGCAATGGGGCTTGAGTCGTAGTGATAAAAGTCGGGCGCTATTGCTTCTGAGATCGGAGTGTTCATTCTGCCAACGCCTCCTGGGGCGGATCTGTCACACAGTGTCGTGTGCTCGTTTTTATTATTAAATCTTTTGATTACTAGTTCTATTGTCCGTGTTCTCGACGCTCTCTTTTCTAAAACCGGCACTCTCAACCAATTTGCCAACCCAGCGATTCAAAAACCTGGCAAACCCATTTAAAGAAGGCATAGGCGTCGTAATCGCCACACAGTGGCATCACTTCCGAACTAAACGTACTTCACTACGGATTTTTCGCAATGTTTTTTCAGCCCGGGTTTTCCGATATTCATTCGCACTCAAATAAACACTGCGAGGTCTAGCGATACATGGTATGAACTGCTCTGAGAATAATTAGACAAAGCGCACGATATTTCTGCCAAGTTCACTCGCAGCTATTTTCTAAGTTTATGGAAGATTTTCTTGCGGCATCTGCGAGCTGGCGAGTGGCTCTTTAGAAGAGAGAAACATGGAATCCAACCCGAACCTACGACTTACCAAATCCACTATCAGTGTCATTTTGGCTGCCTTCTTTGCGGCAGCATTAGCGGTGGGCAGCAGTCTCGCGCTTGCAGATTCAACCGCTGAAACCCGTGCCGCTGAAGGGTCATCAAAGGGCACAAATGCAGAGGGTGTTAAGGGCAATGCGGGTAGCCCAGCAGTAACGCTCGGGATGAAAACATCAGGTCTCAACGCTACCGAGATTACAGAATACAGCCGCTTCGCTGAATCGCTTTTAGCGGATGCAACAGCGCGCGTCACGGCCTACGGTTATGGCAATGTACCCGCCTACGCTGAATATCTGAAAGGCGTTTTTATCGAGGGTGGCTTTGACCCAAAAGATATTCACACGCTGCCCCTAGACGAAACTGTCTCTCTGGTTGTGCGTTATCGCGGCGATGGTACGAGCAACCGAAAGCCTGTGGTGTTCTCCTCGCATATGGATGTGGTTCCCGCAGAGACCGGTGAATGGGTGCGTAACCCCTTCGAGCTGCAGCAGGATGAGACCTTCTACTTCGGCCGTGGCGTGCTCGATAACAAGTTTGATGTCTCGATGCTCACCACCATGTTTGTATGGCTCAAAGCGCAGGGTTTTGTGCCAAATCGCGATCTCATTATTGCGTTTACAGGTGATGAAGAATCGCTGCAAAACACGGTGCAGGACCTCACCAACAACCACCGCAACCTAATCGACGCTGAGTACGCGATTATTGTTGATGGCGGTGGTGGAGCACTGAACGATAGCGATGAAGCCATTCAATACATGGTTGGCTTTGCTGAGAAGACCTACGCCACCTACACCATGACCGCCAGAAATATTGGTGGCCATAGCTCGATGCCCCGGGCTGATAACGCGATTTTTGATCTCGCGGCAGCCATCCAGCGCATCGAAAATCACCGCTTCGCTATCGAGACGAACGAGATCACGCGCACCTATTTCGAGCGCTCCGCGCCCTTCCTAGACAACGAGGTCGGTGAAGCAATGCGACGCTTTGCCGCCGACCCCAAAGACGAAGAAGCGATCGAGGTCTTACGTGCTCAACCCGAATACGTCGGCACTCTGGGGACCACCTGCATTCCAACAATGCTCAGCGGCGGACACGCAGAGAACGCACTTCCCCGAACAGCCACAGCCACCATCAACTGCCGAATCTTTCCCGGAAATAGCGTCGCGGACATTATGAGTGAGCTAGCGCTGGTGGCCGGTAATCCCGAACTCGAATGGGCGGTTTATGGCAAGCCAGTCTCG
>CBFHQN010000203.1:0-2951 GCA_965657765.1 Luminiphilus sp. | reverse complement strand
GAGGAAACCTATCTACCCAGCACCCGTAAGCACCCAGGCATTGGCACGCTGCCCGGCGGTAAAGAGGTCTACGCGATGCTCGCGCAGCACTTTACCACCACCGACATGACGCCTGAGGAGATTCACAACGTGGGCCTCGCTGAAGTTGCACGGATTCGCGGTGAAATGATGGAAGTGATCGAAGAGGTCGGATTCGAAGGCGACTTGAACGCTTTTAACGACTTTTTGCGAAGCGACCCTCAGTTCTATTACGAGACCGCAGAGGAGCTACTGGAGGGCTATCAGGCAGTTTCGAAACGCCTAGACCCGCAACTGGTAAAGCTGTTCGGTAAGCTCCCGCGCATGCCTTACGGCGTTCGCCCGATTGCGCCTGAGCTTGCGCCGGATACGACGACCGCGTTTTACATGCGCCCTGCCTTAGACGGCAGCCGCCCCGGTTGGTACTACGTCAATCTCTACAAGCCCGAAGTACGACCAAAATATGAAATGGAAGTGCTGTCCGTTCACGAGAGCGTTCCAGGCCACCACCTGCAGATCGCTTTGGCACAAGAAATCGAAGGACTGCCTGAGTTCCGTCGCAACAGCAGCGTCACAGCCTTTATCGAGGGCTGGGGCCTTTACTCCGAGCGATTGGGCTATGACATGGGACTCTACAAAGATCCCTACTCTCGTTATGGACAACTCATATATGACATGTGGCGCGCGGTTCGACTGGTGGTCGATACGGGCATTCACTACTTCGGTTGGTCACGGCAAGAGGCCATTGATTACTTTAAAGACAATGCAGCCAAAACAGAGGCCGACATTATCAACGAGATCGATCGATACATTGGTTGGCCCGGCCAAGCACTCGCTTACAAAATTGGTCAGCTGAAAATGCTCGAGTTACGTGCGCTCGCCGAAAAAGAGCTTGGTGATCGCTTTGATATCCGTGCATTCCACGACGAACTCCTAGGGGTGGGCGCTATCCCGCTTGATGCCCTCGAGGTGAGAATGACGCGCTGGATTGAGCAGGAAAAAAACAAGCTCTAGCAGAGCGCTAAACTCAGGCCGAGGGGAGGAAGATCCTTCCCTCGGAAAATAAGCAGCACGCTCCCGCCAACACAACGCGGTCCCCTTCCAGGGTTCCGTGAAGATCACCACCTCGTGCTGATAATTGTCGCGCCCTCAAGGTGGTCTTTGATAATCGCGCCGCCCAAAAAGGAACCAGCTGGCAATGCGCCGAGCCGGTAACGGGATCCTCATTGATACCGAGCTGAGGAATGAAAAAACGCGACACGTAGTCCACATCGGAACTCGCCGCCGTAATGCTCACGCCGAGGTCAGTGGCCATCGCGAGCGCGGAAAAGTCGGGTGAGCAGGCTTTCAGGGTTGCCTCTTCCGCAAGTTCACACACCATCTGCCACGCACCATTAGATGGCTGGAAGCTGCGGACAACGGGAACACCAAGAGCCGCAGCAACGTTGTCAGGTGTGTCCACTTCGCCCATAAACACGGCCGGAAATTCAATACGATAACCATCGCCATCACGAGTAACGTAAAGCGGCCCACTTGCAGTATCAAAGGTGAGACACTCACCTGCCCAGTTTTCGAGATAATCCAAGGCATAGGCAGACGCCAAGGTGGCGTGACCGCAAAGCGGGACTTCTTTCGTCGGGGTAAACCAGCGTAAATAAAAGTGGTCGACGCCTTTCCTCACCAAAAACGCGGTCTCGCTAAGATTGTGTTGCTCGGCAATGGATTGCATGGTGCTGTCGGCGAGAGGCGTATCAGTCTCCACAACCGCGGCAGGGTTACCGCCAAACAGCGTATCGGTGAATGCGTTAACAACTAAAACGGGGACATGGCTGCTGTCACTCATTGGCTAATTCCAAGATTCCTATGCTGTTGGAAATGAGACTCCCCATGATCAGCTTGCGATCGCACTCGTTAACACTCGTTATTTGATTTAAACGAGCATCTGGGTCTCGAAAGCTCTTGATCAAATTTCCCTCGAGATCAAAGGCTGACACCATACTGAAGTGCTCTTCGAGCGAGCCACTCACCCAGGCAGGCAAGCCCCCTACCAATCGACGTAGCAAGGGCTTATCTGCAAAAGCGTCTAGAGCATCACGCGGATTGGGGGATGCCACCCAAAAGGTGTCTTCGCCGTTGAACGAGATGTTATCGACCATGGCTGGAATCTGGTCGATAAAGATCTCGCTGCTCCCAGCTCTTTCACCTTTTAGCCACAGACGGTGCACACGGCCTGTGACGGTCTCGTTCACTAATACGTAGGTCTCGTCAGGACCCAGTGCCACACCATTGGCAAAGAACAACCCTTCTAGGTGCGACTTGATCTCGCCCGTCGTAAGATTATAGGACATGAGGCGGCCGGTGCGTGACGCCTCGAGCAAGTCCAGCATGAAGCCATCGATACTGAAGCGCTGGGAAGCGTCGCTAAACCACACCACGCCATCAGAGGAAATATCGAGATCGTCGGCAAATAAGATCGGCCGACCTTCAAACTCATTTGCAAGCACCTCAACCGAGCCATCCGACTGCAATCTGAGCAGCCCTTTCAGTGCATCCGCAATAATTACTGAGCCATCAGGCATTGCCTGAAGCCCAACAGGACGGCCTCGAGTGTCGCCCATGGTTTCGAAGCTGCCATCAAGCGCCATACGGATAATACGTCCATCTTCCAACCCCGTAATCATGAATCCGTCAGCAGTGCAGGAAACGTCTTCAGGGCCGTGTCCCGGCACCGGTACAAGGACCATAGATGCCAAGTCGCTGTTAGGTGCAAAACCGTCTGTGAACCCCGGATTTTTAGGAGGCTCCCAAACCTCCGGAGTGATGGGGGACCTTACAAAAGCAACCAAAATGAGGACCGCTACGAGCCCCAAAACTGCAGAAAACCAGTTGATGATCGTCGGCATCAGACTCCCCAGAACCTCGGATATTGAGAC
>CBFHQN010000202.1:1783-2954 GCA_965657765.1 Luminiphilus sp. | reverse complement strand
ACGGTGTTTTTGGCCTGGGGTTCTTTGTTTATGGTCTTGGTGGTCAGATAGATGAGCTCTTTTTTGCTGATCGCCTACCGAGCCCCACATTTGGTACACCTGGCTTATTGTGGGCTGCCTTGACGCTTGCGTTGTTAAATCTGCCCATTGTAATTGTAGCGGTGACAGAGGGACTGGATGCATTGCCCAGTGACTTGCGTGAGGCCAGTGTTGCATTGGGCGCTACCAAGGCAGAGACCGTATTCAGAGCCGTATTGCCAGCTGCGCTACCCAGTGTGTTTACCGGTCTGATTTTGGCGACCGCAAGAGCCGCGGGCGAGGTGGCTCCTTTACTATTAGTAGGTGCTGTTAAGTTCGCACCCTCGCTGCCATTTTCGGCCCGAGCTCCCTTTATTGAGCTAGAGCAAAAGTTTATGCATGTCGGGTTTCAATTATTTGATGCGGTTTTATTCAATCGAGTTGAACCTGGAGACCTAGGCTGGATATCAACGGTTGCACTTGTTCTTGTGATTCTTATTTTCGTACTGAATCTCATCGCAGTGGCGTTTCGCACCGTGATCCTGCGCAGACGAGTGCCGGTGAACCCGTTCTGAGGCAATAAAGATGGCAACTGAAGAAATAAACCCGACAAACGAAAATGAGTCGCATAGATCGATTCTACAAATAAAAGACCTTTCATTGGGTTACAAAGATAATCCGTCAGCGCTCAAGCGCATCGCTTTAGATATTCCGGAAAAATCGGTGACCGCAATTATCGGCGCCAGTGGATGCGGTAAATCGACATTATTGCGGTGCCTGAACCGGATGAATGATCTTATTGATGGTGTGCACTACGAAGGACAGATTATTTTTTCTGGGTCAAATATTCTCAGCGCTAAAACCAATGTGACAGCACTGCGTCGTCAGATAGGAATGGTTTTTCAGCGGCCAAACCCGTTTCCAAAATCCATATTCGACAATGTTGCTTACGGATTGAAGTTAAGCGGGGTTAAGAGTCAGCGCCGCTTGGAGGAGTTGGTAGAGCAGGCCCTGCGATCCGCCGCTCTCTGGGACGAGGTGAAAGATCGCCTGACCGACTCTGCTTTGAAATTATCTCAAGGTCAGCAGCAACGATTGGTGATAGCCCGGGCTATTGCGCTCGAGCCCCGTGTTCTCTTACTCGATGAGCCGG
>CBFHQN010000202.1:0-1773 GCA_965657765.1 Luminiphilus sp. | reverse complement strand
ACCATCATTATCGTTACTCACAATATGCAGCAGGCGGCGAGAGTGTCTGATTACACCGCCTTTATGAATGAGGGGCGTCTTGTTGAATTTGGGCTCACAGAAAATGTATTCACGTTCCCAGAGAAACGAGAAACAGAGGACTACATCACAGGGCGTTATGGCTAAGCCCTAAGGTAAGGATTTATGGATCGAGTGACACCACAGCGATTGCACATTTCAGCCCAATTCAACGCTGAGTTAGTCGGCGTCCGAAACGACTTGATGACGATGGGCGGTCTTGTTGAGTCTCAAATCGAGCGCGCAATCGACGCGACCCTAGACGGCGATTCATCGCTTGCTGAGGAAGCGATTGATCTCGATCTTGAGGTCAATACGCTGGAGCGATCCATCGATGAACAGTGCACACGTATTCTTGTTTTGAGGCAGCCTGCGGCGGGCGACCTCCGACTCGTATTGGCGACGATAAAAGTGACCAACGACCTTGAGCGAATTGGTGATGAGGCGGTAAAAATTGGGCGTCAAGCCATATCACTGACAGAAGAAGGGGCATTCGAGGAGGCGAGCGCCCGGGTACGTGATATTGCACGCCAAGTAAATGCAATGTTGAAGGAGGCTCTGGACAGTTTTGCACGACTACAAGTCGATCAAGCGGCGGCCATTATTCTCAAGGATGATGATATTGACGAGGCTTACGTTGCGGCGAAGGACTGGCTTACAGAGCAGATTCATGCAAATCCCGCTTCATTAGAAGTGTCACTCGCCTATCTAGGTATTTTGAAAAGCTTGGAGCGTGTGGGTGATCACGCGGCAAATATTGCTGAGCAGGTGATCTTTTTGACCCGCGGTGTAGATGTTAGGCACTTGGATACGCTTGCTGTTCGTAACTTGGTGAGCTGACATTAAGGCTCGAACTGAATACACTTCGCGCTTCTCTGAGTCTTAGTGAAACCCTTTTTATGAGTCGCTTCTGGTCATCGACGCTTAACCTATTATCCCCGTACGTGCCTGGCGAGCAGGCACAGCGTAGCGATGTCATTAAGCTCAATACCAACGAGCACGCCTTGCCGCCTTCGAGCGCGGCGCTAGAAGCGGGCAGATCTATCGACCCTGAGCGGCTACGAAAGTACCCCGACCCGCACTCAAGGGGCCTCACCAAAGCCATTGCGAAGTTTTGCAACCTCGCTGACGACAATGTTCTTGTGGCAAATGGCTCTGACGAAATCTTGGCCTTCGCGTGGACGGCTTTTCTCTCGGATGAGGAGCAGCAGCCCGCCATTCCTGCAATGACCTACACGTTTTATCCCGTATGGGCTCAGTTACTTGGTAAAGGTATGCATCGCATATCGATGAGGGATAATTTATCGATCGACCTCGCAGCCATGACATCATGGACTGGCCCCGTGGTTTTCCCTAATCCTAACGCACCAACAGCAATGGCGGTCTCACTGTCTGATATTGAAGACTTGTGCGCTTCTGACCCCAATCGCTTGGTTGTGATTGATGAGGCCTATTATGGCTTTGGCGCGGATACGGCGGCACCGCTCATCGAAGTGTTTGATAATTTATTGATCACGCGCAGTTTCTCGAAGAGCCATGCACTGGCGGGTTTGAGGGTCGGTTATGCGCTTGGATCGCCAGATCTTATTGACGGGCTCCGACGCGTAAAGGATTCGTTTAACTCATACCCCGTCGACGCACATGCGCAGGCCGTTGCTACGGCGGCAATCTCAGACGCCGACTGGTTTAAGCAGGCGTCAGCGACGATCATTGAAA
>CBFHQN010000201.1:0-3034 GCA_965657765.1 Luminiphilus sp. | reverse complement strand
GAACCGGCGCAGTACTTAGCTTTTGTGGGTTGTCGGTGTCTAATAATGTAGCAACCAACATAACTAGAAAATTTGATCGATACTCTTCGTCGGCTTCTTCATTCCCCTCGTTCGACTGGTTGACCGACCACTTTGTAGCGTCCAGTGGATAGTCATCGACGTCATCGAGATAACCATCATTGTCATCGTCGTCATCCTCGGTGTTTCCCTGACCGTCATTGTCAGTGTCGATGCTGTCATTGGGATCGAGCGGCAGATCGTCGATCGGATCCGCAAAACCGTCGCCGTCTGAGTCCTCGTCGTCGGTATTTGCACCAAACACTCTTACGTAATCGACAACAAGCCGCTGAGGGAAGTTGGTGCTGTCATCGGGGTAACCCGGCCAGCGACCACCAACAGCGATGTTAAAGATGAGAAAGAATGGTTTTTGGAAGGCATCAAAATCAGGCGCATCCGAAAACTGGTAGCTATAGAAGGGGATGTTGTCCACCAACCAAGTTACGCCCTCAGGGGATCGGATCATGCTGAAGACATGGAAGCCGTAGGAGAACTTTCCTGAATCCAAATGGTAAGAGCCGCCCTGATAGGTATGAGAGTAAGACGCATTCAGGCCGCCGCGATTCCAGTGCATGGTTCCGTGGATCGTATTTTCCCGCCCTCGACCACCAATCATTTCCATGATGTCGAGCTCGCCCGTTCTGGGCCAACCAACTTGCCGGAAATTTGCACCTAGGGACCACAGTGCGGGCCAAATGCCTTGTCCTTCGGGCAGGGCAGCGCGGATGTCAACTCGCCCGTAGGTAAATTCAACTTCGCCCTCGGTTTTGATCCGCGTGGAGGTGTAAGTTGATCCTCCGACGCGTTGTTCTCTGGCAGTAATGACTAGGTGCCCGTTCTGTAGTGTCGCGTTCTGTGGTTGGTAGTACTGCCATTCCTCGTTACCCCAACCGTTATCACCGAGATCGAAGTTCCAATCGCGCAGATTGACGTCGTCGCTGTCAAACTCATCCGCCCACAGGAGTCGCATATCAGGATAAGCAGCGGGCGAGATATTTTCCTCTCCTCGTAGGTTGTCCAACAGCAAAAGGGGGCCGCCGGTTCCTCGCTGCAAGCCAGCAGACATCGCGGTCATGCGCCATACAATACTCTTGACATCGATGGTTACGAGACCCAAATCGCTCGGCCAAAATACTAGGCCCGTATCGACGTTTTGAAGGTCGAGCTCGCTTGCTACGAGGTCATCGACGTTGATAATGATCGTTGTCCACTCATCACTCAGTGTTTCGGGTAGACTAATTTCACCGGTGGAGCAGGGCCATTCGCAATCGACTTTTATCGTGAGAGCGGTATTGGGCTCTGAGGCTCGCGCCACAATTTCGAGGGTGCCACCCTGAAAGACTCTAAAGTCCTGTGTGATTGACGATTTGAAATACACACCGGCGAGCTGCCCGCTTCCCGGGTATTCGAAGCGAAGGAATCTATTTTCGCCACCCTCAACCCACGCCCAGCTGATATTCGGGCAACCTGCCCCTGAGTCATTGATGCAGCTGTCAAAATCGATTTCTTGATCGAATGCACCAATACCACCATCCCATGTCGGACCGATTCCTTCGGCATTAACGACGGTTAAAACCCGATCTGAAGCAAAGGCCCCTGACTGACACAGTAAAACAAGCAGTAAAGCCCTGATCACTGGAGAGACTTGCCGGATTATATTGACGCTTGCTGCTGCGAATTTGTTTGCCACTGAGCGTTGCTTCCTGTTAATTGGCTTACCTATTGGATCTGTGCGGCGGCGATATTTCCGCAAGATTATCAAATGCGCTTATTGCCCTCTGTATATTTGAGATCAATCGACTTTTTTGTAGGTTTATCAGGATTGTTTCGATCGACTTATTTTATCGTGAACGTCGCGATTAATACGTGAGCCGGATTCAATGCTTCGCTATATTAAGTGCCTGCCCGTATAAGGGCGTTAAGACGGGACTTACACGATGGAAGTAAAGAATACCGTTGAACCACAGCCCGATACGCTTGGGATCTCTGGGCTGCTCCATTCGGTCATTAACGCCGGTAGAGACATTCTTGCACGCAGGCGAAAAGCGACGACGGACTCCCCGTCGAGCGACTTAATCGATAAATGTAAGCAGCTATTGCACCACCGTGGTGAGGCGTCGGGGCTGGCTCTAGCCTGCGAGGTTATTGATGAATACCGTGCCCTTGATGACCTTAATAAGTTGGCTTTTTTTGAAGCCCTTTCAGCGCAGTTTAGTGTCGATACAGATGCTGTCATTACCGCGGCTCAGCAGTATCAAACGAGCGCCACCAGTGAACACTTGTCAGAGCTTTCGAAGGCGGTAGAAGCCCCGAGATTAAAGTTATTTCGCCGAATGAATATGGCGCCTGATGCGACACCAACGTTGGTTAAGATGCGCGGGGAGCTTCTGCGGCTGTGTAAAACCCACCCTCATCTAAAGGTTGTCGAAAGCGACTTAAAGCAGCTGTTCATTTCTTGGTTCAATCGCGGATTTCTGCAGTTGAGTGTCATTGATTGGCAATCCCCAGCGGCGGTGCTCGAGCGAATTATTCGCTACGAGTCGGTGCACGCAATTAAGGGTTGGGATGATCTGAGATCGCGGTTGAGCGATAACCGGATGTGCTTTGCATTCTTTCATCCAACGATGCCGGATGATCCGTTGGTATTTGTAGAAGTCGCAATCACTGCGGGCACACCGGCCGCCATCGCGCCAATTATTGAAAAAACAAATGAGCCTGGCGATGTGAGTGAGTTGGATACAGCCGTTTTCTACTCCATCAGTAATTGTCATCCGGGGCTTGCAGGGGTGTCTTTCGGTAACTTTTTGATCAAACAGGTGGTAAAAGAGGTAGGTAAACGATTTCCACTGATCAAGCGTTTTATCACACTGTCTCCAGTACCCGGTTTTGCAAAATGGCCCATTGCGGAAAAGGGTGAGTCAGAGGTTGAAGAGCTGCGTGCTCTCGCAGCATCAGAGGGTCGCGAGACTCATGATCG
>CBFHQN010000200.1:0-3039 GCA_965657765.1 Luminiphilus sp. | reverse complement strand
GGCTCTGTACCGAGCTCGTCAAGAATTATGGACTTGGACGCAGACGATACTGAGGCAACTTGGCTCTCTGAGACTCGGTCGATTTTAGTGATGACGATATCAATTTGCTGCACTCCTAAAAGCATTAGCACGTCTAGGTGTTCGCGTGTTTGCGGCATGACGCCATCATCGGCAGCAACGATCAGTAAGGCGCGATCGATGCTGGAGGCGCCAGCGATCATATTGTTGATGAAGCGGTGATGCCCGGGGACATCAATAAAGCCGATCGGTTTACCCGTGTCAGTGGGCAAGTAGGCATAGCCCAGATTAATGGTCAGGCCGCGGGCCTTTTCCTCCGCAAGCGTATCGGTATCGACACCGGTGAGCGCTTTAACGAGCGACGTCTTGCCGTGATCAACATGTCCCGCTGTTGCAATGATCACTGCCTGAGATCTTTAAACTGCTCGAGAAAGTGAGGTTCGTGGTCTGACTCCAGGCATCTAAGGTCCAGTATCAACGCGCCGTTGCTGATTCTTCCGATGATGGGCTTGGGTAGCTCATGCAAGCGCCGATCGAGCGCGCGTAGTTCAGCGTCCTCACCGGTTTTGGATGTGATCGAAAGCCCTGCACTGGGGAGCACCTCGACAGGGAAGGAACCACTGCCTATTTGGCTTGAAACACGAGCAATCTCTACGTTGAAGTCCTTGTCCAATGCACTCGCCACGGGATCACATAATCGCTCGGCCTGAAGCGTCACGTCAGCTTCGCTACGTGTGAGAAATCGAAGCGTTGGTAACTGGGAGGTAAGTGCATCGGGGTTGCGATAAAGCTGCAGCGTTGCCTCCAAGGCTGCAAGTGTCACTTTGTCGAGGCGTAAAGCACGCTTGATAGGGTTCTTCTTAATTTGTGCGACCAGCGATTTCTTACCTGCGATAATGCCGGCTTGAGGACCACCGAGTAACTTATCGCCACTAAATAAAACGAGATCGGCGCCGTTACGCAGAGTGTCTTGGGCGGTGGCTTCGTGGGGCAGGCCAAGCTTTTTTAAATCGATCAAGTTGCCACAACCCATATCAACGATAAATGGGATGTCATGCTGTGCAGCCAAATGAGCAAGCTCGCTCTCGGGCACCGCTTTGGTGAAGCCTTCGATGCGGTAATTACTGGTATGTACGCGCATCAGCAGCGCCGTGTCGCCGTCAATAGCGTCTGCGTAATCAGCCAAATGCGTGCGGTTTGTCGTCCCCACTTCGACGAGTCGACAGCCTGAGCGACTCATGATGTCGGGAACGCGAAATGAACCACCAATTTCCACCAGCTCACCGCGTGATACGGGCACAGATTTGTTCAACGCGAGTGTGTTTAACGTCAGCAAAACGGCAGCGGCGTTGTTGTTCACCACGGTGGCGGCTTCTGCTCCTGTAAGCTCGCATATGATGGCTTCAATGTGACTGTCTCTGTCGCCACGTTTGCCTTCGACAATGTCGTATTCGAGGGTGGACGCGCCCGACGCCACCTCGGACATTGCAGTGATCGCCGATTCAGCGAGCGTGGCTCGACCCAAGTTGCTGTGTAGGACGATGCCCGTGAGGTTGAATACGGGCACGAGTGAAGAATGATTTACATTGTTGAGCACTTGTCGCACTGCAGACAGAACACTGTTTGTCGCAACGTCCGCTATCTCGCTTCGCTGGAGCTGTTCTCTAAGGAGGGACAGATGAGCCCGCACGGCCTTGGTGACAGCTTGATGCCCGTGTAGAGCGATATCATCAGTCATTTCATCGAGTACGACACTGACTGAGGGGAGATCTCTCAGCTTTGCTTGTATGTCGTCATTCACGCTTGTTTTCTCCCGTTCTGCGACGCAGTGTAGCCCGATTACAGGGTTTTAGGACACTGGCTTGAGTGACGAGGCGCTCATGAACTTCACCGACTAGCTAGTCGTCTACACGCTCGGAGAACGCAAGGTAAATGGCGGTAGATACGATCAGCCCCGGGAATACCTCATGGAGTACGCTGCTCAGCCCAAGTGCAATCCAAACGATGAGTGTTGCTATACCAAAGAGCATTGCGACAAAGACGCGCGAAGCAGGCGCGACTCTGCCGTATAGGCCAAAGACGACCGGTGGGAAAAAGCAGACCGCGTAAAGACTGCCCGAGAAAATAGTGATGCCGACGATATCACCGGGCGGGTTGAGCGCCATAAAGGCGGCGATGCAGGCGAAACCAATCACTGCGACGCGCGATAAACGCACTTCGTTTGCCACCTTTTTGAACGGGGCGATGAGATTTTTGTACAGCGTCGAAGAGGCGACGAGAAGGACACTGTCCATGGACGACATCGCCGCAGATACAATGGATACGATGAGTAGATCGGTTACCCAAAACGGAAAAATCGCTGCGTCGTTGACCAATGTGGGCACAATAAGGTCGGTGTCCGTTACGTTATCCAAAATCAGGTGCGCATAGATCCCAATGGGGAACATGCAGACAAGTATCAGCGTTAAGCCCACTATTGCGATCCACATGCCACGCTTTACTTCCGCATCATTTTTCAAGCCATAGAAACGGGATAGCTGGCGTGGATCAACGATCAGCTTGAGCGCACCGGAGAGCGAAATACCCAACACAACGGCGAAGGGCATTGCGCCATTAAGATCAAAAAGATGCTGCTTGGTCGGCATATCAACTAGGCTGGTGATTGCACCTATGCCGCCAGCGGCTTTCGTGACGAAATAAAAAATCGTCATAGCGCCCATTAGCATGAAAACGCCCTGAATCGCATCGGTTCGCACAACGGAGACAAAGCCGCCAATTGAGGTGTAGAGAACAATCACCACCAGCGTCACGCCAACGGCAACCTCATAGGGCACGCCGAGGAAAATCTGGAAGAGGTGACCCGCACCCTTAAAGATGGCGAGGAGGTACAAGAGACTCGCAAAGACGATGACCGACGCCGATAATAGAAGCACAGGGTGTCGGCTAGCAGATGCTTCGTTATTCAAGATGCGGCCCTTGATGTAGTCGGGAATGGTTAGCGCATCCCACTCAGCTGCGAAG
>CBFHQN010000199.1:0-3056 GCA_965657765.1 Luminiphilus sp. | reverse complement strand
AATCAAGAGTTTGAGGTCTCCTGCCATACCGAGGTCAAAGATCTTGTAAGCTACGGTCGCGCTACGAGTAGAAAAAAAGCAGAGCAGGCTGCGGCCGGCGGCCTTCTGGAGAGATTGATTAATGAATGATTCGCCCGACACCCGTTGTGGCTTGGTGGCTCTTGTTGGGCGACCTAACGTTGGCAAGTCCACTTTGCTGAATTTTTTGCTAGAGCAAAAATTGAGCATTACCTCCCGTAAACCCCAAACCACCCGTCAGCAGGTGCTGGGTGTAAAAACCGTGGGTCGCGATCAGATAGTCTTTGTTGATACTCCTGGCCTGCATCGCAATGAACCCAAGGCGATCAACAAAGCCATGAATCGCTCTGCCACGTCAGCTATGTCTGATGTAGATCTTGTGTTGTTTCTCATTGATCGAGGTAAATGGACCGACGAAGACGGTTGGGTGCTAGAGAAGATCGAGTCTGCAAAGGCGCCGGTGGCGCTTGTCATCAACAAGATGGATTTGCTGGATGATCCAAATGTGCTGCTGCCCGAATTCGAGGCGCTGCAAGCACGCGCAAATTTTGCAGGTGTGTTTCCTATATCAGCGCTTCGGCAGAAGAATCTGGATGTCCTTGAGTCCTTTGTTAGAGATCAATTACCCGAGGGTTATCACTTGTTTCCTGAGGGGCAGATCACTAACCGTACGGAGCGTTTTTTAGCGGCCGAGCTCATCAGGGAGAAGATCATAAGGCAGCTGGGTGATGAGTTGCCTCACACCTCTGCTGTTGAAATAGAAGCGTTTCAGACTGATGAGCGCGGAGTACTCCACATCAGCGCAATTATTTTTGTAGAGCGTGATGGTCAGAAACGTATTGTCATCGGGGCGGGCGGCTCAAGACTACGTTCTATTGGGACGGAAGCACGGCGTGACATGGAAAAAGCCTTTGACCAGAAAGTTATGCTAAAGCTGTGGGTGAAAGTAAAGTCTGGTTGGTCTGATGATGTCCGTGCGCTGCGGAGCTTAGGACTAGAAGGTGATTCTTGAAAAGATCGGTTCAGCCCGCATGGGTCCTTGGACGCCGCGCCTATCGTGACTCGAGCTTACTCGTTGATCTTCTGACCGCAGAGAGCGGGCGTATATCGGCGGTCGTAAAGGGCGCCCACAGAAAGCAGCGAGGTGGGTCGTACGCGAGTCTTATGCAGCCCTTTTGCCCGATCCTGGTAGGTTTAGGCGGTAAAGCCGAGCTGAAATATCTTTCGTCTGCCGAAAACGCGGGCGTGGCGCTGTCAATTCCTGGCGAGCGCCTGTTTTCTGGTTTGTATATGAACGAGCTTTTGGTCCGATTATTGCCAAAGTTCGACGGCGTACCTCAGCTCTTCGCAACTTATGGCTCATCGCTGCTCGCACTCAGTGACAATCAAGACCTAGAGTTAACCTTGCGCCGTTTTGAACTGGCACTGTTTGAAGAATTAGGTTACGAAATTCAATGGCACAAGGACGATCGAGGTCAGGAAGTCTCAAATGATCGCAACTACTTATTTGTACATGATCGAGGTTTTGTCGAAACGGCCGACGGCAAGACCGCAGGGGTATTATCGGGTGCTGACTTGGTGGCGCTTGATGCTTGGTATCGGAGTAGTACCCCATTGACGAACGATGCGAGACAGTCGCTTAAGCGCGTAATGCGCCAAGCAGTGGATTACCGACTCGATGGGCGATCGCTTAAGGTGCGTGAAGCTCTCAGTCAGTGGCGCAATCTCGGTCAGACTGCAGGAGAGGTTTGAGTGATTGGCATCGGTGTGGATATTGTAAACATCGCTCGTGTAGAGCGGGTATTTGAAAAATTTGGTGACCGATTTGTAAAGAAAGTTCTAGCGCCCGATGAACTCCAGAGCCTTTCCATTGATCCGCGGCTTCTCGCTAAGCGATTTGCAGCGAAAGAGGCCGTTGCAAAAGCCCTGGGTACCGGTTTTCGTCAAGGTATCACCATGCCATCGATTAGTCTCGAAAAAAGCCCGCTTAATCAGCCGCAGGTTGTGTTGACCGGGGCCGCCAAGACACGCCTTGATAGCATGGGTGGTGAGGAAGTTTTGCTATCTATTTCAGATGAGGTTGATTCCGTAGTGGCCTTCGCCGTTGTACGATAGGTCGAGTGCTACTAACCTTTTGCAGATCCCGCCAAAGAGCGCGTTTGCACAAGTGCGTTAAGCGCTTGTTTAAAAGCGTATTGAAATAGCCCCTGAGACAGTTCTGCTATGAGTTTCGACGAATACCCCACTATTGAGTCCACTATAGGTCAAACGCCGCTAGTGCGCTTGCAGCGAATGCTGAAGAATCCAAACAGTGTTGTGCTAGCGAAACTTGAGGGTAATAACCCCGCTGGATCGGTCAAAGACAGGCCGGCAATGAGCATGATCAGAGAGGCGGAGGCACGCGGTAAGATTAAGCCTGGCGATACGATCATTGAAGCGACCAGTGGTAATACGGGTATTGCACTGGCGATGGCTGCTGCTATTCGGGGCTATAAAATGAAGCTTATTATGCCAAGTCATATGAGCGCAGAGCGTAAGTGGTCCATGCAGGCTTATGGCGCTGAACTCATCGAGGTGAGTCAAGAAGAAGGCATGGAGGGGGCGCGCGATCTTGCGGCCCAGATGGCAGATAAAGGCGAGGGAATCGTTCTAGATCAATTTGCCAATACCGATAACCCGCTCGGACATATCAGCTCTACGGGACCTGAAATCTGGGAGCAAACGAGTGGCAGAGTGACGCATTTCGTGAGTTCCATGGGGACAACCGGGACAATCATGGGGGTGTCCGCTTTTTTGAAAGCCAAGAACAGTGATATCGAGATCATTGGTTTGCAGCCGATTGAAGGTTCACAGATTCCGGGGATTCGAAGGTGGCCAGAGGCGTATCGTCCGTCTATTTTCGATCCAACGGCAGTTGATCAGGTTATTGATGTCTCGCAGGCTCGTGCCGAGGAGACAATGCGGCAGATGGCTCGTGAGGAAGGGATTTTTGCGGGCGTTTCCTCGGGCGCTTCAATCGCAACAGCGATCGATATTGC
>CBFHQN010000198.1:0-3073 GCA_965657765.1 Luminiphilus sp. | reverse complement strand
CATTGATAGCAAGTGCAGCCAGCCAGCTTCCCTCTGGTAACTGCTTGATCACAAATGTCTCGATGACCGCGCTGCCGCTGAATTCTGAGGCAAGCGCCCGACTATTTCCAGCACCTTCAAATCGCATCTCGTGCGCCCTCGGATCAGCGGCACCCGGTGTCCGACTGTAAATACCGACGGCATGCTTTGACATGTGACCACCCAGAGCACCAACAAGCACATTTGCGTATTGCCCGTTCTGAACCGCTGTGACAGCGGACGCAATGCCATGCATGGAATAGTTATTGCCCGGACCGCCGAAGAAAGGCAAACCTCCGGTTAAGCTTACCGGCCGCTCGTCTCCCAATTCGAGACCTAGCGCCTCCATGGCCTCGATCACAGCCACAGGGAAACAGCTGTAGATATCAAACGCTTCGATGTCGTCAGTACGCATACCTGCAGCGCTGAGCGCACTGGCATAAGTCCAACGTAATGCCGGCGATGTTGACCAGTCCACTCGGTCGAGCAGATCCTGTTCTGTCGCCTCGGCAAAACCTGTCAAGAAGACCGCTCGCTGCTCGAGCCCAAGTTCACAGGCCTTGCCGTATTGCATGACAACAACGGCTGCCGATTGATTCACACCATCCTTCGCCACCATGGATTTGAGATGCGGATCTCCGACAACGCGATTTCGGCCCGATACCGCGGAGATTTCCTGTGACTCTGGCACATTCTCAAACATGGTGAATGGATTCACTCGAGCCGCATTTGCAAGAGGTGTAAGCACGTCACCAAGGTAGGCGAGATAGTCTGCCCGGCTCATCCCTCTGGAAGCGCGCTTTTTGTGCTCCATCATGGGATAGATATCGATCGGCGCCACGACCTTATGTGCCGCAAGTGCCGGCACGAACTGATCTTCAAGACCCATACCATGATCGTCAGACGTTCCCTCGGGGCTTTCTGACCAGTCGAGTGCCTCACCTAAGCGCTGATGCGCGCGCATGGTGGCAATGGCCTCAGCGCCGCAGAGCACGATGATGTCAGCACGCTCGTTGGCAATTTCAGAACACGCTGTGGCTACATACTGCTGAGGACTTTGCCCGCCGGCTGTTGCATATATCGCTTTGGCGTCCTGCATATCGCACCGATTCGCAACCGATCGCGCAAACTGATCGCTGCAGCCAAAGGGGGCTAGCAAGGGTTTGATGCGATCAGGCACTGAATCAACAAAGGTACGCATGACCATTAGCTGATCAACGTGAGACGCCAGATCGTCGATGCCCGTCCCATCAAGTGCGGTTCTTACAGCTTCGGCGGCGAGGTCTGCGGGTGACAGTCGGCGCCAACCCTCACCAAGACGGTCTACAACCTGCCCAGCGGCGACGATTACAGGTGTTGTGTCAGTGATTTGCATTTGCGCTATCCCCCAACAGATTGACAGATACTAATAAAACTTTTGGCCGCAAGAGACGCACCGCCGACGAGCAAACCGTCTATGTTCTCGCAAGCGGTAAAATCTCGGGCGTTTGTGTCATTCACGCTACCCCCGTAAAGAACCGCAACAGGGGTTTCAAAACGTGTACTCAAAGCAGCTTTAATCGAACGGTGCATTGTCTCTGCGATTTCGGAGGTTGCGGCCTCTCCCGAACCAATGGCCCATATGGGCTCGTAGGCAATTACCGGCGCTGAAACTAGGCCTTCTGCGCTTTCGAGTACCTGTTCAGCAACGACGCTCTCTGCACCGCCACTGTCTCTGACGTCTTTAGATTCGCCTACACAAATGACAGGACAAATGCCCACCGCTTCGAGCCTGCGGGCCTTCTCAGCCACTAGGGCGTTACTTTCATTCCAAGCAAGCCGCCGCTCAGAGTGCCCAACTAAAGCGTGGGAGCAGCTTAACTCACGGAGCATTTGAGCCGATATTTCACCGGTGTGTGCGCCCGCCTCATGAGCTGACACGTCTTGAGCGCAGAGCGTTGCACCTGCAATGCTTTCTATGTCAGAGAGAAATGCCGCCGGTGGCGCGATAAGCGCAGTCACATCGCTGGGAATATGACCCAACTCCCATTCGGTGCGAAATTGGGAGGCAGATGCACGATCTATCGCCATCTTCCAATTGGCTATCACTAGCTTTGGTATCATTCTTTTTTCGTTCTCTTTATTGCGACTGAAGTCGCTTGATCATCGTCGAGGTGTGAGTGAGCGCCACGCAGAGGTTATGTCTAAACGTGAAATTTTCGACTTACGCGCAACATTACAGCAGTGAAAGCGGCATCGTCCAGCTCATGCAGGATCTCACGATTGCTCCCCCGCCTGGTGGCAAGCTCTACCCCATGGGAGGAGGCAATCCGGCGCATATTCCCGAAGTCGAAGAAGCGCTGAGACAGATTGCGAGTGAGGTCATAGCCGACACCCAACGATTCGTGCAGATGATCGGCGATTACGATGCGCCTCAGGGTCATGAACGCTTCAGAGCAGCGCTCGCCGAGCGTCTTTCGACACTGTTTCAAAAGCCCCTGTCGGCCGAAAATATTGCTATCACAAATGGTAGCCAGGCGAGTTTTGAAGTGTTGTTTAACGCGTTTGCGGGCGCATTTGCGGACGGAAACTGGCGTCACATCGAACTACCTATTGCCCCGGAGTATGTGGGTTACAACGATATGGGTCGCCAGCCGCGACCAATTCTTAGATCGACCCCAGCACGTATCGATCTTCTCGCTGACCAGCAGTTTAAATACGGCATTGACCTCGATCGCTTCCATGTCAATCCAGACACTAGCGGGGCCGTTTGTCTGTCAAGACCGACTAACCCCTCAGGTAATGTCGTAACCGATGCAGAGCTGGATGACGTGGCAAACAAATGTGCCACTGCAGGTGTGCCTCTCATTATCGATGGTGCTTACGGACTGCCGTTCCCCGGTATGATCTACACTCCAGCTACGCCGTTTTGGGACGACAACACCATTCTCTGCCTCAGTCTCTCAAAACTCGGGCTGCCCGGTGTCAGAACCGGTATTGTCGTGGCGGCGCCAGAGGTTACGGAATTGATAAGAAATGCGAATGCCATCAACGGGCTCGCCCCAACACGCGTCGG
>CBFHQN010000197.1:0-3082 GCA_965657765.1 Luminiphilus sp. | reverse complement strand
GATGCAGGCTCAGTCTAGATTCGCTTGAGGATTATCGAGCCGATACTGTAGCCCGCACCGAAAGATGACAGAACACCGAGATCACCGGGCTCAAAATCTTCGTTGTGCTTTTTGAAGGCGATTACTGAACCTGCTGAGGATGTGTTCGCATACTCATCGAGAATAGTAGGCGATTCCTCTTCACTTGGCGCTCGGCCTAGGACCTTCTTGGCAATCAGCTCGTTCATGTTGCGGTTGGCTTGGTGCAACCAAATGCGCTTTAACGCATCGGGCTCAATCGACATCTTCTGAAGCTGCTCCGAAATTTGCTCTGCGACCGCAGGGCAGACCTCGCGGAAGACCTTGCGGCCTTCTTGCACGAACAGCTTGTCGACTTGGCCGACGCCCTCTTCTGTTGCTCGGTTGAGGAAGCCGAAGTTGTTTCGGATGTTGTTACTGAAGATCGTCTGGAGCTTGGTGTCCAAAATCTCAAAGGCATGCGGTGACTGACAGCCTTCAACCGCTTCGACTATCACGGCGGTAGCGACATCACCGAAAATAAAATGAGAATCCCGATCACGGAAATTGAGGTGCCCCGTACAAATTTCTGGATTCACCATCAACACACGCCGGGCGCTGCCAGAGACGACCATATCGTAGGCTTGTTGAATCCCGAATGTAGCAGACGAGCAGGCGACATTCATGTCAAAGGCAAAACCTTTGATGCCGAGTTCAGCCTGAACTTCGATAGCCATAGCGGGGTAGGCTCGCTCCATGTTTGACGCTGCAACCAATACTGCATCAATGTCGTCCGCAGTGACGCATGCTTGCTCCATGGCTTGCTTGGCTGCAATGACACCCATCTCGCACATAACCGAAGGTTCGTCGTTCGAGCGAGGAGGGAGGCGCGGCACCATCCGCTCAGGATCGATGATGCCTGACTTATTCATTACAAAACGTGATTTGATACCCGACGCTTTCTCGATGAATTCAACGTTTGAGTGGCCTTTGGCCTCTAACTCGCCAGCTGCGATAGCTTCGGCGTTTTCCGCGTTGTACAGGTCGACCCAGGCGTTGAAAGATTCAACCAGCTCATCGTTGCTCACCGATTCAGTAGGTGTAAAGAGCCCCGCGCCGGAGATAGCAACGCGCTTGTTTGAGCCTGCCATGGTTACCGATCCTCTACTGGAACAAAGTCGCGCGCCGAGTAGCCCGTATAGAGCTGACGAGGACGTCCGATTCGGTAGCTACCACCAATCATTTCGTTCCAGTGAGCGATCCAGCCCACGGTGCGGCCAACTGCGAAGATCACAGTGAACATGGATGTGGGTATCCCCAGCGCTTTAAGAATGATGCCGGAATAAAAGTCGACGTTGGGGTAGAGCTTTTTCTCAATGAAGTAGGGGTCGTTAAGAGCGATCTCTTCGAGTCGCTTAGCGATCTCGAGATTTTCGTCCTGAATGCCCAGCTCAGCGAGCACTTCATCGGCTGCTTGCTTCATGACCTTTGCACGTGGATCGAAGTTTTTATAGACCCGGTGCCCGAAGCCCATCAAGCGGAAGGGGTCGCTCTTGTCCTTGGCTTTTGCAACGAACTCGTCAATACGGGACACGTCGCCAATCTCGTCGAGCATTCTAACGACAGCTTCGTTAGCGCCGCCGTGAGAGGGGCCCCAGAGCGCGGCAATACCTGCTGCGATACACGCAAATGGGTTGGCCTGTGACGAGCCTGCCAGGCGTACAGTCGATGTGGACGCGTTTTGCTCATGGTCCGCATGGAGCAAGAAGATACGGTCCATCGCGCGTGCGATGGTTGGCGAGATAACCGTTGGCTCGCAGGGGTTGCCAAACATCATGTGAAGGAAGTTAGAGGAGTAATCCAAATCGTTGCGCGGGTACATGAAGGGTTGGCCGATCGAGAACTTGTAACTCATGGCTGCGATGGTCGGCATTTTCGCAATCAAACGAAACGCTGCGACTTCGCGATGGTAGGGATCCGATATATCAGTGGAGTCGTGATAAAACGCAGACAGTGCGCCAACAACCCCGCACATAATGGCCATTGGGTGAGCGTCGCGTCGGAAACCGTTAAAGAAGGTTCTGATCTGCTCGTGCACCATTGTGTGGTTTGTCACCATATCGACGAACGCTCTTTTCTCTTCTGCGTTGGGGAGTTCGCCATTCAATAGCAGGTAACAGGTCTCGAGGTAGTCAGATTGCTCTGCCAGCTGCTCGATAGGGTAGCCGCGGTGTAAGAGCACACCTTTTTCACCATCAATATACGTAATTTTCGACTCACAAGAAGCGGTCGAGGTGAATCCTGGGTCGAAGGTGAAGTGCCCTTGAGCTGTTAGCTTTGCTACGTCTACAACATCGGGGCCCTCGGAGCCTTCATAGACCGGCAAGTCGATATCGAGTGTCGTGTTGTCGCTCTGTGGAATAGAGAGTTTTGCCGTCTTGCTTGTCATTGAGAGTCCCCCGACTGATTTTATGTGGCGCCAAACTAGCGGCGCTTGTTGATGGTGTCAATTTTACAACAATCCAGCTGCGAAGACCGCACAAATGATCGTCTTTTGCCATATGAATTTGTCAGTTGCGAAGTGACTACCTATACTCACGCCTCGATTTCAGACCACTTGAATGCTCTGGGGGCTACGAAGTGAAACCACGCGGAAGTAAGGACGGTCGTCCTGTCAATTTAGACATCAGCACCATCAAGCTGCCAATCACGGCTTGGGCATCGATTTCTCACCGAGTAACGGGGGTGCTGCTTTTCGTATCAAGCCTACTCATGGTTTGGGCGTTGGACATGAGTCTCTCGTCGCAACAGAGCTTCGATGCGCTGGTGACAATTCTGAGCTCCTCGGTGGCGAAGTTTGTCTTGTGGGGCTTTTTGGTCGTGTTTTCTTATCACGTCCTCGCAGGTATCCGTCACCTAATTATGGACATGGGCTTTGGTGAAGACTTCAAAGGCGGCGCCTTAGGCGCTCGTATTCTTTTCGGTGCGGCCGCTGTTGCCGCTGTGGCATGGGGAGTAGCGCTGTGGTAACGCAGGTAACCAGTTTTAGTCGTAACGGTTTATCGGACTGGCTCATCCAGCGAGT
>CBFHQN010000196.1:0-3178 GCA_965657765.1 Luminiphilus sp. | reverse complement strand
TTGCGGCTGAAGCCGGGGGTATTCCTGAAATCGTTTTGCACGATAAAAACGGGCTTACATTCGAAATCGGGGACGTAAAAAAGCTTCGCCATTACATTGACCTGCTTCTATCAGATCCTGCGATGCGCGAGCGCTTGGGTGGGAAAGGTAGAGAGCTGGCAAATACGGCATTCTCGATCGACGCCATGGTGGAAGGCAATCTCAAGGTCTACCAATCGCTCATTAATTCGTAAACGCCGCTGACTACTTACGCACTAATACTCGGCGCCAAATCATGCGGTTGAGTTTAATCTCTTTCAATAGCGCTCGCAGAGGACGCCAAGGTTGCGACAATGTCGATGGGGTTCACGAGCGACTACTCCGCGTCCGCAGACCGTGCTTTCTCATCAGCCCACGAATCTGGTCGTAGCTAAGGCCAAGTTGTGCCGCTGCCCTTTTTTGATTTTGCCCATTAATAGCAAGCGCCTCCTGCAGCCACTTAGCTTCTTGTTTGTCGAGGGCTTTGCGCATATCACTAGGGATTGAGAGCTGCGCCTCGTAGTCCTCCGCGAAGTGAGTTTGCTCTTGAGCGCGGCCGTTGGTTATTGCAGACGAGTCATAAGGCGCAGATTCTGTATCGTTAGCGTTAAACGGATCGATGACCAGCGATTGAAGCGGTGCGCCATCCTCGCCTTGCCGATGCAACGAACGTTCAACAACGTTCTTGAGTTCGCGAATATTTCCCGGCCATCCATAGTCATGCATTGACTCTCGCACTTGATTTGAAAAGCCTGGGAAGTGGTGCCACCCAGATTCGGCAGCAAAGCGAATGGCGAAGTGCTCCGCAAGGATGTCAATGTCCTTCTCACGTGCGCGTAGCGGGGGCATGTGGACGACATCAAAGCTCAAGCGATCTAAAAGGTCCCACCGGAACAAACCCTCTTCAGCCATTTGCTTGAGATTAGCGTTGGTTGCACCAATGATTCGCACATTTACGGTGATGGTCTCAGAGCCGCCAATTCGTTCAAGCTCACCGTATTCGATAACGCGCAGTAATTTCTCTTGCAGTGCTAAGGGCATAGTCCCCAGCTCATCGAGAAAGAGAGTGCCTTGATCGGCGCGTTCAAAGCGCCCGGCATGGCTTTTGCGAGCGCCGGTGAAGGCCCCCGGTTCGTAACCGAATAATTCACTGTCTAGGAGTGATTCAGGCAGCGACGCGCAATTGAGTTTTACAAAAGGTGCCTGCCAACGCTCAGACAGAAAATGTAAACGGTTTGCTGCAATCTCTTTACCCGTGCCTCGCTCACCAATAACTAAAATAGGGCGATCGATGACAGCGAGACTTGAGAGATGATCGAGTGCTCGATTAAGGGCTGCGCTCTCTCCGATCACATTTTGCTCAGATAGCATTTCGGATACACCGTTAAAAATATTTAGGGTTAATTAAACCTTAAAAAAGGTAAATAAAGCCATATTTGATAGGTAAAAATAACTCTAATAATGAGTTTGGAACTCTTTTAGTGCGCCGAAAATAATATAAGCCGCTGTATTTACTGAAAAAAAAATTAATGGCTCGGATATCGCGAACAAAACAGCACAAGACAAACGTCGAATACAGTTCAAGATATTAGGAAGACACTATGGGTATTTTTTCGAGACTCTCCGACATCATTAACTCCAATCTCAATGCGATGTGTGACAGCGCAGAAGATCCAGAGAAGATGATTCGCCTGATCATTCAGGAGATGGAAGACACCTTAGTCGAGGTTCGATCAGCTTCAGCCAAGATTCTTGCAGATAAGAAAACGCAGGAGCGTCAGTTACGTTCGCTTCAGGGACAGGCCGTGACCTGGGAAGAAAAAGCGAAATTGGCGCTTTCGAAGGATCGGGAAGATCTTGCGCGAGCAGCATTGAACGAGAAGCGTCGCGTGGAGGCTGATGCTGTAGTGCTTGAAGGTGAATTGATGTTGGCCGATGAGCACATTCAGCAGTTGCACGATGAGGTTGGGCAGCTACAAGCAAAACTCGATGATGCGAAGGTAAAGCGCAAAGCGATTTTAATGCGTGCGGATTCAGTCACACAGCGCCGGAGAACTCAGCACCAGATTCACCGTACTCACCTCGATGAAGCCTTTGACCGTTTCGAGCGTTTTGAGCGGCGCGTCGATGGCCTGGAAGGCGAGCTGGATGCAATGAATCTTGGACGAGCAAAGCCCAGTCTCGCTGACGAGATCGATGCACTTGCAGAGGACGACCTGTTGAATGAGGAGCTGGAAGTGCTCAAACAGTCGATGGCAGTGAATAAGCAAGCAGAGGAGGTGAGCAAAGATGCGTAACACTGACGCAGTTATTGCTTTCTCAGTTATTGGGCTCATATCACTCGAGGCGCATGCGGGTGCAGAGCAGTCTTTCGATGTTGCCGAATTCACTCGCGTGGCTGCCTCGCAAGGTATTGAAGTCAATATCACGATGGGATCTATATCGCGGGTCACTGCAAGCGCGGAAACGGAAAAAGATCTCGAGCGCCTCGAAATAAACGTCGATGATGGCGAGCTTCGTATTCGTCGTGGCTCGTGGTCTTCGAGTATGTGGAACTGGGGTAAGTCCTACGGCGATGTTTCGGTGAATGTCGTTGTTCCAAAGCTGGAAGGGCTCTCTTCGAGCTCGGGCGCCAACCTAACAGCGGTTGATATCAGCTGTCAGGAGCTCTCTATCGATGCCTCAAGTGGCAGCAGGTTAAATGTAAGTGGAAGGTGCAAAGAAATAGATGTTGACGCATCGAGTGGCGCGTCGATCAAAGCACGCGAGCTAGAAGCGAAAAGTGTAGCCGTTGATGCCTCAAGCGGCGCAAATGTTAACGTCTTTGCTGCGATTAACTTCCAGGGCGATGCTTCCAGCGGTGCCAATATCGACGTCTATGGTGGTTCGCAAACCTTTGAATCAGACACTTCGTCGGGTGCACGAATCAATCGACAAGCTGAGCGCGACCTTATCTGAGTTGATAGGTCGAATTCTTCAATAAATAAGATCCCATCATTATGGAAGGTTTGGAAAATATGGAAGCGATCATGAAGATCGGTGTGGCGTATGTATTTATGCTGACGCCCGCGATCATTGTATTTTTGGTGTTACGTGCCCAACAAAGTGGGCTGGAAAAGCGGTTGGATGCCCTAGTGCAGATGTCGCGTATTTCGGGTGA
>CBFHQN010000195.1:0-3208 GCA_965657765.1 Luminiphilus sp. | reverse complement strand
CTCGACTACATCCGTAGCTCTCGCGTTGCTGTAGGAGAAGCGGGCGGTCTTACGCAGCACATTGGTGCTTATCACGTGAAAACAGATCAGGGAATGATCACATTCCTCGATACGCCGGGACACGCGGCCTTCACCGCTATGCGCGCGCGCGGAGCGAAGTCGACAGACATCGTCATCCTCGTTGTTGCGGCAGACGATGGCGTCATGCCCCAAACAGAAGAAGCGGTTCAACACGCCCGGGCCGCCGGTGTGCCCTTAGTTGTTGCCATCAATAAGATGGACAAAGAGGGTGCTGATCCCGACCGCGTTAAAAACGAGCTCGCGGCTAAGGATGTAATTCCCGAGGACTGGGGTGGGGATACGCAGTTTATACCAGTGTCTGCGCATACGGGCGAAGGCATCGACACCTTACTTGAAGCGCTGCTTTTACAATCAGAATTGTTGGAGCTCAAAGCGCCTGCAGATGTTCCATCGAGCGGTCTTGTTATCGAGTCACGCTTGGATCGCGGTCGTGGGCCGGTGGCTTCGCTTCTTGTTCAGCAAGGCACGCTTAATCAGGGCGACATCGTCTTGGCGGGACTCCAGTATGGTCGTGTCCGAGCAATGCTGGATGAGAACGGTCAGCCCATAAAAGTCGCTGGTCCGAGTATCCCTGTTGAGATCCTGGGACTAGACGGTACGCCTGACGCGGGTGACCCCTTCGTGGCTGTTGAAAGCGAGAAGCGTGCTAGAGAAATCGCTGACTTCCGCCAAGAGAAGCAACGTTCTAGCAAGATTGCGCGCCAGCAGGCGGCCAAGCTCGACAGCATGTTTGAGACGATGACGGCCGGTGAGGTTCAAACGCTGAACGTTGTTATCAAGGCTGATGTTCGTGGGTCACTCGAAGCCCTGCAATCTTCGCTTTCGGATCTCGGTAACGAAGAGGTCAAGGTGAACGTGGTTGCCGGTGGTGTAGGTGGTATCACTGAGACTGATGTTTCGCTCGCTATGACAAGTAATGCGGTGATTTTTGGCTTTAACACACGTGCCGATTCGAAGGCGCGCAGTATGGCCGAGAATGAGGGCGTTGAAGTCCGTTATTACAACGTCATTTACGATCTTATTGACGACGTCAAGGCGGCACTCTCTGGCATGTTGTCGCCAGAGTTGCGCGAGGAAATCGTGGGCATCGCTGAAGTTCGAGACGTCTTCCGATCGCCGAAGTTTGGACTCATTGCGGGTTGCATGGTCACTGAAGGTACCGTGTTCAGGTCGAAGCCCATCCGCGTGTTACGTGACAATATCGTGATTTACGAAGGTGAGCTTGAGTCGCTACGCCGCTTCAAAGACGACGCGAGCGAGGTTCGCAACGGCACGGAGTGTGGTATTGGCGTGAAGAACTACACCGATGTTAAGGTCGGCGACCTCATTGAGGTTTACGACGTTAACGAAGTTGCGCGTTCACTCTAGTTAAATAGGTACTGACTTGCCCCAAGAGTACAGTCGCACAGAACGCGTTGCAGATTACCTGCAGCAAGAGCTTGCAAAGCTTTTGTTGCACAGTATCCGCGATCCACGGGCCGAATTTGTCAGCATCACTGCTGTCGACGTAAGTCGCGACCTCCGGTACGCCAAGGTGTATTACACGAAACTTGGCGTTGAGGATGCGGAGTCGGCCGCAGACGTTACGCGTGTTCTTGACAGAGCTGCAGGTTTTTTGAGAACCGAGGTAGCGAAGGGTTCCAGCCTCCGAACGGTGCCAAAACTGACGTTTACGTTCGATGAGAGTGTTGGCCGCGGTAGGTATATGGAAGATTTGCTAGGTAAAGCCAGAGCTTCCGACGCTCGCCATTCTGAGCAAGACGAGACTGACGAGGGCTAAATGGGGCGGCGTCGTAAAGGCCGGCCTGTTACTGGAATCATCGTCCTCGATAAACCGGTTGGTCCTTCTTCAAATCAAGCGCTGCAGCGTGTCCGTCACCTTTTTGGTGCTGCAAAAGCGGGCCATACCGGCAATCTGGACCCCCTGGCGAGCGGCGTGCTTCCTATTTGTCTAGGCGAAGCAACGAAGCTTTCACAATATCTTTTGGACTCGGACAAGGCTTATCAAGCCCGGTTTTGCTTTGGCGCTCGCACCACGACCGGGGACAGTGAGGGAGAGGTAGTCGACGAATCTGATGCCAGCGAATTGGCCGAGAATACTCTCTGCGAAGTGCTGAAAGAATTTGTCGGCGACATTGAGCAGGTCCCACCAATGTATTCAGCTTTAAAGGTTGACGGTCAGCCCCTCTACAAGCTTGCGAGAGAAGGTAAGGAGGTCGAGCGGAAGAGCCGATCTATATCGATTAGATCGATGGATTTACTGTGTTTTCAGCCCGGTGTGCGCGCAGAGGCAACGGTTGATGTCCTCTGTAGTAAAGGTACCTACATTAGGACTCTATCCGAGGACGTGGCCACAGCGCTCGGTTTTCCTGGCCACATGAGTGCCCTGCGGCGAACGGCAACAGGACCTTTCAGCTTGGCTCAGGCCGTTAGCCTAGATGCATTGACGCAACTGGCTGAAGCTGAAGGGCCTGCTGCGCTCGATCAATTTTTATTGGATCCCGAGCTGGCAGTTGATCACCTTCCACGTGTTGAGGTCACTGATTCTGCGGCTTTCTACCTAAAACAAGGGCAGGCTGTAGTAGTGCGAAATGCGCCGCTAAATGGTATGGTGCGCGTCGCTGAAGCGGGAGGTCCGTTTTTGGGCATTGGAGAAATGCTCGATGATGGACGTGTCGCTCCGAAACGACTGTTTGTTGACAGTCATTAATCAACCCCCCTGTAAACCTGCACGGGTGGGCGTCGAGTAACGCAGGTTGGAGAAACATCATGGCACTAGATGCAGCACGAAAGGCTCAAATCGTAGAAGACTACAAGCAGTCAGAGGGTGACACAGGTTCACCAGAAGTTCAGGTCGCTTTGTTGACCGCAAACATTGAGCAATTACAGCAGCACTTTAAAGAGCATGCGCAGGATCACCATTCACGTCGTGGTCTGATTCGCATGGTCAACCAGCGCCGTAAACTGTTGGATTACTTGAAGCGCAAGGACACCACTCGATACGCGTCATTGATTAAGCGTCTAGGCTTGCGCCGATAAAAACGACTTGGGGCCGGCTTTATGCCGGCCAATTTATTTTGGAGATAGTTAAGTGAATGTAGTTACAAAAACCTTCCAGTACGGTGGC
>CBFHQN010000194.1:0-3210 GCA_965657765.1 Luminiphilus sp. | reverse complement strand
TGCCTCCGCGGTGGGGCATTTCTTTAATAGAGTGAGCGCTGTTGCGTTGTCGACGCCGGGTGTTACCGAGACACCGGCTTTGAGCGCTGTACGCTTCGCTTCGTCCTTGAGGCCTGCTTGTCGCACGGTGCGTGAGCACGGTCCGATGAAGTTGAGGCCGGCATTCTCCATTGACGCGACCATCGTCTCGTCTTCTGCCATAAAGCCGTAGCCAGCGAAGATCGCGTTGTACCCATGATCGTGGGCAATTTGGATGATCTCCTGAATACGCGCTTCTCGGTCTGCTTTATCAACGCCTGAGTAGTCGCTCACCCTGTGCACGCGCGATGGGTCTGTGATAGTCCTCAGTTCCGGAGCGATTGCCCTGGGATAAACAATCGAATCCTTCTCTGAAAGCAGAATTCCGTAGTTGTTCATGCCCATTTCGTCGAAGACATCCATCGCCTCTTTGCGAATGGGACCACGGCATATGATAAGGGGCTTGATGTGGGTGCAATCAAACTGGCTAATCCAGCTGATATCGCTGCTGCCAAGACGACGGTCTTGGTGAATCAGCGGATTATGTAAATAGTGTTCATTTGACACAGTAAAACTCCAACTTAACTCGCTGATTCTTAATGGAATTCGCGCTGAATTCCGCCCATGGGCTCAGGCGTGTAATGGCGCAGGCAGAACATGAGATGCTTGGCGATCACACCGCGCAAATCTTGCGGCATCACAATCTGAGACACTGAGCCAAGACTAAGCGCCTCTTCGGGATTCATGATTTCGCGTTCATACCGCTTTGCTAAATCCACCTCTGCTGCTTTAGCCCACTCAGCAACACTTGCCTCTGCTTGCTCCTGCGCGTCGTCCGCCGAGACACCCTGCGATACCAGTTCGGCCTTGGTGGCGGCTACTCGCTCACTAACTGAACCGCGGATTGCTTTGAGTTCGTCCTTGTAGACGTACTCAACCCCTGCAGGCCCCATAACCGCGACCCGAGTCGTTGGCAGCGCAACAACAAAGTCGGCACCCGTTGGGTAGTTGTTATATGACGCATACGCGCCGCCAAAGGCGTTTCTGATAAGAATCAAGAACCGTGGTGTTCGGAGGTCAACAATCGCGTCAAGCATCGCGCGTCCGGCTTGAACAATACCGCGGTGCTCCTGCTCTCGTCCGGGCAAAAATCCAGTTGTATCCTCTAGGAACATCACGGGAATGTTGTAAAGGTTACAAAAACGAATGAACCGCGCGTTCTTTAGCGCTGCATCAATATCAATCTGCCCTGATGCGACCGCCGAGTTATTCGCAACAAAACCCACGACATGGCCCCCTATTCGGCCTAAACACGTGATGGTGTTTTTCGCACGCTCTTCCTGTATCTCTAGAAAGTCCCCATGGTCGCAAAGCTGCTGAATGATGATGGAACTATCGACGGGCGTGTTAAATCCCGTGGCCGACTCGAACGCTGTTTTTAACAACGTATCGATATCGCTAGTGCTACGGTCGATGGGATCCGAGCAGTTTTGCACGTCGGGTGCGGCTGCATTGTTATCGGGCAGATAGCGCAGTATTTCGCGCACTTTACGGAGTGCCGCAACTTCATCTTCAACGACAAAGTCTGTTACCCCTGTCTGGCTGTGAACCCCAGGACCGCCCAGCTCGTCAGGCGTAATATCCTCGCCCAAAACAGATTTGACGACACCCGGACCTGTAAGACCAAAAAACGTATCTTTGGGCTGAATCAAGAAGCTGCCCTGACGGGGCAAGTAACTACCACCGCCAGCGTTAAAACCGAACATACACATTATGCTGGGAACAACGCCTGAGATTTTGCGAAGCCCTGTAAACGCCTCTGCATAGCCGTCCAGGCCACCGACGCCCGCAGGGATGTAAGCGCCCGCAGAGTCATTGAGACCCACCAAAGGGATACCCCGCTCGCCTGCTAGTTCAAACAGCCTCGCGAGCTTCTCGCCGTTTGTGGCATCCATCGAGCCTGCGCGCACAGTGAAATCGTGCCCGTAAATAGCGACATCGCGCCCATCGATGCGACCAACGGCGGTCACGAGTGACGCACCATCAAGGTTGGGCCCCCAGTTTTGGTACAAAATCGTGGGTTCTTCATCGACCAAAAATTCGATTCGCTCCCAGACAGTCATCCGATTTTTACTGTGCTGACGCTGGATATTTCGGCTAATGGCCGCAGCCTGCGGCAGTGCTTGTAATTCAGCGCCTCGAGCAACGGCTGCTTGGTAGTCCGTCGATGGCGACTGGGCGCTACCCTGCGTATCAAAAGGGTTCGTGAGCGTGGGCATCACGTTATTTGTGTGAGTAGTGTCCATTCTTATCCTTGAATGTTAAAAACCGCACGTATGCGTGTTCGGTCGCTTTAAATTAACGGCTAGGATTCATACGCATGGCAGCAATATCCGATCTACTAATAATCGCACAAAGCCGTGTGAAAAAACCCCTTCAAATGGTCGTATTTTTATGCCGTACATCGTCTAAATGCGTGGAACTTCTAGTCTTGCGCAGAACTCGTTTCGCTCCTCTGGGTCCGCAATAGACATTGCGTGTTTAACGATATCCTGCGTCAGGTGTGGCGCGAGCTGTTCGATGAAGGCGTACATAAAGCCCCGCAGAAAAGTCCCGCGCCTAAACGCAATGCATGACAGCAGCGAAGCGAAGTAATTGGGCGATCCAATCTTGATCAGATCAGCATCACTTTGCTCCTCGTAGGCCATCGTTGAAATGATGCCAACCCCCAAGCCTTTGCGCACATAGGTCTTGATAACATCAGCATCGGCCGCAGTCACAACGTAATTTGGCGTAAGCCCGCGAGCCTCAAACCCCTCGTCAATACGGAACCGCCCCGTAAATCCCTCGGTGTAAGTAATGATTGGGTGACGTGCTATTTGCTCCAAAGTGGGTGCATCAAGCGCCGCAAGCGGATGATTGCTGGGAACCACCACGCAGTGCGACCATCGAAAAAAGGGCAGCGTCACCAATGATGCATATTGTTGCAGCGCCTCGGTCGCAATCGCGAAGTCCACACTCCCCTTGGCGGCCATTTCTGCAATTTGTAAGGGGCTACCTTGGCGCATCTCGAGGGAGACGTCCGGATGCTCAACCGAGAAGCGAGAGATAGAGTCCGGTAAAACGTAACGCGCCTGCCCATGCGTTGTTGCAAGCGACATACTGCCTGAAACGTTGTCCGAATGATCTTGC
>CBFHQN010000193.1:0-3218 GCA_965657765.1 Luminiphilus sp. | reverse complement strand
TCACCTCAAGCTTGCCGAAGCTCTTACCGCTGATACTAGAGCAGCAGGCTAATTAGCGGCTCGCAAGACGCAGGACTGAGATTGCGAGGTGGAGTCCTATCGGGCGCTTTTGGTATACCGAACTGGGTCTTTCTCCCGCGCTGTCTCTCGACTAGCGCGGTACCGCCACCTGTGCTGGTCGCTTTGCACCCTTGCCGTAAAGGTTAACCTTCAGGCTTGAGATCGCATGTACCAAGATAATCGGCTCGATTTTCTGTTTTCCCGTCCAATAGATATTCGGGAAGCGATCAAGTATCCGCTCATAAGCCATGTTGAGTTGCATTTGAGCGATGCGATTGCCCAGACAACGGTGTACGCCATGGCCAAATGCGACATGTTTTTCGACGTTGTCACGGGTCATATCAAAGACGTCTGGGTTCGGGAAGACAGAAGGGTCTCTGTTCGCTGCCCCGTACCACATGATGACTTTTTCATCCTCGGCAATCTTCTGACCGGCGATCTCGGTATCTTGCGTTGCTGTGCGGCGCATATGCATGACGGGTGAGGTCATGCGCAACGCCTCATGCGACATGCGTTCGATTAACGACTTGTCGTCAATGACCATTTGTCGTTGATCCTGAAACTCCGTAAGCAATCGGATAGTGCCTGACAGTGAATTGCGGGTCGTGTCGTTTCCGGCAAAGATAATAAGTAGCCACGAACCGTCTAGATAGTTTTGAGACAGCGGCTTTCCGCCCAGTGTGGCGTTCGCAATGATGGTAAGGAGGTCCTGCCGTGGGTTTTTAATCCTGTCGGCCATGACACGCTCACCATAGTTGAACATGTCCTCGAGCATCTGGTTGAAGCGGAACAAAAACATAGGTTCCGCCATAAACATTCTGAAAGGGTGCGTGAGGAACTGCGGCGCAAGCTCAAGATAATGCATCCATTTGATAATGTTTGGTCGATCTTCCTCGTCGACCCCTAACATTTCGCAAAGCGTAAACATGGGAAGTTCGGTTGAGAAGAGCTTTGCGAAATCGACCTCGGGACCCTGCCGCTCCAAGTTATCCAGTAGATCGTCGATTTTGGCGCCAACACGCTCTTTGAGCGTTTCTACGTATTTGGGAAAGAAAAATTCAGATTGCTGGATACGGAGATCACGATGGATATCTGCATCCAAATTGATCAGGGAGTTATGGGCCGCGTACATCAGTCGATCGGCCTTTCCACTCGGCGGAAGCACTGCCATATGCATGCTGCCGCGCTGCGAGGAGAAAATATCGGGGTTTAGCTCGACGTGTTTGACGTCTTCATAGCGCGAGACCGACCAGAAGCCTGACGTGGGCTTGCGTCCCCGCGTCCACATCACTGGCGATTCTTCCCGCATACGCTTGTAGTAGTCAAAAGGCTGCCCGCGTGTCCACGCATTGGTTGAACCCAGGTCAAAACCTTTGAGTCGCTGATAAATCTCCTGATAAACCGGGTCGACCGCGCCACTGTCTACGAGGATATCGTCACTAATAGAAGGGTAGTGTTCAGGGTTTTGTGGCTGATTCATGGAGTGTTTCCAGCTTTCTCTGTTTCAACAAGTTGATATCAATGGCTTCAGCGCTAACAGCCTAACCTAATGACTAAAACCGCGCACTTATCCGTCCCAGTTTACTCTAACTGATTGCCGTTTGGCTGAATCGTGGTCACTACCTAAAAAAACAACTAGTAGGTGTCCAAGGTATATGCCGACAATGCCAAGAACCCCAGCAAGGGCTGGGGGCGCGGGTAGAGGAAGCTTTAGAGGTGAAAACAACACACCGACAGCCACACCGGTGAGTGTTGCTAGTACCATTTCGTTTATCGCGACTTACCTATATGCGTTTGTTGTTATGCGTTTATTCCGTCATTCTGCTCTATCGCTCGTGACTACGAAAGCTACTCAGAGCGAACTGTTGAGTGCAAACTGGGGGCGACGGAGGGCGGTATGTTTAAAAACGGGACTGAACGGGCGTTTGTCTTGGTGATGCTCATGAGCGGATTCGTAGCGCTCTGGATTTCCGTTAGTGAAGTACTTCAATAATCCTGAGGCTCGCACTACAGTGATAACCGCAACAGCTGAGTTCGAGGTATCACCGACGGCACACGCTGAGCAATAAAAATAACAAAGGAGCGCTGCGGCCATGGGCGAGCAAGCTGACGTACACGTAAAAATCTTAAACGCGACCTCAACCGATGCACTGATGCAGGTGTATGACGATTGGTCCGATCGCTATGAGCACGAATTACTCGATGAGTGGGGTTACAGCAGTCCTCAAATGGCCTTAACCCTGCTCAAGCGGTACATCAGTGTTGAAGGTGCGGATGTCCTAGACGCGGGGTGCGGAACAGGGTTGGTTGGCGTGCTGCTTGCTGAGGCAGGCGTCGGTCAGTTGTCGGGCGTTGACTATTCAGCAGGTATGCTGGAGAAAGCCGCCGCTAAAAACGTCTATGACAACCTGTCGCAGATGGACCTTAACAAGCCGGTACCGATTGAATCGGGATTGTTCGATGCAGTTACCTGCATCGGGACGTTTACGTCCACGCACGTGATCCCTGAGGCGGTTCGAGAGCTTGTTCGGCTTACACGGGCCGGTGGCGCGCTTGTGTTCACGGTTCGCGATGACTACTGGGAAGCTACACAGTTTGTCGATTTAATCGTCGATATGCATTCAGAGGGCATTGTGCGCATTGAGGAGGTTCGAATCGAGCCCTACATCCATTCGGAGGGATCCGAGTGCCGCTTTGTTGCACTGAAAGTGCTCTGAAAGATGGCGGGGAATGCACTTCAGCAAAGCGAGCGTCAACCACGACACGATGAGAGTATCGGTGGGTAAAAGCGCATTGAAAGCGTTACTGCCGCCACCTCTATGGTGCTTTTTGACAGCCAGAAATAGGTAATTAGGTAGGTTGGATAGGCGCCCGGTGATGGGCGCCGACGTTTATAAGCGCTCAGCCAAATTTTAACGGCTAAGTGAATGACGCGTGTTGACGGCAGGATTAGGGATTTCGATACTCGTGCCATCTGACCATGTTATGACTGCCTTCTCCACAGCATCGGTGCCATCCAAACCGAATACCAAATCACTCGACTGATCTGTCAGGTAACCTTCACCTGCAATGAACTGGCGTGTATAGCTTTTGCCATTCTCTGTCACTATGTAGATCTGCGTGCCGAGGTGAGCGATATCATCCGGCAATCTGAAAGA
>CBFHQN010000192.1:0-3223 GCA_965657765.1 Luminiphilus sp. | reverse complement strand
ATCACTCGGCTTAAAACTCTTTTAGGCGCTGCGACTATCGCCGCCAGTTTTTTGGGTGGAGCAGCAGTTGCAAACGCTGACTCACTCGAAGCGATCATGCAGGTTGGCAAGGACCGCACTGTAGCTGCGCGTACTTCACAAGGCAAAATTGACCGCCTTGCAGATGAAACTCGCGATCTGCTTTCGGATTACAAGACGGTAATGAAGCAGGTTGAGGGCCTCAAGGTCTACAATGCGCGCCTCGATCGTCAAATCGCAAACCAAGAGCGCAGGATCGCGGACATCGATCAGTCGATCTCCGACGCGGCGGTTATCCAGCGACAGATTCCACCGCTGGTTACACGCATGCTCGACGGCCTCGATCAATTTATTGATCTCGATATGCCGTTCGATCTCGACACCCGTAAGGGCAACATCGAAGCTGTGCGGGCAAACCTCGACCGGTCTGACGTGACGTCTGCGGAAGCATTCCGCCAGGTCCTAGAGCTCTACTCTATTGAGCTGCAATATGGACGTGGTATCGAGTCTTACTCGGACACTATCGACGTTGACGGCGCCTCACGGGAAGTTGACGTTCTTCGAATCGGTCGCGTGGCACTCGTTGCTCAGACAACTGACGGCGCAGAGACTCGCGCTTGGAATAACGAAAACCGTAGCTGGGAGACGCTCTCGTCTGCCGACTACTCAGCGGCCGTCCGTAAAGCCGTCCGCATCGCCAAGAAACAGGCGACTATCGAACTCTTGAATATGCCTATCGCGGCACCGGAGGCCAATTAAGATGAATGCTAAGTTTTTGAAAGCAACAACCTTCGTCGTTGCAGGTATGTTTGCAGGCGTGGCCGTGGCGCAAGATGAAGCGGCACCTGAGGTCCCTGCAGGACCTACTCCCCAGGAAGTGGCTGCACAGAACATGAGCGAGCTGCTTGATCTAGTGAAGCAGGGGCGTTCGCGTGCCGACGGCGAGAACCGTGCGCGCGAGCAGCGGTTTGCTCAGGACAAGGCGAATCAGCAGTCAGAGCTCAACCGTGCTGAGCGCGAGCGTGCTGCTGAAGAGCGCCGCTCTGCACGTCTCGAGAAGAAGTTCGAAGATAACGAGCTCCTTATTGCGGCAAAGCAAGAGCAGCTCAAAGAGCGTCTTGGTTCGCTGTCTGAGCTGTTTGGTCATTTGACGGCAGCATCTGGCGACTTGGCTTCGAACATTGAGGTGTCTTTGGTCAGCTCTGAATTCCCAAGCCGCGAAGGATTCCTTCAGGACCTTATCGCTAAGATGAGTGGCACGGACCAGCTGCCTCAAATCGAAGAGATTGAGACGGTTTGGTATGAAATGCTCAACGAGATCACGCAGCAAGGCGTTGTTTCTCGTTTTACTGCTGACGTAGCTACACCCTCGGGTGAGATTGCCCAACGCGAAGTTGTTCGTGTCGGTGCGTTCAACATTATCGATGTTGACGGTAACTACTTGTCTTACGGCAATGAGAAGCTGGCAGAACTTCCACGTCAGCCAAGCGGTGGCGCGGTTGGTGCTGCTGCAGCATTGGCAGACGCCACTAGTGGCCTTAGCCAGTTTGGTATCGACCCAACAGGTCCAACCGGTGGTTCGTTCCTCGCTGCGATCATCGATACGCCTACTCTGGAAGAGCGTTGGCATCAAGGTGGTTATGTCGGCTACGCCATTACGGCGGTAGGTGTTTTTGCCTTCTTATTGGCGATTGTACGAGTCATCATGCTGACCATGATGGGTGCGGCAGTTAACAGTCAGCTCAAGTCAGGCGAAGCGAAGGACAATAACCCACTGGGTCGTGTACTTCTTGTGAGCCAAGAGAATCCAAATATTGATACTGAGACGCTTGAACTCAAGATGGCGGAAGCTGTGCTTCGCGAGACGCCAAAGCTCGAATCGGGTCTGACTTTGCTCAAGATCATCGCTGCGGTAGCCCCGCTGATGGGTCTGTTGGGTACGGTTACCGGTATGATCATTACCTTCCAAGCGATCACTATCTTCGGTGCGGGTGACCCCAAAGCGATGGCTGGCGGTATCTCTAGCGCATTGATCACTACGGTATTGGGTCTCTTGGTGGCTATTCCTACTGTACTTCTCCACACCGTTGTTAACGGCCGTGCACAGAAGATCATCCACATCCTCAACGAGCAGGCGACAGGTATTGTTGCCGAGCGCGCTGAGGCAGCGGGTAACTAAGCAGCTAGCTGAGTACGGAGTAGCAGACGATGGAATTGTTCGACACCATCTTGGCGTTCATGGATAAAGGCGGCAATGTTCTTTGGATCATTGCCACGCTGGTCTTCTTTATGTGGACTTTAATCATCGAGCGCTTTATCTACTTCCTCGGAGGCGGCTGGAAGGCTGACCGAATGATGACAGTCAACGCTTGGGAAGACCGTGCCGAGCGCAAGTCTTGGAATGCAAAGCAAATCCGCATGAAGCTTCTGTCAGAAAGCCGAAGCTTCATCAATGACAATATGAGCCTTATCGCCACTTGCGTTGCCTTATGCCCTCTTTTGGGGCTGCTGGGTACCGTGACCGGCATGATCGAGGTCTTCAACGTCATGGCGGTAACCGGCGGTGGCGATGCTAAATCGATGGCCGGTGGTGTTGAGCGTTCCACGATTCCAACAATGGCAGGGATGGTTGCGGCCCTCTCTGGCCTCTTTGCCAACACGCAGCTCCAGAGAATGGCGGTGCGTGAGCAGCAGTTGTTGGAAGATCAGTTGACTTCAGACCACTGAGTGATCAACCGAGGAATTTGAAGTGAGAAAAATAGCGAAACAACGAGAAGAGGAAGGTGCGGAGATCGATTTGACGCCCATGTTGGACGTCGTCTTTATCATGCTTATCTTTTTCATCGTGGTTGCATCCTTCCTCAAGGAAGCTGGATTGGAAATTAATCGTCCTGATGACAACCAGCCTCAGGATCCTAACGACTCGGTGAGTATTGTTGTCGAGATCGCGTCTGATAATCAGTTGTGGATGGAGAACCGCCGCGTTGACGTTCGTGCTGTGCGAGCGAATATCCAGCGATTGCTTGCGGAAGATCCCGAGGCGCCAGTGACCATTAAGGTCGCAAAAGGCGCAACCACAGGAATCGTGGCTGATGTCGCCGACGCGGCGAGAGAAGCGGGCCAGTACAACGTGAGTTGGGCCACTGACAAGGGTTAAGGTATGAGTTTACGAGACCAGGCGGGCTCGTCCGCGGCTTCACAGCAG
>CBFHQN010000191.1:0-3225 GCA_965657765.1 Luminiphilus sp. | reverse complement strand
TGTTTGTGATGCTACGTTGATGTTGTGTACCGATGCTTGCGTCATGACGTGGATTGTTTTGGTAAAAGAGGCCGGAGGATACCCTGTACCCATTCAAGAGTCATGACGATCATCGCCTTTCATGTGAATTTATTCGGTCCACGCGTTGCTGTATAAGTGCCCTATGACTCTGCCTGCTGTAAATAGTCTGCCCTCGATTGATAATCTCCTTGCGACGTTGCAACGCGGCGGCGTGGTGATCGCGGCCACACAGCGGCTAGCACGGCACCTCATACAACAGGTATCGCTTCGCGAATCAGACGTCATCGAAAAGCCGGCAATCCTCTCAATTGATTCTTGGTTGATCGAAACCTGGTCTCAGATTGAAGAGGTGAGTGAGGATCCGCGCAGGATGCTCTCAACGGCAGAGGCGAATGAACTTTGGCGTCGCGTTATCGAAGATCATGCTTCTGCAAACGCAGCGTTTAGTCTTCTCCAAACGGAGTCTGCAGCGCAATTGGCTGCCCGATGTCGCGTCGCACTCAAAGCTTACAAAGTCTCAATGGCTTACGAGACAAATCGCAGAGTATTTCAGACTGAAATCGACACCAAGAATTTTTTAGCTTGGCTCGATACATTGGATGCGAGACTCGTTCGCGAGCGCTGGTTATTGTTAGAAGATACCTACGAAATTATTGCGAAAAGCGGTGCGAATAAGGCTTCAGAGGTTCTTTTTCTATCAGAGGAGGCGCCAGGACCTGCTCTCTCAGAAGCCCTAAATCAGTGCTTCAACAAATGCACATGGCATCACTCAAAAGCTCTCGATAAACAATTAGAGACCCATTCTTTTGAAAATCGATCTGATGAACTCGCAGCAGCGGCGCGATGGGGTAAGTCGGCTTACGATACGGGACATTCTGCTGTCATTGTCTTGACCGACTATCAGCAAGATAGGGCCGAGCTAGAGCAGCATTTACGAAAGCAGTTTGAGGTAGATGGGCAGTCCTTCACACAGCTTCCTGTGAACTTCAGCCGGGGGATAGAGCTATCCAAGACGCCGATGTACCGGGATCTATTGCTTCTGGTTCGCCTCCTTATTGGGAGTGTTTCGCGCGAAGACATACTTGCCATAATTCGCTCGCCTTTTTTTTACTGGAGCGACCATGCCGATAAGGCAAAGCTCATCCGCGTGCTGTTTGGTAGCGAAGAAAAGCAGTTTTCCTTACCAAAGGTACTCTCGCAGCTGAATCTCATCGCACCGCATTCGGGCCTTAGTGAGGCGCTAAACTTGATCCGCATCGAGAGAGTGATGTCATCTAAGCGATCATCTTCGGGATGGTGTGAGTTGCTCTCTGACTTCTTGAGTAAAACCGGTTGGCCCGGTGCCGCCGCCCTCGATTCGGTTGAGTATCAGCAATACGAACAGTTTCCTGGTGTCCTTGAATCCATAGCAGTTAACCCTATAGATGACGGGGCTTTTCCGTTGGCGCGATATGTTGAAAAACTGAATTACTCACTCGCGCAACGGATTTTTCAACCTCAGACGGAATCCTCATCGCTGCAGGTCATGTTTTTACGAGATACTTTTGGGTTGCCCTTCGACTCAGTGAGGGTGGTTGGCGCCGTGTCACAAGCGTTACCAAGTACGCCACAGCTACTAAGCTTAATTCCTTGGCAGATTTGCCGGGACTACAACATACGTTCTGTGTTTGAACACGAAACTGAGTTAATTAGCAGAAACCTGTTAGGACGTTTAAACGAACAGGCTGACGTAACCCTATCGTTCTCTTTGAACATAGATGGCTTAGAGACGCTTCCCAGCCGCTTTTGTGCTGAGCCGAGTCAGGTGGCGACTGATAGAGCTCAGTATCCCAGTGATATAAGTCTGCCATTGGAGGAGTTGCTGGATGATGCGGGTTGTGAAGCAACAACACCGCTCGCCCAAAAAGGGGGCGTTGGCCTTCTCGAGGATCAAGCGCTTTGCCCGCTAAAGGCTCACTTAAAACATCGTCTGGGCATCTCTGCGCTTCGCGAGGAACAGATTGGATTGTCAGCTGCTGAGCGGGGTGCATTGTTGCACGCAGCACTTTTTCATACCTTTGGAGTTCTGAGTAGCTCGGAGCTCCTGTTGATGGCAGCAGCTCACCAACAAGTGGCTATTGTGAATGACTCAGTCGATAAGGCACTGTCATCCATAAAATCGCAAACCCGTGATCGGGTTGGACTTGAGATCATTGATTTGGAGCGCAAAAGGCTCCAGAGCGCCGTCCAAAGGTGGATAGAGATTGAGTCGAAAAGAAGCATCCCATTCGAAGTCATCGCTCGCGAAGTGCCACATGAGTGGGAGACGCGCGGGATGTCGTTGTCTTTTAAGGTCGATCGCGTGGATCAGCTTCCCGACGGAGGACGGGTGATCATCGATTACAAGTCCAAGACTGGCAATAGCTTGGGCGATTGGACTCGGATGCCGATTAAGGCCCCTCAATTGCCGTGTTATAGCGAGGTAATTGATGATGTAGTAGCGGTCGCAGTCGCATCGGTAACGAGTGACAAGCCGGGTTACCGACCTATCGGTGGATCTATGGGGGTCAAGAGCGATGCGGCCGCTCAGAAAGAAATGGAAGAAAAAGCCGGACTGACTTGGGCTGAACTAAAGCAGCAGTGGAGCGATGAACTTGACCGTCTAGTGGTTGATTTTATCCGTGGTAGTGCGGTTGCAACGCCCTCAGCCAAGGCCTGCCGCTATTGTGATTACGCTGCAATTTGCCGCGCAAAAGTGCAGGACGGTGGCGATTATGGCGAAGATGCGGATGAGACAGCCAATGACTGATCAAGCGATTCGCAAAGAAGTACTGTCGGTGGACCATAGCTTCTGCGTGACGGCACCTGCTGGATCAGGGAAGACCAGCCTTCTGACTCAACGCATACTTGCTCTGTTATCTCGGGTCGAGCGACCCGAGCAGATTCTCGCCATTACTTTTACGCGAAAAGCGGCAGCAGAAATGCGCAGTCGTGTTCTCGCAACACTCGAGCAAGCCGCGCGCGGGGTAACCGCGAAGTCTGAGCACGAGGCTTTAAGCCTGGGCTTGGCGCGCAGTGCACTTGAGCACGCTGAGAAAATGGGGTGGTCGCTAAACGCTGAAAAGCTGAATATCAGAACAATTGATGGTTTAGCCGCGCAATTGAATCGCTCAATGCCCGTTACCAGTGGCTTGGGCGGTAGCGCGCTGATTGCAGACGATGCAT
>CBFHQN010000190.1:0-3225 GCA_965657765.1 Luminiphilus sp. | reverse complement strand
GCACAGGGACTACGGTGCGAGAAAACCACAACGTTTCCGTCAAACTGTCGGCTTTACACCCGCGATTTACCGAGATCCAGCGGGCTAAATGTCTGCCTGCGCTACAGCACAAAGTGCTCACGCTCGCTAAGCTTGCAAAAAGCTATGGCATGGGAATGAGTCTCGATGCGGAGGAGTGCTCACGACTTGAGCTGTCGATGGATGTGTTCGAGTGGCTCTGCAACCATAAGGACCTCAGTGATTGGAACGGCCTAGGTTTTGTATTGCAGGCCTACCAGAAGCGATCTAGCGCAGTGGCTAAATGGCTTGTCGAGCTCGCTTCCACCAGACCACTTGGATTCATGGTGCGACTCGTTAAGGGTGCTTACTGGGACACTGAGATTAAAATTGCCCAGCAGCTAGGCCTTGAGGACTATCCCGTATTCACAGATAAGGCGCATACCGACCTCTCGTATGAAGCCTGCATGCAAACGTTACTAAGCAGCGATTGCATCTACTGCCAGTTCGCCACGCACAATGCGCGTTCTGTCGCCCAGGTTATTGAAGCGACACAGAACCGCGATGCTTCATTTGAACTCCAGAAGCTTCACGGTATGGGTGACTTGCTGTACACCCTCGTTCAAGAAAATTATTCAGGCATCCCAGTTCGAACCTATGCACCCGTCGGCCAGCACGAGGACTTGTTGCCCTATCTCGTGAGAAGGCTTTTAGAGAATGGTGCCAATAGCTCGTTCGTCAATCGGTTCTTGGACAAAGAACTCCCGGTAGACGACCTTATTGCTGACCCATTCACCCAACTTCTTGAGCTTGACGACGGCAATACATCATCTACTTCTGCTTTAGATTCGCCCTCTGCCTTCACCTCTGCTCCATCTCGCATTCCGTCACCCAAGGCCATTTTCTCGAGCGCTCCGATTCCATGGCGCGCATCGAAGGGCTTCGACTTGGATGATCGTGACTTGATCGCTGAAATGGGCCATGAAGTAATCGTTAAACGAGCACAAACATGTGCGCTTGCCGCCGCAAAAGATACGATTGATTCAACAGACAGCGTGTCTTTCTCTCCCACGAGCGGCGAGGCCATTGGACGTTTTCGATCTGCGGGGCCGGAAGATTTTGATCAATCTGTGGGTGCGGCCTCCACTGCATTTTTTGAATGGTCCAGGCTGTCTGCAAAACACCGTGGCGACTTGCTCCGGAATCTGGCCACGTTGTTAGAGAAACATACACTCGACCTCGCCTCGCTCATCGCGCTAGAAGCGGGTCGAACACTGAATGATGGTGTCGATGAGGTCCGCGAGGCTGTTGATTTCTGCCGCTACTACGCATCTCAGGCAGAAGTGCTCATGGACTCGGAAATCGAACTTCCCGGCGTTACCGGCGAGGCCAATCGTTTGCGTTACCACGCGAGCGGTCCGTGGCTCTGTATCAGCCCATGGAACTTCCCACTAGCGATTTTCATAGGGCAGATAGCGGCGAACCTGGCAGTGGGTAACACCGTCATTGCCAAGCCTGCAGAGCAAACACCTCTGGTGGCGCTTTACGCCGAGCGACTCTTTCGAGGCGCAGGATTTCCATCTGATGTGTTGCACATCCTAAACGGGGATGGACCTACGAGTGGCGAGCACTTATTGCCAGACGCGCGCATAAAGGGGGTCTCATTTACCGGCAGCCACGCGACGGCTACGACGATTAATCGCGCGCTGGCTGCAAGACCTGGCGCGATTACGCCCCTAGTAGCCGAGACGGGTGGGATCAACTGCATGATCGTCGACTCGACCGCGCTTCCCGAGCAGGTCGTCGATGATGTCATCACCTCAGCCTTCCGATCAGCAGGACAGCGATGCTCGGCACTGCGTGTTCTTTATTTGCAAAGCGATGTTGCCGAAAAAATGATCGAGCTTCTGCAAGGTGCAATGGCGGAGCTGGTGCTGGGCGATCCATGCGAGCTCTCAAGCGATATTGGACCAGTCATCGATGGCAATGCGCAGCGAATTATTAACCAGCATATTTCCACATTGGAGGCACATGCCACACGGCTTGCGATCGCTCCCTTACCTCCAGGGCAGAAAAATGGATTTTTCGTCGCACCACAAGCCTGGGAGATCAATTCGCTAGACGAGCTAACGCAAGAAGTTTTTGGCCCTATCTTGCATGTGATTCGCTACCACGCAGAGACACTTCCACGCATCATCGACGATATCCGAGCCTCTGACTTTGCACTAACCATGGGGGTACACAGCCGACTCCACGGGCTCCACCAACGGCTAGAAAACGAAGCGCTCATTGGCAATCTCTACATCAATCGCGACACAGTAGGCGCAGTGGTTGGTAGCAATCCATTCGGCGGCCATGGTTTGTCAGGCACCGGTCCAAAGGCAGGCGGTCCCGACTATTTAAAGAGACTGGTTCGCGAGCACACCATCACCGACAACATCACCGCACTCGGCGGCAATACCGATTTATTCAATCTCGAGTGAGTGTAGGCTTACGCAGTGCGATAAGCTTATAAACTCAAAATAATAGAAAACCCTAGCGGGAGCGTGAAATGGAATTATTTTCAGGGAAAACAGTCGTCGTGTCTGGCGGTGCAGAGGGCATCGGTTTTGCGGTCGCGCAGGCTGTTGGACGCGAGGGTATGAACGTCGTCATCACCGACGTCTCAACGGATATGCTAAGCAAGGCAGAGGCCACGCTCTCCGAGCAAGGTATCGCAGTGCTCGCCATGGAAGCGGACGCACGCAAAGAGAGTGAATGGGAGCGTGTCGCCGCTGCAGCCTTAGATAAGTTCGGCGCCATCCACGCCGTCATGAACAATGCGGGCGTCGGCGGTGGTGGTTCTAGCGGTCCCATTGAGGAGCAATCAGCAGAAGATTGGCGCTGGACCATCGACGTGAATTTGATGGGCGTGGTCTTCGGCGTCAAAACCATGGTGCCGCATATCAAGGCTGCTGGCGGCGGTTGGATTTTGAATGTTGCATCCATGGCGGGCATGAATGGATTCCCGTATGGCGGCGCCTACAACGCTACAAAGCTCGCTGTGGCGGGCCTCTCCGAAGGGTGGGCAATGGAGCTTGCTCCGTTTGGCATTCATGTCGCGGCACTGTGCCCCGGGTTTGTAAAAACGCGCATTTATTTATCAGATCGCGTCCGACCCGAAGACTACGATGCGAGCCACAGAGATCTCGTTAGGTCAGATGAGGACCTCGACCCAGAAACCATGTC
>CBFHQN010000189.1:0-3298 GCA_965657765.1 Luminiphilus sp. | reverse complement strand
GGAGGTACGTTCACCGTTTCTAACGGAGGCGTGTTTGGCTCGCTTCTCTCAACACCGATATTAAATCCGCCTCAGACAGGCATTTTGGGAATGCACGCGATCAAAGAGCGGCCCGTGGCAATCGATGGTCAGGTGGTTATTCGTCCGATGATGTACCTGGCGTTGTCGTATGACCATCGACTCATTGATGGAAAGACCGCTGTTCAGTTCTTGGTGACCGTTAAAGAGTTACTGGAAGATCCTTCGCGCATCCTACTGCAGCTGTAACGGCCAAAAATAGAGGTATACCCAATGAGTGATTCATTTGATGTCATTGTTATCGGTTCCGGTCCTGCTGGTTATGTTTGCGCGATTAAATGCGCACAGCTGGGGATGAACACCGCTGTTGTTGAGACTTGGAGCGACGCTAAGGGGAAACCGGTTTTTGGCGGCACCTGCCTTAATGTAGGTTGCATCCCCTCCAAAGCCCTGCTCGATAGCTCACACAAATTTGCTGAGGCAAGCGATCATTTTGCGGCACATGGTATTGGGGTTGGTGAAACGTCGATCGACATTCCCGCCATGATGAAGCGGAAGAACAAGATCGTGACCCAGCTGACGGGTGGGGTTTCGTCTTTGCTGCAACACAACGGCGTTACTGTTATTCAGGGCACGGGAAAGTTGTTGGCGGGACGCCAAGTCGAGGTGACGTCTGCCGATGGTTGCAAACAAGTTCTGTCAGCCGACAACGTTGTTCTTGCCTCGGGTTCTGAGCCTGTCACCATCCCGCCGGCGCCAACAAATGACGAGGTCGTGGTCGATAGCACGGGCGCGCTTACCTTTGATGCTGTCCCCGAACGCTTAGGTGTTATCGGTGCGGGTGTTATCGGCTTGGAACTGGGCAGCGTATGGGGTCGTTTGGGCTCTGAAGTCGTGTTGTTTGAGGCGCTCGATACTTTCTTGCCAATGATGGATGCCCAAGTCAGTAAAGAAGCGGCAAAAGTCTTCAAGAAGCAGGGCTTGGATATTCGTCTCAATGCATTGGTCACGGGGACTGAGGTCAAAGATGACAAAGTCACTGTTAGCTACACCGAAAAAGGCGAGGCGAAAACCGCCGAATTTGATCGGTTGATTGTTGCTGTTGGTCGTCGACCGCGCACTAAAGACTTATTTGCAACCGACTCGGGTGTGACCACTGATGAGCGTGGCTTCGTTTTCGTAAACGATTACTGCGCTACCGAAGCGCCTGGTGTTTGGGCGATAGGCGACATTGTTCGCGGTCCTATGCTCGCGCACAAAGGCTCGGAAGAGGGCGTCATGGTAGCGGAGCGCATTCACGGCAAGCCCGTGCAGCTCAACTACGACTGCGTGCCTTCGATCATCTATACGCACCCAGAAATCGCAGGTGTCGGTAAAACCGAGCAGGAACTCAAGGCGGAGGGCGTTGACTACAAAACAGGTTCCTTCCCATTTGCTGCAATAGGACGTGCGCTTGCCAGTGGTGAGACCGATGGCTTTGTGAAGATCCTCTCGGATGCCAACACAGACCGAGTGCTCGGCGCCCACGCAATTGGGCCGTCTGCAGCAGATTTGGTGCAGCAGATGGTCATTACCATGGAGTTTGGCGGAAGCACTGAAGATTTACAGCTGATGGTGTTTGGACACCCTACGATGTCTGAGGCGGTTCATGAGGCTGCATTGGCCGTTGATGGCATGGCAATACACATGCCAAATCGCAAAAAACGATAAAACAGATTAAATCCTCAGCACAGACGTGCTGGGGTTGCCGCAGTGCACAGGCACTGTGTGTATAAACCAAAAAAGGGGGATGTATGAACTTGCACGAGTATCAAGGCAAGGCACTGTTTGCAGAATACGGGCTGCCCGTGTCTGTGGGTCAGGCCGTGGATACGCCAGAAGCGGCAGAAGCTGCAGCTAAAGAAATTGGCGGTGATAAGTGGGTTGTTAAAGCTCAGGTTCACGCCGGTGGCCGCGGTAAAGCCGGAGGCGTAAAGCTCGTTGATTCGCCCGCCGAAGCTCGCGCCTTTGCCGAGAACTGGCTGGGTAAAAACTTGGTGACCTATCAGACCGATGCTAATGGTCAGCCCGTGTCTAAGATCTTGGTTGAAACGTGTACTGATATTGCTGATGAGCTCTACCTCGGAGCTGTTGTCGATCGTTCGTCTCGTCGAATCGTGTTTATGGCCTCTACCGAGGGCGGTGTTGAGATTGAAAAGGTCGCTGAAGAGACGCCTGAGAAGATCCTCAAAGCAACGATTGACCCGTTGGTGGGGCCGCAGCCTTTTCAGGGTCGTGAATTAGCGTTCAAGCTCGGATTGCAGGGGCAGCAAATCAAGCAGTTTGTTCATATCTTCAATGGCTTAGCGAATCTTTTCAAAGATAAAGACCTTGCTCTGATTGAGGTTAACCCGCTTGTCCTTACCGACGAGGGTAATCTTCATTGTCTCGATGCAAAGGTCGTTGTCGATTCCAACGCGATGTACCGCCATAAAGATTTACAGGCCATGCACGATCCGTCGCAGGACGATGAGCGTGAAGCTGCCGCCGCTGCGTGGGACCTCAACTACGTAGCGCTTGAAGGCAGCATTGGCTGCATGGTCAACGGCGCTGGTTTGGCTATGGGCACTATGGACATTGTGAAGCTCCACGGTGGCGAGCCCGCAAACTTCCTCGATGTGGGCGGCGGTGCGACCAAAGAGCGTGTAACCGAAGCGTTCAAGATTATTTTGAGTGATGACAACGTGAAAGCGGTCCTCATCAATATCTTTGGCGGTATCGTGCGTTGCGATTTGATCGCAGAAGGCGTTATCGGTGCGGTTAATGAGGTTGGTGTTGAAGTACCTGTTGTCGTTCGTCTCGAGGGCAACAACGCAGAGCTGGGTCGTCAGGTTCTTGCGGACAGTGGATTAAATATTATTGCAGCAACCAGTCTGACCGATGCGGCTCAGCAAGTTGTCGCGGCAGCTGGGGGTGCAGCATGAGTATTCTTATCGACAAAAATACACGCGTCATTTGTCAGGGTTTCACGGGCTCTCAGGGCACGTCCCACTCCGAGCAAGCAATCGCTTACGGGACTCAAATGGTCGGTGGTGTAACCCCTGGCAAGGGCGGTCAAGAGCACCTTGGTTTACCTGTTTTCGATACTGTGGGTGACGCGGTATCTCAAACGGGTGCGAACGCGTCAGTGATCTACGTACCAGCGCCGTTTTGTAAGGATTCGATCCTTGAAGCAGCGAATGCCGGTGTTGAGCTGATCGTCTGCATCACTGAGGGCATTCCTACTCTGGATATGCTCGAT
>CBFHQN010000188.1:0-3328 GCA_965657765.1 Luminiphilus sp. | reverse complement strand
TATGCTCTACGCCGTTACCAAAAAAAACGTTTTGCTCGACAACATTGTCATGTCCGTGACGAAGTGTAAGGGTGCCCTTTGACTCATAGAAAACATTCCCTCTAAACACGTTTGAACCCGACTTACTCGAAATTATCTCGACCTCACCGTCACACCGGTCAAAGTAATTGTTTTCCACTGTCGTAAAAGAGTTGCTGCGTGAGAAATGACTGGTTCCAACACGAAGAGTCTCGCCACCATTGGAGCCTAGTGTCGGACGAGGTCCAAAGTAATTGTGATCAATTCGGTGGTAGTTCTCTCGGCTAGCGTCTGAGTCCAGTCGCACCGCCAGCGTGACACCGCGATTACGTTTTCCCTCGAGATGGTTGTGATCAAAGCGATTATTCTTCCCGTATATTGCAACCCAATAGTCGGCCTCAAAGCGCTCTGGGTTTGTAAAATTATGAATCACGGTCTGCGTAACTCGTGAGTTATTCGCCAGCGCTGTCTTACTTTTTCTAAATGAGATAACCGATTGAGAAGGAGTATACCCGTCTCGAAATACCAGTCCTGATACCAGCAGATACTCCCCCGCTAATGACAGGTTGGATTGGCCCGTGATGTATACCTTGCCGGGCGTCTCCGCACGCAAGGTTACGGGAAGGCCCGGTTCACCACGACCTTCAAAAATTATTTCGAAGTCATTCCAAATACCATCTCTCAAAATTATTGAATCGCCCGGCGCAAGCTGCGTTAACAACGCACGATATTGCTCTTGGCTTTCCACAAGGTGCTCTTTGGCCCACACATTGTGTATCGAACCCATGGTTAACAACATGAGTCCCCGTAATACCCAACCCCTGCGATTGAAACTCAAAAAAATCATCGTATTAACGTCGCCTGTAGATCACGAGTCATGCGCATTCTCCAACGCGTAAAAAGTCACTAGGTCAAAATCCTCACCGTCGCCCGTCCTGTTTTGCGAATAGGCGCCAGCCTTGAAATACATCCACTCTTCGGGGACGTCGTAGCCGCTGTTGCGCTCCTGCATATCCACATAGTTGTGACCAATAATCGGACCAGACTGATCGCCGCGCCTCAGAATCACATCAATGCGTGATCCCTTTTGTTTGATTTCGTAAGAAAAAATCTCACCCAGTGCAATGCCTACGGCTGGGTTTTGGTCATCGCTGCGCGTGTGGTCCAGTAGCGGGTAGTAAATGTCATCTGAATTCCGAATTTCATGCGCAAAGTAGACAAATCCGAGTTCATTTTCAGGGTATTTGCGGTAATAGAGCCGGATCGGCTCATCGCTCTCTGCGTGAATCTGCCCAACGATCACGCGCCCCACTTGCCCCCGATCTCCGGTCGTTGTGACCTGGTTGACGGCGAGGGTGCCCCTGAGAATCCCTCCACGGCCACCGACAGGCACGCCCGGATCTGGCTGATAATCCAAGATCCAGTTGTTCCGATTAACCCCTCGAGTACTGATACCGGTATTGCCTCGACGAAGCATTTCGCGTAACTCAGAACGCGTGTAAGTGGAGTTGGCAGATGTCTTTGCCCCGGCAATGGTTGACTTAAACACCATCCCGCCGTCGAGACCCGTATAAAAATACTGGTCAGTGAAGCCGTTATCTAAATCCAACTCAGAAGCCGTATCGGAAAGCCCGTTGCTATCCTCGTCACCTGGTGTATTTAGCTTCCAAGAAAGCAGCTCAAAGTTTGAGCCCGGCGGTAGTGATGGATTCAGCCCAAAATCCTCTGAACTTACATTGGACGCTTCAGTTATGGGGGTCTCAGTATCAAGCGTGCAGCCAAATACCGTCGCCTCAAGGATCGCATTTTCTATAGAGACCGAGTTGCCGTACCCCTCAATTCGTACATATCGAGCTATCTCGGAGGGTACTTCGTAATGCTCAAAGCTGTCGGTCTTTCCGGAGGAGCTTTGGTCGGCTAGTGACGACTCAAACGTGTCGCCATTCTCCGATAGTAAAACGCTAAAGCTTGCTATTCGCTGATCACCTTCGAACCACGCAATGCCAACTGTTTTCACCAAATGGCGCGAGCCCAAATCGAGCGTAAGCGCCTTTGCATCGCCCTCTGATTGCCATCGAGATTCTGGGGAAAAGTTATCGTCTATCGAATTCAAGGCGGCGTATGCCGGCTGGCTGTCGCCCTCGTCAGTCGCGTCGATAACATTAATCAGGTAATTACCAGAGCAATCTGTTGCGCCCGGCGTGGGCTCGGGCTCGGGGGCTGGCGCAGGTTCGGGCTCTGATGCCGGTGCACTCACTGGCGACGTAAAAACAAGGTCACTCGTTTGGTCAGACCCACCACCACAGCCCGAAACAAGCGCAACAAGTAAGATACGCTCAAAGCGCGAACTCATCTTGGATACCCCGCGCCGGCTAGCGTCTGCGGGTGGGATCGACAGACCCCGAAAGCTGGATCCGCCGAAAGGCTACCGACGCATAATCACCATTAGCTTCATCGGTACTCCAGTCGCCTGTGCCAGCACAGCCTGCATACCAGATACCGTCCTTATCCAACGTGCTGCATTGATTATAAGCGCCGGCCTTGAAGTACATAGCATCACCTGAATAACCTCTGGGGTTGTCTTTTGGGTCGACGTTGCCATAGGGATCAACGTTATCGGACAGATCAACCTGATACGTTACGGTTCTGGCAGCATCTGCCGTTCGGAAGGTGAGGTACATGATGTTCTTGTGAACATTGATGTTGTAATTAAACCATTGACCAAGTGCGATCCCTTCAACCCCAGGGTCAGTGGCGTTTTCCCACGTATTTCCCCACACCGGATAAGCTATATCGGTCCGGTCTGGGTCTTCTCTTGGGAGATTTCTCTCATAGGTCCAAAACACAGACCCTGTTGCGTGGCCAGGCCACTTTTTGTAGTAAATCTTAATGGGCTCGTTGCCCCAGCCAAAACCTTTTTCCTCATTGATAACATCTTGATCTTTATCAGCGTGGATCTGACCTACCACAACAGAATAAGCAGGTTTTTTGGTCTCGTTTGCCGCATTACGCGCAACGTGTAAAACCTTGAGAGTCGCCTCCATTTGCCCCCCTACTGTGGCAAAGCGGCGATATCCTTTGTGGGCCCTCAGAGAAAAATTATTCTTTGGGTCGTGAGTGCCTATTCGGGTATTTTTCCCCCGCAGCATTTGCCGTAACTCACTACGCGTATTAGACGAACCGGAGGTCGTTTTTGCCTTGTTAGGCGCCGTAAAGACCAGGTTTCGTTGCTCATCGAGGTAAAAGAATTCAGGGTGCGAATAGTCGGAGAGTGCCCGCACACTGATCTCGTCTACTTTCCCGTCCTGAT
>CBFHQN010000187.1:0-3342 GCA_965657765.1 Luminiphilus sp. | reverse complement strand
GCTCCCAGCACTACTTATTTCGACTCTGGCTCCAGCGGCGTTATCGCAAAACTTAGCCATTGAAGAAGTTGTCGTTACAGCTACCAAGCGCGCAGAGAGCGTGCAGGACGTGCCTGTAGCAATCAGTGTGGTGGACGCCAGCACGATCGAAGCGCTAGGCATCGATGAGTTTACCGATATCACCAAAATCTCTCCTTCGTTGACGATTAATCGAGGCGATTGGGCCACCAACAGTAGTTTCAATCTGCGTGGTATCGGTACCAACGTTTTTAGTACCAATATCGAACCCAGTGTTGCCGTCATTGTTGATGACGTCCCTTTGGTGCGGAGCGAGCAGGCGTTTTCGGATTTGTCCGAGATCGAAGCGATCGAGGTGCTGCGAGGTCCCCAATCGACGCTGTTCGGTAAGAGTGCGTCAGCAGGTGTAATCAACATCCGCACCAAGGGTCCATCTGAGGAGTTCACTGGCGGTATTCGTCTAGGTGCCACCAGTGACGACGAGACATCTGTCTCGTTAAACATCTCAGGCCCTATGGGTAGCTCTGGTGGATACCGCATTTCGGCCTTCGATCGTGATCGTTCAGACGGACACATCAAGAACCTAACAACAGGCGACGATGTAAACGGGCAGGAATCCTGGGGCGTACGAGGCCGTTTCGACTTTTCTCTGTCGGACGACTTCATGGCGACATTGACTGTTGAGCAGACTGGGTCGGAATCAAATTGTTGTCACCGTCCTTACCGTGACGTGCCCGCAGGCGCGAACTTCCTCGGTGCAGTGCCAGGTGCTGTCGCACTGGGTCCTGTAAGCCCATCAGACGATAACGACGAAGTTGCGGTTGACGATGCTACGACGGACGAGTCAGAGAGCAATATGTTATCGCTGCGTTTAGAGAGCGAGTGGGGCGATCACCAGTTTGTCTCCGTTACGTCGCACACCACCTGGGATTACGATGTAAGCACCGACGTTGACGGTACTGCCTTTGATTTGTTGGCGGCTTTCACGCAAGGCGCGCTGTCTGGCGGCCTCGTTCAGGGTGGTGGTTTTGAACTTGAGTCGACGACACAGGAATTCCGGTTGGTATCTCCCGCATCGGATAGCTTCGAATACGTTGTAGGGTTCTTCTACTCCGACATTAGCTACGATCGCGATTTTGCCCGAGGACCGCTTTTCGCCGCAGATTGGGTAGCGAAAACAGGCGCTGACTCCATGGCGCTATACGGCCAAGGGACTTGGAAGCTCTCCGAGAAGACCGAGGTCACTGCCGGTCTTCGCTTGAATCGTGAAGAAATCTCTCATGATTTTGACAATGCGCTTTCAGGTCTGCGTTTCACTGGTAGTGATACCGAGTCGGCTGTGCCCGGGAAAATCAGCCTCCAGCACTTTGTCAGTGATGACTTGATGGTATTCGCATCAGTGTCGCGCGGTTACAAGGGACAGGGCTACGATATTTCCTCTAGTTTCCGCACCTTTACTTCAGAGAATCCTGTCGGGTCAGAAGATTCACAAGCCTTTGAACTTGGCTTCAAAGGGACGTTTCTCGATGGTCGTGTGCAGTTGAACCCAACATTCTTCATGGCAACGTACGACGACTTCCAAGCTCAGCAAGCGCGTGTCGTTGATGGGGTCATCGAACTGGGTATTGCGAACGTAGGTGAGCTCCAGACCTACGGTCTTGAGACGGACTTCCAGGCACTTGTGAATGAAAACCTCCGCGTTGTGGGTGGTTTCGCTTACACCAAGGCAACGATTGAGTCGTTCGAAGGCGCCGATTGCTGGACTGGCCAGAGTGCAGGGCAAGGGTGTATTGACGGTAGCCAGGACCTGAGTGGTAAGGCGCTCAATAACTCGCCCGATCTCAAAATGACGCTAAGTGCCGAGTACAGTAAGTCACTCGAATCTATGCCGTTTGACGCCTTTATAAACCTCTCATATCAGTATCAAGACGATGTGAACTTCAGCCTGCTGGCTGATCCAGGTGCGGTTCAGAAGGCATACAGCATCGTTAACTTAAGCGCTGGTATTGTCGAAAGCGAAAACGGTCGCTACCAAGTAACTGCGTTTGTGAACAACGTTTTTGACAAAGACTACGTCTCCGGTATTGGTAACTCGGGCGGCTTATGGGGCGGTACTCCCGTTTATGTCCAGGTTGTTCCGCGTGACTCGCAGCGCTACGGCGGTGTTCGTCTCTCCTACAATTTTTGAGCTGAGGCAAAACGAGGCAACAAACTATGCAACGACCTATGCAACGACGTAAGTTTTTGAAGTTCGGTGCGGCGGCTGTTGCCTCGCTACACACTTATCCAGTATGGGCGGCTGCCGCCCAGTCTGGACGAAGGCTGGAGTCCTTTGGACTTCAGCTTTCGACCGTTACACCCTTAATGCTGAAAGACTTCGAGGGAACCATTGCACGCGTTGCGGACATCGGATACCGCGAGGTGGAGTTCTCGGCTATGGGGTTTTTGGGCAGGCCTGTCGAGTACGTGCAGTCACGGCTAGCTGAAAACCAGTTATCTGCTCATGTGGGCCGCGTCGTACCTAAATTGCCAGAGGGTTTTTTTGCACTGCCTATGCAAGAGGCGATGGGTATCTACCGGAAGCGGGGTGGTGTCGAGTTCTTCATCGATAACGTCAAGCACTCGCTCGATATTGCATTGGCAATGGATCAAAAGTTTTTGAATCTGCCCGCTTTTATGCCGGATGCATTTACCTCGCTTGATGGGGTCAAGCGCGTCGTGGATCTGCTGAATGAAGCCGGTGATATTTGTGCAAAACAGGGTGTGCTCTTTGGCTATCACAACCACAACTGGGAGTTTGCTGAGGTCGAGGGTGTTGTCCCGTTCGATTACATGCTGTCAAACACGCCGGCCGATAAAGTGGGCTATCAACTTGATGTCTATTGGGTAACAAAAGCGGGGCATGACCCTTTGGCGCTGCTTAAAGATCACGCGGGTCGATTCCCCAGTCTGCATTTGAAAGATATCGATTCCGACGGCGACTTCGCCAATGTGGGGTCCGGGCTGATCGACTTTCCGACAGTCATCGATACTGCATTGAAGCAAAACACGTCCCACTTTTTTGTTGAGCGAGACAATCCGCCAGCACCGGAAAGCGCTATCGTTGAATCCTACAAATACCTGAGCAATATGACGTATTAAGACCGTGCCTTACATTCTTTTTCTTGCGCTGGCATTGATGCCAGCAGGTGCATCAGCCAATGATGCGGAGCCGTTTTACAAAACGATTGATACCCCACCAGCACCTGAGCTAACACCAGCACAGGCCATGGATACCTTTGTCATTGCGCCTGGTTTTGAGGTGACATTGGTAGCTGCTGAACC
>CBFHQN010000186.1:0-3346 GCA_965657765.1 Luminiphilus sp. | reverse complement strand
GAGTGCTGCGGCCACATTATGTGTGCTGTGGGACGATGAAGCTGCGAGCGAATTGCCGGCGAGATACGACCCCCTTATTTCCGGGGATATATCGAACCTGCATGCACTCGTAGAGGATGAACTGCTACTGGCTCTGCCGGCCGTGCCTATGCATAGCCGAGGGGAATGTCAGCACAGCGGTAATGAATTTGGGAACGGACCTGAGGCAGAGGTGCCGCAGCGAGAAAATCCGTTTGCTGCGTTGGGCGACTTGTTAAAAGCTGATTCAGTAAAAGCTGATTCAAAAAAAGATAGCGCAGAAAAAGATTAGGTAATGAATTAAACTTATCCCACCGCATAAGCTACCAAGCAAGGCGATGGTAAACAGGAGAGCAACATGGCTGTTCAGCAGAATCGTAAAACTCGTTCAAAACGCGGCATGCGTCGTTCGCATGATGCATTGGGCGGACCTACACTGACCGTCGACAGCACATCTGGCGAGACGCGTCGTCGTCACCATGTAAGTGCAGACGGCTTTTACAAGGGCGAGAAAGTCGTAGACACCAATAACGACGACTAACGTCATGAGCCTGGGTGTTGTTTTCCCCGGTCAGGGTTCTCAACGAGTTGGTATGCTTGCGGAGGCTGCCGCGGAGTTCGCCTGCGTCAATGATACTTTTTCTGAAGCCAGCGAGGCCTTGGGCTACGATCTTTGGGCCGTAGTGTCGAATGGGCCCGAGGACCAGCTCAGCCTTACTGAGTTTACGCAACCAGCAATACTCACAGCGAGCATGGCACTCTATCGTGCGATCAACGAGCGACACGCCATAACGCCTTCAGCTGGCGCCGGGCATAGCCTAGGCGAATACTCTGCCCTAGTTGCTGCCGGCGCGCTTTCATTGGGTGACGGTGTGTCGCTGGTCAGCAAGCGAGGCGCGGCAATGCAAAAGGCTGTGCCTGTTGGCGAAGGTGCAATGGCGGTTGTCTTAGGTCTCGAAGACAGTATTGTCGTAAATATTTGCGCTGATATATCTATGCCTGACGCATTCGTTGGGGGTGTTAACTTCAACGCACCGGGTCAGGTGGTGATTGCGGGGGCAACAGGTGCTGTCGATGAAGCGGTCGCTGCGCTCAAAGAAGCAGGGGCTCGACGTGCAATGCCACTGCCTGTTAGCGCACCGTTCCATACGCCGCTCATGCAGCCAGCCGCAGATGTCATGGCTGAAGCCTTCGAGGCGGTTTGGTGGCATACACCAAGTTTCCCCGTTGTCAGCAACGTTGATGGATCATTACAGGTGTCCCCAGACGCGATAAAAGGAAGCTTGGTTAAACAGATTTCCTCGCCGGTGTTATGGACTGAGTGTATGAACACGTTGAAGCAGCAGGGCTGTGATCAATTTCTAGAATGCGGTCCCGGCAATGTGTTGTGTGGTCTTAGCAAGCGTATCGATAAAACCGTCCCTATCAAGTCGATAGAAGCCGTAGCCTCCATTGAGGCTGGTTTGTCAGACCTCTGATCGCATTTCTGTTGCGGTCCAAGCAGGACGTACAGCGTCTATCCGACTTCACAGTTATCCAAAGTCCAAACCGAACGTTAAAGGAGTGGCAGTATGTGTGATAAAGAAGAACAGCGCGTAGCCTTAGTCACTGGCGCTACTCGGGGTATCGGTAAAGCAATCGCCCATGAGTTGGCTCTGGCGGGGCACACAGTGGTCGGTACCGCCACATCTGAAGGCGGAGCCGCAACGATCAGTGAGAATTTAGGGCCAATGGGCGGTGTGGGCATGAAACTTGATGTCAGCGATGCTGATGCCGTTCGCGAGTGCATTTCAGCGATTGCCGCTGAGCATGGCGCACCAACAATACTGGTGAATAATGCAGGGATAACGCGTGACAACTTGATGATACGCATGAAGGACGACGAGTGGGGCGATGTCATCAACACCAACCTGAATCCGTTATTCACAGTGAGTAAGGCTTGCTTGCGCGGGATGACGAAAGCTCGTTGGGGCCGAATCATCAACATTTCGTCAGTTGTAGGTTCCATGGGTAATGCGGGACAGGCTAATTACGCTGCGAGCAAAGCAGGTGCCGAGGGAATGTCTCGCGCTATGGCTAAAGAACTGGGTTCGCGAGCTGTTACCGTTAACTGTGTTGCGCCTGGATTCATTGCGACTGACATGACTGATGTGCTCACTGAGGAACAAAAAGCCCTCATGTTGGGTCAAATACCACTCGGTAGATTAGGTGCGCCTGAGGAAATTGCGAAAGTGGTTGCTTTCCTCGCCAGCAATTCGGGTGCCTACATTACCGGGGAAACGATTCATGTGAATGGCGGTATGTACATGTGATGCGAAAAAATGCGGGTTTTAATTCGTCAATTTATCGGTAGAATCCGCACGCAATTGGCTTACGGGCCACTTAAAAAAATGGAGACCAGAAGGGAACGTCATGAGCAACATTGAAGAACGGGTAAAAAAGATCGTGGCAGAGCAGTTGGGTGTAAAAGAAGACGAAGTAAACAATGCGTCTTCTTTTGTCGACGATTTAGGTGCTGATTCACTCGACACTGTTGAGTTGGTCATGGCGCTTGAAGAGGAATTTGATACAGAGATTCCTGACGAGGAAGCTGAGCAGATCACTACAGTGCAGCTCGCCATCAATTACATCAACGAGAACCTGGCTTAATTCAATCCTTCCTTCTCGACGAAAAGCCGCTCTTTTATGGTGAAGAGCGGCTTTTTTTTTGCTGATACACTGTTGAGAACGAAATCTGGGGAATTTCTATGAACAACCGAAGAGTTGTCGTCACAGGAATGGGCGCCGTCACGGCTTTAGGCTTGGATACACAGTCAACCTGGACGGGCGTAGTCAACGGGAAAAATGGCGTTAGGGCAATCGAGCATTTTGATGCCTCCGCTTTCTCCACCAGGTTCAGCGCGAGCCTGCAAGACTTTTCCGTCGAGGGTTACATCGAGCCACGCGACGCCAAACGCATGGACTTGTTCATCCAATATGGCATGGTTGCAGGCATTCAGGCGATGCGTGACTCTGGTTTGGAGATCACGGAAGCCAATCAGGATCGCGTGGGGTGCAACGTAGGCGCGGGTATTGGCGGCATTGGCCTTATCGAGAAGACTTCACTGCTGATGAATAAGTCTGGTCCGAGAAAAATCTCCCCGTTTTTCGTGCCCGGATCCATCATAAACATGGTCGCTGGCAATCTCTCGATAGAATTCAATCTCCGTGGGCCAAACCTCGCAATGGTTACTGCCTGTACTACGGGTACTCATAGCATCGGCCTCGGCGCTCGATTGATTGCTGCGGGCGATGCTGACGCGATGCTGGTTGGCGGTGCGGAGATGGG
>CBFHQN010000185.1:0-3359 GCA_965657765.1 Luminiphilus sp. | reverse complement strand
AGCCGTCCATGCGATTGTCATCCTTCACGCAGGCGCTTCTGCGAGTGAGGACGAGCTTGTCGCTCACTGCCGCGCGAGCATTGCCGGCTACAAAATTCCGAAAGGATTTACCTTTAGGGACGAGCCGATGCCGCTCTCTGGGGCAGGAAAGGTGCTTAAGACGGAGCTTCGCAAACCTTTCTGGGATGGATTAGATCGGCAGGTCAATTGATCCAGTTATTTCCACCGATTAAGTGTTTCTAAAAGATATAAATCTGCGAGCGCCTATTTTTCAGGCGCCCATGGCGGGCGTCTCGACGCCGGAGCTCGCAGCAGCTGTTAGTAATGCGGGTGGATTGGGGGCGCTGGGCTTGGGCGCCTCTAACTGGGAGAGCGCTGCCAACCAAGTGGGCGCTTTCAGAGCGCTCAGCGAAGGGCCTTTACACCTCAACTTCTTCTGCCATGACGAGCCTGAACGAAAACCGACACTAGAATCTGCGTGGATCGCTCGTTTCTCATCCGAATTTGCTGCGCTAAAAGCCCCTGCACCAAAATCACTGAAGAACCCGTACACCAGCGCGAAGGATGACCCCCAACTCATCGACTTCGCCAGAGAGTATCGCCCCGAACTCATCAGCTTTCATTTTGGGTTACCCAACAAGGAGATTTTGAGAGCCCTCAGACATTTGAGTATTCCAATCATCACAAGCGTCACCAATCTCTACGATGCAGAGCTTGCATTGAATACCGGTATCGATGGTTTGATTGCACAAGGCATTGAAGCGGGCGGTCATCGCGGGACCTTTGACGCCGATTCTGACTACGACTTTTCGAGTAGTGCGCTAACCACGCTCGAGTTAGTAGAGCGACTTAGGCCACTGACTTCGCTTCCGATTTTGGCCGCTGGCGGGATCATGAGTGGTGGCGATGTTGCGCATGCGCTGAGCGCAGGTGCCGACGCGGTGCAACTCGGTTCGGCCTTCCTGCTTTGCCCCGAGTCCGGTGCCAATGCGGACTATCGAGATCAAATACGCACCGCGCGTGGATCTAGCACCCTGGTAACGCGCGCTATCTCAGGGCGCGCAGCACGAGGCATTGGCAATAAAGTGACGACTTTGGGCGACAAAGCGAAAAAGCAGGACGTTCCTCCCTATCCCATCACTTACGATCTCTCCAAGCAGCTCAATGCGCTCGCGCTTGAGCAACAGGGAACAGGCTATGGTGCTTATTGGGCAGGGACGGGTATCAACAACGTACGCGAACTAACGGCAAGCGATCTGATAGATCAACTAGTTGAGGAACTAGCGGCGGCAAGCCAACACCAGCCCTCGTCGAACAAGCTCTCGCCTTAGGAGAGAACCTCTTTGAATGCCGTTAGGCAACGGTTGATATTGACGTCGTTACTGCTTGTTCCCATGAGACCGATGCGCCACTGCTTGCCGGCGAGCTCGCCAAGACCTGCACCGACCTCAAGATCAAACTCGTTCAAGAGTCGGCCCCTGATCTTGGCATCGTCGAGCCCCTCAGGAATCAATACCGAGTTGAGTTGAGGCAAGCGCCACTCTTCAGCAACCGCCATCTCCAAACCCAACTCTGCCAAGCCTGCTGCCAGTTTGAGGTGATTGGCTTTGTGACGGGCAAAGCTCGTTTCTAACCCCTCTTCTTCCAATATGAGGAGCGCCTCGTGGATAGCATAAACCGCGTTCACCGGTGCCGTATGGTGGTATGAGCGTTTTGCACCCTCGCCCCAGTAACCCATGATGAGATTCATGTCTAAAAACCAGCTCTGAACCTTGTGCTTTCTCGCCTGAATCGCAGCGACGGCATCGTTAGAAAAGGTAATCGGTGAGATACCCGGTAAGCCTGACAGACATTTTTGGGTGCCCGAATACACCACATCCGCCCCCCACGCATCCGCCTGTAAATCGATACCGGCGAGTGACGTGACAGCATCCATAATCACCAACATGCCTGCTGATTTTGCCAATCGGCATAGCGTCTCAGCGTCGCTCCTGACACCGGTGGATGTCTCAGCGTGAACGAAAGCAACAACCTTCGCATCAGGGTGTTCTTTAATCGCAGCCTCGAGCTTTTCCGGATCAACCGGGTCACCCCAACGATCCATAACCATGATCGCTGTAGCACCGCAGCGCTCGACGTTCTCTTTCATGCGACCGCCAAACACACCGTTCTGACATACGATCACTTTGTCGCCACACTCCACCAGATTGACAAAGGCAGCCTCCATTCCAGCCGAGCCCGGCGCTGAGAGTGGAATCGTCAGTTCGTTTTCAGTTTGGAAGGCGTATTGCAGCAAGCCCTTTACGTCATCCATTAACTCGACAAAAAGCGGATCCAGGTGACCGATGGTTGGACGGGCTGATGCCGCGAGCACCCGAGGTGAAACATCTGACGGGCCGGGACCCATCAAAGTGCGTACGGGCGGATGAAAGGTCGATGACTTTGCTTTAGATCGTGACATGCTGCCTCCAAATTAGGGACGGAATAATGCACTAAGCAAAGTAATGATGCGACTCGTGTGCATCATTTGACTGAATACATGTCATTCGATTTGGTCCAGCGAGTGTGCATACGTACACTGCAGGGATGATAGATACGCCTATTCTTTATTCCTTTCGGCGCTGCCCCTACGCAATGCGCGCCCGCATGGCGATCGCCTACGCGGACATAAACGTAGGCTTACGCGAAGTTGTCTTAAAGGATAAACCACCCGCTATGCTCGAGGTCTCACCGAAGGGTACCGTGCCCGTAGTTATTGATGTCGACGGCAGCATCATTGAGGAGAGTCGCGATGTCATGCGATGGGCACTGGAAAAGAACGACCCCGACGCTTGGCTGGATGGCCTCGGGCTTGATGATCCTCTGATATCGGCTTGCGATGACGACTTCAAGCACTGGCTCGATCGCTACAAATATGCGGTTCGATTCCCGGAACAGGATGAGATCTGGTACCGAGGGCAAGCGGAAATATTTTTAGTCACGCTAGAAACAAGACTCGAAAAGGCTCAGTTTTTAACCGGCTCCGCGCTCAGCGTCACAGACATAGCCATCTTCCCGTTTATTAGGCAGTTCGCCAATGTCGACCTCAAATGGTGGGAGAGCCACCCCTATCCTAATATTGCACGATGGTTAGACGGACTCGTCTCGAGTGAATTATTTATTCGCGTAATGAAGAAGTATCAGCAATGGCGAGACGGCGACCCGGAGGTCCCGTTTCCTGCCTAGAGAAAAGACTCAGATCAAAGCTTCGCTGCTGACCAGCTCGCCTGATTAATCGCCGCTTTTGCATCGAGCTCGGCCGCTTCGAAAGCGCCACCAATGATCTCAACACTTGTATTACCATCATCGAGCTCATCGAA
>CBFHQN010000184.1:0-3434 GCA_965657765.1 Luminiphilus sp. | reverse complement strand
CATGAAGGCTACATAACGAGCGTTATGACTGAACAAGCCGGCGAGATCCATGGTGATTTATTTATTGATTGCTCTGGCTTTCAAAGCCTATTACTGGGCCAGCATTTCGGTGTAGAGAACGTTTCTATCGACCACTACTTATTTAACAACGCGGCGGTAGCTGTTCAGGTGCCCTACGCTGAGGTAGACGCGCCTATTGCTACAACAACGCACTCCACCGCGCAGGAGAACGGGTGGATTTGGGATATCGGGCTTCAGCATCGACGCGGTGTCGGCCATGTTTTCTCAAAAGCGTTTCAAACGCATGATCAGACCCTGCAGGTACTCGATTCATATCTCAAAGAAACGGGCCACACAGCGGGCCTAGACGACTTAGCACCGCGCCTGCTCGAATTTGAGCCTGGGTACAGACGCCACTTTTGGGTCAAGAATTGTCTCGGTATTGGGCTGTCTGCTGGCTTTATAGAACCTCTTGAGGCTTCTGCCTTGGTGCTTGTTGAACTGAGCGCAACCGCTCTTGCCAATCAAATGCCACGGCACCGTGGTGACATGGAAGTGATCTCAGGCCGTTTCAATCGTGAATTTACGAGCCGCTGGGCTCAAATTATCGATTTTTTGAAACTACACTACGTGCTGTCAAAGCGCGACGACTCAGCGTACTGGCAGGAAAATCGCAAAGGAGGCTCCATCCCTAATTCCCTCAAGGAAAACTTAGTCGTATGGGCGAATCGTCCGCCTTGGTATCATGATGACTTACGTCGCGACGAGATGTTCCCTGCCGCAAGTTATCAGTACGTGTTGTACGGCATGGGTTTTGAGTCGCAACCTGCCTTTACAACAATGCGAACCAGCGACCAGCAGCGTGAGATGGCGCAGCGATTATTCGCTGAAACACAGAAGAAAGCGGGCAAGTATGGTCAATTTTTGCCACCTAATCGGTTTTTAATGAATCAATTGCGCGATCAAGACTTTGCGCGAATCTAGGTAAGTGTCGTGGGAAATATTCAGAAGTTAAACAACGTCGAGCACGCTCAACTTAAGATCAAGCAATCGCCCTGCGAAGCGGATCGCGTGATGTTCTCGTCGGTTTACACCAGTGAAATGCGTGCCTTACAAAGTAACTTTCCGCTGATGTTTTACAAGTCAGCGAGCGATGGCAGCTTCACGCCTATCGCGCTATTCGGTTTCGAGCAAGGCGAAAACCTTTTCCTTAATGATGAACGCTGGACAAGTCAGTACATCCCCATGCTCATCCAACGCGGCCCACTGATGATCGCGACAGATGGGCAAACAGACACAGGTGAGCCCGCACGTGTTATTGCCATTGATATGGAACATCCCAACGTATCTCAGGACGAGGGTGAGTCCCTTTTCTTGGAGTTTGGGGGAAATACAGCCTATCTCGATCGACTCGCCACTATGCTCGAGGGCATTCACCAGGGGCACACCCTAACACCGCTGTTTGTTGAGGCACTTAATGAGCACAATCTGATCACAGCGATCACTCTCAAGATCACGTTAAAAAATGGCCAGGACCATGCGCTTGAGGGTTTCTACGCCATTGATGACGAGAAGCTACAAACACTCAATGAAGAGGCAGTGGCCGATCTTCACCGACGAGGCCACCTGCTCCCAGCATTCATGATGGTTGCCTCGCAGTCTCAGCTGAAGCGTTTGATCGAACTGAAAAACGCGACAGTCACGGCCTAGGTGACCTACATTGCTTGAGCGCGCTACTGCCATTAAAGAAGTTCAGCTAGAGCCTGGCATAGCACCACCAGCCGAACTGCTTCTATCGGACGTACCATGGATTGCGCGTGGTTATGTTTCCGACTGGCCATTAGTCAAAGCCTCACAAAATAGCGCTCAGAACGCGCTCAGCTACTTAGCCGGGTTTTATCAGGGACGCCCTGTAAATGCCTTTCTCGCGGAACCTGAGTCACAGGGGCGCTTTTTCTACAACGAAGAGGTCACTGGTTTTAATTTCGTACAAGTCAGCACGCAATTGACACAAGTTTTCGACAAGCTTCTCGCTTTTACGCAGAGCGATCAGAAAGCACCGTCACTCTACGTGGGTAGCACACAAACAAGCGCCTGGTTACCAGGCTTCAATGAATTGCATGCCCTGCCCTTTGAACTTCCAAATCCGATGACCAGTCTATGGATTGGGAATGAATCCCGGGTTGCGGCTCACTTTGACTTCCCCCGCAATATCGCCTGCTGCGTCATGGGGGAGCGTCGCTTCACAGTGTTTCCGCCCGAGCAGGTCGAAAATCTTTATGTGGGACCGTGGGACCTTACGCCTGCAGGCCAGCCCATCAGCATGGTGGACTTTCACAATATTGATTACGGGAAATATCCAAAATTCAAACAGGCGGAAGATCATGCACAAACCGCGACATTACAACCGGGTGACATCATTTACCTACCCAACATGTGGTGGCACCAGGTGGAGTCGCTAAGCTCCGTCAACGGGCTGGTCAACTTTTGGTGGCAGGAAACCCCTGGGGTCTACGGATCGCCCACTGAAGCCTTGAAACATGCATTTTTGAGTATACGTTCGCTACCATTGCACCAGCGTCAGGCGCTTAAAGCGATGTTTGACCACTATATATTTGCCGACACCAACGAGCACCTTGAGCACTTACCGCAAGCAAGTTGGGGCCGACTTGGAGAAGTTACAGACTCGCTCGCACGACAACTTCGTGCAGAGCTCACTAATTCCTTAAAACGGTAGTCCACTGATGAGTCAGCGCATTGTAGAAAAAGTAGTTATTGCCGGCGGTGGTACCGCGGGCTGGATGGCGGCCGCTGCACTTTCACGACTAGTTGGACGCAAAATTAGCGTAACCCTCGTCGAATCTGAGGAAATCGGTACGGTGGGTGTTGGCGAAGCGACAATACCTACGATCTTAACGATCAACCGTCTCCTGCAAATTCCAGAACCCGATTTTATCAAACTCACAAGTGGCACCTTCAAGCTAGGGATCCGATTCGAGAACTGGCGGAAGCAAGGCGAGGACTATATACATTCCTTTGGCGATACGGGAAAAGGAAGCTGGGCTGCAGGATTCCACCACTTCTGGCTTCGCGCAAAAGAAATGGGACTGGCTGAAGACTACGGCGAGTACTGTACTGAACTCAAAGCGGCTGAAGCCGAGCGCTTCGCCATTACTAGCCAAAACAAGCTGAATTACGCCTACCACCTCGATGCGAGTAAGTACGGCATGTATCTCAGAAAGCTTGCCGAGTCTTCGGGGGCCACCCGCATAGAAGGCAAAATACAACGCGTTGAAACCTCATCAGAGGACGGGTTCATTGAGGCACTGCATTTAGAGGATGGGCAGCGTATTGATGGCGACCTATTCATCGACTGCACAGGATTTAGAGCATTATTGAGCGAGGGTGCACTTCAAACAGGGTTTGATGATTGG
>CBFHQN010000183.1:0-3453 GCA_965657765.1 Luminiphilus sp. | reverse complement strand
AACACTCTCGGATATGTATCCTGCGATCGACTCCGTAATAGACAAGCTGGATCGGCAGGTGACAGATCACAAGCGCAAGCAAAGAACGCATTAGTATTAGAAACAGACGCTGCAGCGATCGTTGTGGGAGCCAGCGTAGCGTGTTTTTGCGGGTAGTCAGCGCTGACTCTCAATAACCCGCTCTATAGGAAGCGGTAACCTCAGTAAATGCTGGGGAACGATCTGGAGATGGCATCTCTGAAAAAAGAGATGAAGCCGGTTTATAGAGTGTGAAAATGCAGAGTGGAAGAATAGCAGTTTCGTCATGCGTATTATTATCGTAAGTGGCAGTTCAGGTTCGGGTAAAAGTTCGGCGCTAAATCAGCTCGAAGACATGGGCTTTTATTGCGTTGATAATCTTCCCGTAACGCTTGTCGAGTCGCTAATCACACACTTTACGCAATCGCCCTCGTCGGTCTATACAGGGCTGGCGATTTGTATCGACATCCGCACAGAAGATGACGGCGTCACAGACCTTCGGGATTTCCTGAAATCACTTCGCGAACGCACAACCTTCGAACTCATCTTCTTTGACGCTACTGAGCAAGCGCTCAGCAAGCGCTTCAACGAAACCCGCCGAAAGCACCCCTTAAGTGAAGATGGACTGCCCCTGACTGATGCGCTGGCGGTCGAACGGATTATTTTGGAGCCATTGGTCTCAGCAGCGGATTTGATCATCGACACCTCGGAAATGTCGCCTTATCAGCAACGTGAGGTCATGCAAGAACGATTTGGAACCGCACGGTCAGGCATGACCATTTCCGTTGAATCGTTTGGTTTCAAGAAGGGAGCTCCGTTAAACGCCGATATTGTTCTCGATATGCGGATGTTAGCGAACCCCCATTGGGAGCCTGAACTCCGCCCTCATACTGGCCAAGCGACACAGGTGAAGCAATTTATCGAGGCACACCCAGAAACTGACTGCGTTGCAAATGACATCATTGGGATGTTGTTGAACTGGGTTCCCCTCTACCAAAAAAGCCAGCGTGCCTATCTAACCATCGCTATCGGTTGCACGGGCGGCAAACATCGGTCCGTCTACATGACCGAGCGCGTTGGGGAGGCGCTCGCCAAGCACTTCGAGGGCGTCTCGGTGAGTCACAGAGACATGCCCAAAGATTAAGTATCTTCAGACCTGGCTTTCTTTAGATCTGGTATTTGTTCGCACCGGTCGCGTCGCCGAAATAGGGAAAGCGATGTTACCCTTGCGCGCATTCGGGAGGATCTTTGATGGTCGATATCAGTGCACAGGCAAGCCCCGCAGTGACTCGCGTCGCTGATGCATTGCGCTCGGGTGCGCTACCTGATGCAGCTTCATACCTACCCGACATGTCGCCGGGTGATATCGCCTACCTGATCAGCGCTTCACCCCCAGCGACTCGCGAGGAGCTTTGGTCTCTGCTTGATCATGAGCAGGAGGCCGACGTTCTCAATGAGCTTCCGGACGACATAAGAAATACATTCCTGGCAGACCTGCAACCGGAGGCCGTTGCCGAGATTATTGTTCAGCTCGATGACGACGATGTCGCCGATATTCTGCACGAGCTGCCACAAGCAGATACTGATCGTATCCTTGACTCGCTGACAACAGATGATCGAGAGCGTTTCGAGACGGCACTTAGCTATCCCGATGATGTTGCGGGTGGCTTGATGAGCACGGATACGCTGACCATCAGACCGGATCTCACGATGGATGTAGTGCTTCGCTATCTGCGACGACATACGCGCTTGCCAGAGAACACCGACAGCCTGATCGTGGTGAGTCGCGAAGATAAATACGTTGGTCTCCTTCCTGTTCGAACTCTGCTCGTCTCCGACCCGTCAGCTTCGGTTAGAGAAATGATGAAAACCGAGCGCGAGCCACTTGATGCCATGACCTCTGCCGATGAGGTAGCGCGACGCTTTGAGCGAAACGACTGGATTTCAGCACCTGTGGTAGACCCGCAGGGCAGGCTGATAGGCCGGATCACGATCGATGACGTGGTTGATGTCATCAGAGAGCAGGCCGATCACAGTCTTGCAGTGATGGCGGGGCTGGGTGACGGCGATGCGTTTACGCCAGTGCTAAAAACAGCGCCACAACGCGCAGTATGGCTGGCCGTTAATTTGCTGACTGCTATTTTGGCGGCGTCGGTCATTGGCTTATTTCAAGCAACGATCGAGAAAGTCGTTGCACTCGCTGTGCTTATGCCTATCGTCGCATCAATGGGTGGGATCGCGGGCACTCAAAGTCTGACAGTACTGATTCGTGCTATGGCGATGGGCCAAATTAACGATCGCACGGAACTCTGGTTGGTTCGGCGAGAGGTGCTCGTATCGGCTCTGAATGGCATTATCTGGGCACTTGTCATGGCCATGGCGACGACCTATTGGTTCGGCGACAGCACCCTAGGCATCATCATCGCCTTCGCCATCATCGTCAATTTGCTTACCGCTGGCATTGCCGGCGCTTCATTACCGCTGATATTAGAGCGACTCGATATCGATCCTGCACTCGCAGGAGGCGTCATTCTAACAACTGTCACCGATGTCGTTGGCTTCTGGGCCTTCTTGGGTTTGGCCGCTTACTTTTACGGCTGATGATGGACGAAGCATGATGAGCGATGAAGAATTATTGGATGACGATGACAACCTCTTGCCCGAGAGCAAAAGTGCACGCAAAAGGCAGATGCACGCGTTGCAGGATCTCGGCGAACAACTGGTAGCACTCACCACGGCACAGCTTGTAAAACTGAACCTCGATAATGAAGCCTTACTCGAAGCAGTGACACTAGCGAAGCGTATCAATCATCACAGTGGTAAACGTCGCCAAATGCAATACGTTGGCAAGCTGATGCGCTCAGCGGACGCCGAGCGTATCGAAGCGGCAATAGACGCACTGCATGAGGGGAGTCGCAAAGAAAAAGCACGTGAGCACATGATCGAGGCCGCGCGTGACGCACTTGTCTCTCGTGGTGACGATGCACTATCAGAAGTGCTTACCGTTTGGCCGCAAGCTGATCGGCAAATGCTGAGACAGCTAAGTCGAAGTGCTGTTGATGAACAAAAAAAGGGATTACCGCCCGCGTCTGCGCGGAAGTTATTCCGCTATCTACGATCACTCCCCGAGGCAGGAGCTGATGACTGATCGGTAGCAGATTCGCCCATCTTCTCAGCAGATCTTCGCGCATCAAACACCCTTATAAACTTAACCTCGGGTGTATTTACTGGACCCGTGACCGAGTAAACACCGCTTGATAACCGCGTCACTTGATCCTCGAAGACTCGACTCGCGAGATACGCGCCAGCGGCGATGGGTAAGCCACCGGCCAACGCTGCCACCCATGGAATATTCTCCACCAGGGGAAGCGTAACGGTCAGTTCAGCGTCAATAACCTCACTGGCAATATCGAAATTACCACCAAGATCCAAACT
>CBFHQN010000182.1:0-3460 GCA_965657765.1 Luminiphilus sp. | reverse complement strand
GCGACCATCGTTTACGGCGTCAATCACGACGTATTGAATGATGACGCGGTTATTGTCTCCAACGCTTCATGCACCACGAACTGTTTGGCACCAATTGTTGCTCCATTGCACGCCTCCGTGGGTGTCGAGAGCGGCTTGATGACCACTATTCATGCGTATACCAACGACCAAAATTTGAGTGATGTTTATCACTCGGATCTGTATCGAGCACGATCTGCGACACACAGTATGATCCCAACGAAAACAGGGGCAGCCGCTGCTATCGGTTTGGTGCTTCCCGAGTTGAAGGGCCGCCTTGATGGTCTTGCTGTTCGTGTGCCTACCATCAATGTTTCGTTGGTTGATTTAACGTTTACTGCCTCGCGCGACACATCTGTTGAAGAGGTAAATGCAATCTTGTCAAAGGCCGCATCTGCTGACCGCTTCGGCGTCCTGTCCTGCAATACACAGCCGCTCGTATCGGCCGATTTCAATCACAATGCGTTTTCGAGCAATTTCGACGCAAATCACACGCGAGTGAGTGGTCGTTTGGTTAAGGTGCTTTCGTGGTATGACAACGAGTGGGGTTTCTCGAACCGTATGTTGGATACCGGGCGCTTGCTGGCCGCAGGGAGGCTGCCAGTAAGTCACGCTGCTTAGGTTCTGATTATAGGCGGTTTTGAGTAAAAGTTTTTGAGTGTGAGTGTTTGGGGGCCTTAGTGCCCCCTTTTTTTGCCTGCCGTTTTCTTACTCACCGTTTTTTCCTGTCGTGCTTTATCAGCGACAGTCAGATCAACTTCCGGCGGTTGCAGCTCAGAGCCTAACCGAGATAAAGACAAACGACCTTGGAATCCAATGACTGGAGCCAGTGATTTAAATCCAAATTCGTTCACGAAGAATACTCGCCTGGTCACTGACGGGGGGACCCCCACCAGCTTATAGAACGTTAAGTCCGCGATAGCTTGTTCGGGTTATTCAGCAAACCAAAGGCTAAAGGGCGGGTGATGATAGAAGTGACTAATAGGGTGCACGTCATCGTCCGCGTACTTTGTCGCAAGGTCGAAGACTTCGAGCTTACTACTTCCCACAATGTGGACGACACCCATTTTTGTGTCGAGTAATCGCGCCTTTGACAGAGAGAGTCTGCGGTGTGGCGCGGTTGTTGGCTGGGTCATCAGGGCTGCCGCATCTGTTGTTAGCCCTTCGTCGAGCTCGATAGAGCAGGGAAAGAGCGATGCGGTGTGAGAATCATTACCCATACCTAAAATCACGACGTCAAAGGTTCCTAAATCCGACACTTCGCGCTTCACGCGATTTAACTCGCGGTCGACATCGGTGCTGCCTGCTCCGAAGTCGATCCAGTTAGCATTTGCAGCGGCGCCTCGTAAGAGTAAGCCCTTCACCATCGCGGTATTACTGTCCGAGTGGGATTCATCAACCCAGCGTTCGTCCGCCAAAAGTACCGTGACGTTTTTCCATTCGAAGTCGGTTGCTGACAACGCTGCAAACAGCCCTTTTGGGGTGCCGCCGCCTGAGACAACCAGCGTCGCTTTGCCGTTAGCGTCTATGCCTGCACGCAACTGCGCACATATTTCGCGCGCAAGTGTGGCGTCTAGTTCGCCTCGCGATGAGAAGATTCGACGCTTAGACATGCCAACTGCGGAAGTCTTTTTCGATCAATACTTCTGCTTTTGCTGGCCCCCAAGAACCGGCTTGATAAGGTAGTGCTGGCACTTGTTGCTCTTTGCAAGCAGCAATGAGTTGATCACACCATCGCCAGCTTTCCTCGATTTCCTCGCGGCCCACAAAGAGCGATTGGTCGCCTTGAATAGCGTCGAGGAAAAGACGCTCGTAGGCGTCCGGGATACGGTCGAGATCGCTTCCCTCACGGAAATCCAGATCCAGCAGGTGTGATTGGAGCGACATGCGCTCTTTGAGACTCTGCTTCTTGGAAACCATGCTGAGCTCGATACCCTCATTGGGCTGCAGGCGAATCACAAGCTTATTCGGGATATTGACGCCCGTGCCGAAGATGTTATGCGGGAGGCTTTTGTACTGAATCACGATTTCAGTGACTTTCTCTGGCAGTCGTTTTCCAGTTCGGAGATAGAATGGAACGCCTGACCAACGCCAGTTATCAATGTGCGCTTTGATGGCGATGTACGTCTCGGTATCGCTGCTATCCATTTCACAGCCATCTTCATCCAGGTAGCCAGGTACTGCTGTGCCGCGTATCCATCCATTGATGTACTGGCCTCGCACCACTTTCTCAGTGACGGACTGCGCATCAATTCGACGAAGCGCGCGAACAATCTTCACTTTTTCATCGCGGATGCTTTCGGCTTCCAATGAGTTTGGTGGCTCCATAGCGACCAGACACATAAGTTGCATAAGGTGGTTCTGTAGCATATCGCGCAGCTGCCCGACCTTATCGTAATAAGACCAGCGACCTTCGATACCCACCATCTCGCCGACCGTGATTTGCACGTGATCAATACAGGTGTTGTCCCACTGACTATTGATAAAGCTGTTAGCAAAACGCAGGACGAGGAGGTTCTGAACAGTCTCTTTACCTAGGTAGTGATCGATGCGGTAGATCGCTTTTTCATCGAAGTACTTCGCGAGCGTCTCATTCACTTTGATCGATGATTCGAGACTCTCGCCGATGGGTTTCTCGACCACGATTCTGCAGTCACCTGCGAGGCAGTTAGTGGTGCTTAGGTGCTCACAGATAGGGGCGAAAAGCGAAGGCGGTGTTGCAAAGTAAAACAGACTTATGCGCTCATCATCGAGCCAATCTCTCAACTCACCGTATTGATCTGGCTCTGAGAAATTGACTGATACGTAGCTAAACCGTTCTGTGAAACTCGCCCATTCCTCTTCAGTGGGAGCGTCATTTCCCATGTACGAAGACATCTTGCCCTTTAGAACGGGCAAAAAGTCCTCGAGAGACTGCTGCGTTCTTGCGACGGCCGCAATGCGAAGATCGTCTTCCAGAAGATTAAGTCGCTCCAGCTGGAACAGGGCAGGAAAAAGCTTTCTCGCAGAAAGATCTCCGGAAGCGCCGAAAATAATAAGATCTACAGCTGCCATGTTAATGGTCCCCCAGCTATGCGTTCAGTGATGACGCCTGACGAGCAATGGCTTCAATCTCGTTCCAGCGACCATTCTTTATAAGGTCAGTTGGCGTTAGCCAAGTGCCACCAACAGCTCTCACGTTGGAGAGCGAAAGATATTCATGTGCGTTTTCGGGTTTGATGCCGCCGGTTGGTACGAACTGAATATCGGCAAACGGGCCACTAAACGCCTTGATTGCAGCTGCACCGCCGGATGTTCCCGCAGGAAAAAACTTCAGGATATTGAAGCCGGCCGCCTTTGCGGCCATCACCTCGGTGGCGGTAACTGCACCCGGTAAGAAAGGTACATTAGTCAGCAGGGCGCGCTCGAACAATTCGTCCGACTGGCCTGGTGACACGACGAA
>CBFHQN010000181.1:0-3516 GCA_965657765.1 Luminiphilus sp. | reverse complement strand
AGGTTTTGAGAGGCTTTCCAAATAGGCGACCACTGGTCAGGGTGAAGTAGAACAGCGCTTTCAGACGGTTCTCAATTATCGGGGTGGTTTGCCAAACCCGATCATATTTTCGAACCACTTTTAAGAGCCTTCGTAACTCACTGAAAGAAGCAAACTGGGTAGGTATACGCTTGTCTGTATGCGGGTCATTAGACAGGTAGTGGAACGGTAGCCCGTCAGTGCTCAACCCGAGGTAACCCATCTGCATGGCGCCCTCGAGTATCTGCTCCATTTTTTGAAGCTCGTTCTCAGTGGGTGCGCGACTAATACTGGCGTCGAGTCCCATGACCTCAATGCGCAGCATCGAGTGCGGGACAAACGCCGCAATATTCGGGCCCAAATTGAGATTTTCAAAGTGCGCTAAGTAGTCCTCAGGATTATCCCAGGTCATCGCCTTGGCACACTTCCTTAAGACCGCTTTCGGTATATTCTCGACGCGGGTGAAGCAATCAACAATCGGCTCCTGCCCGTTGGTCTCCTGAGGGCCAAAACACGTACCCAAGCTACAATTACCCACCAGAACAGTGGTCGTGCCATGTCGTACTACTTCGTCGAGCGCAGGCGCCACTTCAACTTCCAAATCAAGGTGCGTGTGGATATCGAGCATGCCTGGAATCAGCCACTTACCGGACGCCTCGACACACTGTGACGCCTCAGATTGTGGGAGGTTTGCTCCGCGAGCAGCGACTGCGCCGTTGGCGATTGCAACATCCTCGACACGCCCGGGTGTCCCCTCCCCGTCGTAGACTTTTGCACCCGTGATTAAAAGATCCCACTGCGCCATGGTTACCCTGCCCTTTAAGTAATTGTTATGCGGGAAATATAACGCTTTTTAGACCGACTTGATAAGGCCGTAGCTGTACTGGTTACGACGGTTTATTGCTCGAACAGACGTGTTACGTAGGGCGGTGTTTCGGTGGAGGAGCGCCATGGTGTGATATCGATACCGCCGCGGCGCTGGAAAAAGCCAACAACCTGGAGTGAATCGGGCTTCAGAGCACTCTTAAGGCGAGAATAAAGATCCTCTACACACTGCTCATGAAAACCCTGATGGTTACGAAGGCTCTCGATGCAGTCACCTATTATCTCAGCCTCAAATTGTGCTTCAGAAACATCAACCACAAGCGTTGCCCAATCGGGTTGCGACGTAACGGGGCACAATGATCTAAAACCAACCGATGTAAAGCGCTTGGCTAATTGATCACCAGGGGCATAAGACTCTACCGACTCAACCAAACACGAACTCCTCTGAAGCGCTTCAAAGGTTTGAAGTTCAAGCTTTACATTCGCTTCAGTAAGTGCAGAGAGATCTCGCTCTATACAGGCCACTGCATCTGCATCGCTGGCAAATGTGTGTGCATTCAGAGAGTTCAAATAGAGCTTGAGGGACTTCGATTCGACGGTGTTAGGGCTTGCGGCCGGTATGATCAGCGCGCCCGTTGCGTAGCGAACCTCACCTGAGGTCAGCAACCAGCTCAGCTCATAGCAATGCCATATATCATAGCCAATAGTCAGCTTAGTGGAGGGCTGAGCAATCTGGGACCGCCCTCTTCCACGATCTATTGCCTCCAGAACCTCGGGCGCATAGACATGAGGCGCAGCGACTACGTTCCCTAAAACACCTGCCAAAATTAGGTTCTCAGCCTCGTACCTGTGCCCAGAAGGTGCATCGCGTAAGCGAAAGACCCAACAGTAAGCGCTATCAACATGGCAAAGGACACGGTGATATCAACATCGCTCACACCCAAGACGCCGTATCGGAAAGCGTTAACCACGTACACCAACGGGTTGACCTGCGAAATACTTGCCCAGAAATCGGGCAACAGATCGAGCGAATAGAAAACACCGCCAAGGTAGGTCAGAGGCGTTAACACGAAGGTAGGCACGATGTTGACGTCGTCAAAGGTGTTGGCGAAGACAGCGTTGATAAGCCCGAGCAGCGAGAACGAAATCGAGGTCAGCGTGACAACACCAATCACAACAAGCCAGCTATGAATATCAAGCTTGGTAAAGAATAGCGCCACCGAGGTCACGATAATGGATACCAGAATCCCTCGCGAGACACCGCCCGCAGCGTAGCCCAACACAATCACGTAGGTCGGTGTTGGCGAAACCAATAGCTCTTCGATGCTGTTATTAAACTTAGCGCCAAAGAAAGACCCCACAACATTCGCGTAGGTATTGGTGATGATAGCCATCATGATCAGCCCCGGCACCACGAATTCCATGTAACTAACACCACCCATGGTGCCGATACGTTTACCTATCAGGGTGCCAAAAATCAAAAAATACAGGGACATGGTAATGGCTGATGGCAACAGGGTCTGGGTCCAAATGCGGAGGTAACGACGCACCTCTTTTCGCATGATCGTTAAAAACGCGATCCACTGCTCGAAGGGGCTCATGACGCACCCTCCAAGACATTGACAAACATCCGTTCGAGTCGATTTTCCTTATTGCGCATGCTGACTACCGACACGCCCAGCTCGCCCAGAGCGGAGAACACACCCGCAAGGTCCTGGCCTTTTTCAATTTCGACCTCTAGACACTGAGGTTCGACCTGTCGAATCTGGTACCCCGGTATGGAGATACCACGGGGCAATTCATCTTGCGTATCGAGAAGGAAGGTTTCGCTGTTGAGATCACGCAGCAGATCTCTGATCGCACCATCGGTGACGATTTTTCCTTGATTAATAATACCTACGTTGCGACACAGCATTTCTGCCTCTTCAAGATAGTGGGTCGTCAAGATAATGGTTCGACCCTCGTCATTGGTCTCGCGAAGGAAATCGTACATGCTACGGCGCATTTCAATGTCAACACCTGCAGTCGGTTCGTCCAAGATTAGGACACGGGGCTCGTGCACTAGCGCGCGGGCGATCATCAGTCGACGCTTCATACCCCCGGACAACATGCGCATCTGAACGTGCTGCTTATCCGCAATACCCAGTTTCTCTAGATAGTATTCAGCACGCTGGCGTGCAAGCCCAATCGGTATACCGTAGTAGCCCGCCTGATGAATCAAAACGTCCTCGACTTTTTCGAAGACATTAAAGTTAAATTCCTGCGGAACGATGCCGATTTGCTTCTTGGCGAGTGAGAAATCATCGTCGATATCGATGCCACAAATCTTCACTGAGCCACCAGATTTTGAGACCAGAGAACTCACGATACCGATCGTGGTCGACTTTCCTGCACCGTTAGGTCCTAAGAGCGCGTAAAAGTCACCCTCCTCAACCTTCAGATCTATTCCTTTTAGTGCCTGAAAACCATTTGCATAGGTTTTCTGGAGATTCGAGATTTCTAAGGCCGCCGGCATGAGGGCTCCGCTACAAATTGGAGCGCGGAGTTTACCTAAAACAAAGAAGTTTTTCGAAACCTTTGCAAGAATGCTTGACGACGGAAGTTAGTCTCACTACTATGCGCCACCTTACGAAGAGCACTACGTGCACCACGTTCCGTCCCCTTCGTCTAGTG
>CBFHQN010000180.1:0-3534 GCA_965657765.1 Luminiphilus sp. | reverse complement strand
GGAAAAATTGATTCCTCATCCCATTGCGCCGCGTGCGGACGAAACTCCGACTGCGCAAATTCTCGCGCACTCGCCGCGTACGCCCGCTGCTCTTCGCTTAATTCGAAATCCATAGCCATTGATCTCTCGTGCTTCTGAGGCCGGTAGTCTAATCCATGAACACACGTGGCAGGGATACCTTTGTGCCAACTCGACGTCACAGGTTGTTAGCCGCCGATCTTACCGTCCATTAATTCAAAAAATTTGCACGCTTCCTCTGAGCGCTCCGCGGAGGGAGTTCGCGATTGCAGTGCACGGTGGTATTGTCTGTTTAAGCCTGTAAGCTCGCAAAACAATACGATTTTTATTCACTGAAAATAAGAAAAATGTCTAAGCTCGAAGACACTACCGTCGCTTTTGCAGACACGATTGAAAAGTTGGGGACTGAGGAGTTCATTCCCGCCCTTGCCGACACCTTATGTGCTTTTGCGGATGCCGACGATGCTACCGTTATCGTCTACGGCAACGAGGAGATGCCCTCGATCGCCTTTGCCCGGCCTCTCAAAGGAAAGCATGATAGTACCCTTAGCACTTATTTGACCGGCCCATTTTTACTTGACCCGTTTTACAGAGCGGCAGCCTATGACGAGCGCTTTGGGGTGTTTCGCCTTGCAGACCTTGCACCCGCTAGCTTTCGAATGTCTGAGTACTACAAGAACTGGTATCGAACTTGTGGCTACGAGGATGAATGCGGACTCTTGATAAAGCTGTCCAAAGACAACTTCCTCAACATTTCAATTGGCCTCACGGACGAGGGGGCGCGGTTCAAGAAAAAGCATGCCAAGGCGCTATCAGATGTTTACGCGATAACGAGCGCGCTTTGCCGTAAACACTTCGACGACATTCTCAAAGCCAAAGCACCCACAATGCGCGAGCGGATGCATCGATCACTCGCAGCCTTTGGCGCCAGTATGCTAACCAAACGCGAGCGACAAACCGTTGAACTGGTTCTGCTCGGGCACAATACACGACTCATCGCAGAAAAATTGGGCATCTCCATTGAGACGGTCAAACTGCACCGCAAACACGCTTATGCCAAACTCGATATCAGCTCCCAAGCTGAGCTGTTTTTCCTGTTCATGGAAGCGCTATCGCACTGGTCTGGTGACCCCGATACCGACCCCCTGATCTCTTACATGGGGAGCAACTAAGCATGGCAGAGCTGTCACTAGCTGATGGTTTCGCCGCTTTAAATCGCGGGGATCTTGCGACCGCTGGTGAAGCCTGTCAGCAGGCACTCACAAAGAATCAACGCGATGTGGCCGCTCACTTCTTGGTCGGATTGGTGGCAGTAGAGGGCAAACAACGCCGCATTGCGCATCAGGCATTCAAGTCGGTAGTAGGGCTAGACAAAAACCATGCGGCAGCTTGGGCGCACATTGCGAACTTGTGTATCGGCGAAGGGCGCATGGATGCAACCGAACTTGCTCTGCGGGAGATTCGCAGAATTCGGCCGACAGATCCTGCCGTGATTGAACTAACAGGAACAGTCCTCAACAAGATGGGAGAGTTCGAGGTTGCAGAGGCCTTTTTTAGCAGAGCGCAACAACTCACACCGGAGAGCCCATCTGCCCTATTGAACCTTGCCAACGCTCGCGTTGCCCTAGGTCAAATTGACGAGGCCGTGCCTCTCTTTAGGCAAGCCATTGAGCTCGAACCTAGGGGGGCACAATGCCATTGGGGCTTGGCAAATGCCGAGAAAGCTGTCACCACCCAGCACATCGGCGAAATGCAGTCATTACTGGATAGCGATACGCACTCGCTGCGTCAAAAAAGCTTTTTGTACTACGCAATAGGGAAAGAGAGTGAAGACCTTCGTGACTGGCCATCCGCAATCGCCGCCTTTATCAAAGGCGCGAGTGCTCGGCGATCCACTGTAGAGTTCGATGAGGCAAGCGAGATTGCGCTTTACCAAACTATCAAGGAAACATTCACATCCGACTGGTTAGACAGGCAGCCTCCTGGTATTGCTGATCCATCCCCCATTTTTGTACTCGGCCAGCCGAGAACGGGTACCACGCTGATAGAGCGCATTATCACCAGTCACTCACAAGTTCATTCTGCAGGGGAACTGCAGCAATTTGGTTTGGCGGTTCGACGGGCGACGCGTCATAGTGATCCCAAACGGTTTACAAAGACCCTTTTTGAAAATGCGGCAAAGGTAGACCCCGCGATCATTGGCCAACTTTACATCAAGTCGACGGCAAAACAGCGCGGTAAAAACGCGTTCTTCGTCGACAAGTTACCCCTGAACTATCTCAACATACCCTTGATTCTCGCTGCCTTACCCGAGGCAAAAATTGTGCACCTCGTTCGCGGACCTATGGATGCCTGCTTTGCCAGCTTTAAACAGCTGTTTGCCGACGCCTATTTACACTCTTACGATCAGGGTGAAATGGCTCGCCACCATGCTCGCTATCGCGACCTTATGGATCATTTTCGACATGAATTCCCGGGCCGCATGATTGATGTTAGCTACGAGGCCACGGCCAGTGACTTAGAACCCAATGCGCGATCACTGATCGATAAGCTCGGACTTGACTGGGAGGACGCTTGCCTAGACTTCCATCGAAGCAACTCAGGCATTGCCACAGCCAGCTCGGTTCAAGTTCGAGAGCCGGCACACACACGATCAATTGGGCGATGGCGAAACTATGAAAAAGAGCTACAACCGATGATAAGCGCACTCCAAGAGATGGGGGTTCCCTTGGACTAAAGCTGGAGTATAATTCAGTGTCCCGACCATAAAAAACGATGTAACTCACATCATCAAAAAAGTGCGCCAAACAATAACGCAGCACTTAGCCACTCGAGGAAACTCTCATGTCACAGCCTACGAACCGCAGACCCAGTTCGCGACTCATCCTGCCTTTAGCTGTCTCTGCAGCGCTCGTTGGAACGGGACCCGCATCTGCACAAACACTCGAGGAAGTGATTGTTGTAGCGACCAAACGCGAGCAAGGGGTTATGGATGTACCCTTAGCTATCACCGCGTTGTCAGGTGACTTCATCGAAGATACTAACCTCAACGATGTAAAGGACCTGATTTCGTACACCCCGGGCGTGAGTGGTAACTCTCAAGACTCCTATATCGATGCGGTGAGTATTCGCGGCGTCCGAACTCAGGACTTCGGCGTTGGCGGTGACCCCTCATCGGCATTTTTCAAAAATGATCTCTACGAGGGACGAAACGGTTCGGCAGTAACGAGTTTGTTCGACGTTGAGCGGGCGGAGATCTTGCGAGGGCCGCAGGGTTTCCTCTTCGGTCGGAACTCCATCGGCGGCGCATTCAGTGTACACACTCGCAAGGCTGAAATTGGCTCGAACGACGCGTTTATCGACTTTGACTTTGGTGAGCGTGGACACGCGGTGTTCGAAGGCGCCGTGAACATCCCAATTAACGATAGCTTTGCGATGCGCCTCGCTGGGTACAGTTCAAACGAGGACGGTTTTGCTCGGAATGTTTTCTCGGGACGCGACGAGATCGAGCACAAC
>CBFHQN010000179.1:0-3608 GCA_965657765.1 Luminiphilus sp. | reverse complement strand
TCGTAACTAACGCTATCCCCTTCGGCATCCGTACTGGACAACGTTCCAACCGTATCACCCGCAACATTCTCATCAACCGAGCTACTATCAAGGGTCGGGGCACTGGGCGCATCATTGGCCCCTTGGATCGTGAAGGACAGTGTCTGCGCCGCAGGCGTGTTCGTGCCATCCGTGACCTGAACAGAAAAACTTTCCGTTTTACTATCGCTGGCCTTTAGCGCCTGAACCGCACTCGCGCTATTGTTCAACGCATAGCTATACGCACCCGTACTCGCATTCAGCGTCAGCGTCCCATAGGTCCCTGTAACCGTAAAAGACCCACCTGACGCAGTTTCCCCAACAACGGAATAAGTTGGCGTATCATACTCAGGGTCTGAGCTAGACAAGCTACCCGTGATTGTCGATGTACTCGCATCCTCCGTCACAGAACCACCCGTCGGAACCGTTAAAGTTGGTGCTTCGTTTGCGTCAGTCACACTGATGGTGAACGATTTTGAGAAGGTTTTACCACCCTCATCTGTCGATAGGATGGTAATGCTATAATTGGACTTCGTTTCAAAATCGGGCTGGGTTTTGAACGATAATACACCTGTTGTCGCGTTGATGCTAAACGCAGCGTAGTCTGTGCCCGACAATTCCGCGATTTTATATGTGTGAGCAACGCCAGATGTTTGATCGCTATCTATTGTGCTAAGCGTTCCAATGACAAGTGAACTCGCATCCTCTGCAATTGCCAACTCGCTTAGTATGATGTCAGTGGGTGCCTTATTGGAAGCGGCTTCGTCCACTTTCATCGCATCCGTGAAGTCAATAGAACCAGAACCCGCGCTTTGAACCTCGGCTTCAGCAGCCTGCTTTGTTTGATCAGCAAGCACCTGTGTCGTCGAAAATGTGTTCTTCGCGGCGTCAGAGGAAAGGTCCGTTACATTCTCAATCTTGGCATTCACATTTTTAACGGCAGTGGTCGTATCATCGGCAAGGGCGTTAAACGCAGTGGTATCCGCACTTGTTTCATCAGCAACCTTTGCCACTACCGCTGTCTTCACAAGCGCCAAATCCGCATCACGCGTCAGATCAAGGGTTTTCTCCGCATCCGTCGCCGTCTCGTCATTTAACTTGTCAGCTTTAGATTTGACCACTTCCACAACAGAGTTCAGTGCAGCCTCAAATGCTTCCGCTTCAGAAGCACCAGCACCCTCTGCAGCGCCTGCAAAAGCATTTACTACCGCAATCAGTTGCTGCCCTGTTATTTCAAAATTCAAGGCGTCTGACTCTTCAACTTCATCGGCGTATGGATCAAAACTTAAAAGGTTAATGTCCTCTCCCAGGCCTAGTACGTTGATCACATCGGATGCACTGAGTTCGCCATCAGCTTGGACCATTAAGTGCGTTGGGAGCGCAACAACTGAAGCTGTAGATGGTGCAGATAAAGTGATACCCGGAAGAATTGAACCAGAGGAATGATCAACTGATGCTTCAGTTGTTTTGACAATTACTGTAAAATTATTTTGTGTCGCAGTGATCGAATAATAGCCATCTGCATCAGTTTTTACAATCGACGAGTCTACTTCGCCATCACCATCATAGTCTAAACCAACTAAAGCATTTTCTATGGGGCCCTTAACCACACGTCCTGTTTTCGTGAACGATGTCGCAGTCCCTAGCGCGTCTTGATTTAAATTAACATCGCTCCCGCAAGCTGATAATAAAAAAAACGCAATAGGTGAGCGTATAAAAGCTGCCTTCGCATTGAAAATAAATTGCCGATGAATAGAAGGCATTCTAATTTTTCTCGTTAAAGGGCTATTGTTACAAACTGGTGGCAACGTGTCTGATTAAATTGATTTACTTAATAGTCAGCAAGACACCGCGATTAAGTTGCAAACTTGCTGACCGGCATGGCCAAACAACACAAGCTTATTTCAAATTTTTCTTTGCTACCTCTCCACGTGATAACGCTATCAAATCTAACTAATCCCATGCATGTTCCCACGCTCCTTGTTATTGCATGCTCCTGATTGGCTACAATTAAAAAAAATCCGAATTTCGGACAAATTGTGACTATTATCCGAAATTCGGACGTTTTATGCTCAGATTTTGAAATGACCACAAGGAGACAAAATATGATATTCTCTCACTTAGATGCCCGGATAGAGCTAACCGAATTGATTTTGCTACTGAATAGGACTTATTTGGAGTACTTTGGGAATGCAAATTGTGCGCTTATAATGCACTTATTGAATTATGAACAATACACGGACTTTAAACATGAAAAACGCGGTGATTTCTCCGTCGGTGTTACACTTGATTACATATCAGAGCGAACTGGTTTACCGAGATCTACAGTTCACGACCAAATGCAAAAAATGATGAATAAAGATATTTTTGTAAAGCAGGGCAAAAATTTCAAGTTTAGGCTTGACTCAAGAGGTATTCCGTTGGTCCAGCAGATACTTCCTCAAGGGCGTGAAGCAATACAGGAATTCCTTGAAACAAAATTCATGATGGTCGAAGAGAAAAAGATGCGTAGTACCTGAAACAGTATAAGTTACTATTCAACTGCCACTGTAATTCCAGGGACCTGAGATCAAGTGATGATTTTATTTCGCTAAAATGCGTATCACGTTAAAGTAATGCATTAGATTAACAATAAACAAAAGATATGATATCCTGCGTAAGGGTTAATCTGAGTAGATAAATATCAAACGCTAGCTTAAAAAACGCTCCATTCTGCGTAGCCTCCGTAGACAACACGTCGCTAAATTTTCCTTATTACAATTAAGCCAAGAGCTAAGTTCCTCATAGTTCAAGCCGATCCTCAAATTTATTTTACTGCCACGATCACCAAATTAACCGCGTATATGTTTGGTTGGTAAATATTTCTTAGGAATCTATTCTGCCATTGATTACACCATCGCGCGCGGCAGTCTGTAATACGTTATGATCAAATCTGTTTTTGGGTGTTTTGAATGCTAACAAAAGGTAACTTAACGTTTGTCCTAAAGATAAGTTTTGGGCTTGGTTGCTCTGGTGTCCGTTGTGGTTCAAGAACTGCGGCTGGAGGTAAATGTCAGCGTCCAGTGGTGAAGGCGACTGGCCGATGTGCTCGGCACGGTGGCAATGATGCAGCCTCTGCCGTGCTGATGAAACGACTTCGCAAGACGACTGGTAACCCGAAGGTGACCATTCACAGTCTGCGCCACACAATGAAAGACAAGCTCAGAAATACAGGCTGTCCAGAAACAGTCTCGATGGCTATCCTTGGACATGGCACCAACACAGTCGCTGCTAACTACGGCTCAGGCTATGCCATTGAGGTCATGCGGGAGCATATGGAAAAGGCTTGGTTGTAATTTCACCAAGATTTCCCTTTGAAGTATTTATTTTTATGAAAATATAAATGAAATTGTTTTAGCTTTGTTTGAATGTCTTTCGTATGTTAGATGCTTTTGCATGCGAACAAATATCTCAAATTACATATACGCCTTCCTTGTATCAATAGTCGCAGGAATGTTGGCATTTTGGTTGTTAAGTTCATATTTTGATGAGAACAAGCGTGTTGAGATACAAAATCGAGGTTATGATTTTGTCGGCCGTTTCGCGCAAGA
>CBFHQN010000178.1:685-3630 GCA_965657765.1 Luminiphilus sp. | reverse complement strand
TATCCGATAGATAACCTCACCATAGCCATCGGCATTAAGATCAAAGCGCGTCTGTGTTATCTGCCATCGCTGTCGACCCATTTTCCGAATCAAGGAGCGGGCAAAGCTTAAGCGACTACTGGAAAACGACCCCAGTCTTGGAAGCTCCATGACCGAGGCGGGGGGTCTTAGCCAAAGGTTGATGTTTTGTGTCGTCTGCTCGAGATTCACATGCTTTCCCCACCGCAGCTAAATGCTGCTTCGTCGCGATGATAGTGGAGTTGCGGCGCGCGTCAGTAGATCAAACCAATTGCCGCCCATGATCTGACCCAGTTCAGTGTCTGAGAAGCCGCGCTTGGACAGCGCCTCAGCTATTCCGGGAAAATCGCGGTTATCTTCAAACCAGCTCAGGCTATCGGGCCAGCCTGCGTTGTCTGATGAACCCTCGCCGTAATCCATCACTTTGGACCACCGGCCAGCTCTCATCCACTCCAAGACACTTTGTGGCTGGCTCTGGCAAAGATCTGAGCCAAGGCCGATTCGATCAATACCCATACGCTCTGCGGTCCAAACGACCATGTCGCAAAAATCATCTAGCGTGCATTTCGGGCCATTTTTAAGATGGAAAGGGTAGAGCGAGAAGCCCAGAATACCCTCGTTGGCGGCCACTGCGTCGATCACCTTATTAGATTTGTTTCTAAGCGCTGGATGGAAGTGGCTGGGATTTGCGTGCGAGACAATCACAGGGCGTTCCGAATAATCGATGGCTTCTAGGGTCGAGCGCTCAGCGCTGTGCGACATGTCGATCACCATACCAACGCGATTCATCTCTTTAATTACCTGTTTGCCAAAGCGAGTGAGTCCGCTGTCCTCGTCCTCGTAACATCCACAGGCGAGGAGACTCTGGTTGTTATAGGTGAGCTGCATGATCATGAGCCCTAGGCGGCGCATAACCTCGACCAGTCGAATCTCATCTTCTATTGGCGAGCAGTTTTGCGCCCCGAAAATGATACCAATCCGGCCCTCAGCTTTTGCTTTGGCGATATCGCTGGGTTCGAAGACAGGGCGAATAAGGTCTGGCATCGATTCGAATCGCTGGTTCCATTCGCCAATACGCGTCAGCGTTTCCCGAGTGTTCTCGTGATAGGCAATAGTGACATGCACGCAGTTGAGACCACCTGCATGCATTTGCTCGAATATCTCTCTAGACCAGGCTGAGTACTGTAGCCCGTCAATGACTGTCCAATCTGGGTTCACAGCGTCGCTCCGGTTTAGGCTTGTACGTAGCTCGTTTTCACAGTCGTGTAGAACTCTCTTGCGTATTGACCTTGCTCTCGCGGGCCAAAGCTGGAATTTTTACGGCCACCAAACGGGACATGATAGTCGGTGCCCGCAGTTGGAAGATTTACCATGACACAGCCCGCCACCGCACGCTGCTTAAAGTCTGAAGCGGTCTTGAGACTTTGCGTGATGATGCCAGCGGTTAGGCCAAACTCGGTGTCATTCAGTATCGACAGTGCATGCTCGTAATCATCAGCTTTAATCACACAGGCTATCGGCGCGAACAGTTCTTCACGATTGATGCTCATCTCATTGCTGGTATCAACAAAAAGCGTTGGCTCCATGTAATACCCATCGGTGGCGGCATCGATACGGTTACCGCCGAATGCCAGCGTTGCGCCTTCTGCTTCGCCTTTTTCAATCCAAGCTAAGTTTTCATTCAGCTGGACTTCGGAGGCGACCGGACCGATATCAACACCTTCACCCAGTGCGTGGCCGACGGTCACTGTTTCGAGCTTGGCTGTCAGCTTTGATACGAATTCATCGTACACACTGGCGTCGACAATGAGGCGAGATGACGCCGTGCATTTTTGTCCTGTCCCGCTGTAGGCACCCACAAACGCGGCGTTAACGGCAACATCGAGATCGGCATCTGCCGCAACGATCAAGGCGTTCTTTGACCCCATCTCAAGCTGGCATTTCACTAAGTTGGCCGCAGTTGCTTTGGCAACCTCTCGACCCACTGGGAGCGACCCTGTGAACGATACGGCATGGATGTCAGGACTATTGATGATCGCATCACCCACAGCACCGCCCGAGCCCATCACCAAATTAAACGTTCCCGCAGGCAAGGTAGTCTGGCGTGAGATGATCTCCGTCAGTGCCCAGGCACTCGCGGGCACTAGATTGGCGGGCTTGAAGATTACCGAATTACCAAAGGCGAGCGCAGGTGCGATTTTCCAGACGGCAGTTGCCATTGGGAAATTCCATGGGCTGATAATGGCAACGACACCGACGGGCTCCCGGCGTGTGTCGATTTCGATGCCGGGTCTTACTGACTCTGCACGATCGTCGATTTGACGGTGGACCTCAGCAGCAAAGTAGTGGAAGAACTGTCCAGACCGATAGACTTCACCAACACCCTCAGCGCGCGTTTTTCCCTCTTCGCGGGCGAGCAGTTCGCCCAATTCGCCGCTGCGAGCAATGAGCTCATTGCCTATATCCATGAGCAGGGTGTATCGCGTTTCGAGGGCAGATTTGCCCCACTCAGCAACGGCCGTGTTTGCCGCGGCAATTGCCGCTTGGACTTGAGCCGGAGAAGCCTGTGCATACTGCCCAATTACGTCGGTGGTGTCTGAAGGACTGACGTTAGCTACTGAAGCCTCGGTCTGAATCCACTCTCCATTGATGTAAAGCTTGTGTTGGTCGCTCATTGCTTTGTCCTTACGCGGCTACGCGGGTTAAGTATGGACTTAACTCTCTGGCTTATTTTGTGTCGCCATACTAAAGGCTTAAGTCTTGGGAATACATCATAAAAAACAACCCCTCAGGGTGATTGGGACGATACACTTACTGCGTTGGTAGGTCGCCGGATATCGAGGCCTGGCTGGCCGCTTCGTGAGGATGAAAAATTAGCCATTCGGCTCGCGCTTTTTGGGCTCTAAACGTTATTAATGGAGATAAGA
>CBFHQN010000178.1:0-675 GCA_965657765.1 Luminiphilus sp. | reverse complement strand
GGCCGCTTCGTGAGGATGAAAAATTAGCCATTCGGCTCGCGCTTTTTGGGCTCTAAACGTTATTAATGGAGATAAGACTAATTTGGATACGTTGAGTTCCAGTAACTTCGGCTCATGGATTCGAGAGTCCGAGCTCCAGATTTGTTACCACGATGACGCGATGGTGGTTGTGAATAAGCCAGCGGGCATGCTGGTACATCGAAGCGGAATCGATGCCCGGGAGACCGTCTTTTTGATGCAAACCCTGCGGGATCAACTGGGGCAGCACGTATTTCCTGTTCATCGACTCGACAAGCCAACATCAGGCCTCGTCTTATTTGCATTGAATTCCGAGGTCGCGCGTGACCTGTCGCTTATGTTTGAGCGGGGGGCGGTAGATAAATCCTATCTAGCCTTTGTAAGGGGACATACACCTCCAAGCATGAGTATTGACCATCCGCTGCGTGATGAGGTGGATAATAAGGGCCGAAAAGTAAAAGAGGGTGTGGTCAGGGAGGCTGCGACGGCGCTCACAACGCTGTCGTCCTGGATAGTACCGGAACCCGTCGATCGTTACCCAGAAGCGCGTTATTCTAAAGTTCAACTTAAGCCTGTCACCGGGCGATATCGCCAATTGCGACGACATATGAAGCACATCTCGCATCCCATTCTGGGGGATGTTCGGTACGGCAAGGG
>CBFHQN010000177.1:0-3678 GCA_965657765.1 Luminiphilus sp. | reverse complement strand
CGAGGAGCAGATGCAAAACGGTGTTCTCGCCGGATATCCACTGCTTGGCTTGAAGGCTACGTTGTATGACGGCTCGTTCCACGATGTCGACTCGAACGAAATGGCATTCAAAATTGCTGCGAGTATGGCGACGAGGAAACTGTCAGAAGACGGCGGTGCTGTACTCCTTGAGCCCATAATGAAAGTGGAAGTCGTTACGCCCGAAGAGAATATGGGTGACGTTGTCGGTGATTTGAATCGGCGCCGTGGTCTCATTCTTGGTATGAATGACAGCTCCGCGGGCAAGATCGTAGATGCAGATGTGCCCTTAGCAGAGATGTTCGGTTACGCCACAGATTTGCGGTCGGCTACCCAAGGTCGCGCTACCTACACCATGGAGTTCGCCCGCTACTCTGAAGCCCCCAGTAATGTGGCTCAGGCCATTATCGGTAAGAACACGTTCTAGCCCCAGCGCGTTGTGGCCTAGGACAAGAAGGACGACTCGCAAGCAGACGTCAAACCTAACGAGTGTTGCTCTCTCGTCGGGTAGTCCTCTTCCTCGCATTGGCTCTTAACAAGGGTCTCTCTATAAGGTCTTTTTACAGGGTCCTTCCGCAAGGTCGTTCTCTAAGGTTTTTTCAAAGGCACCTGCAACACGGGCTTCTCCAATGACCTTCCACACTGGCAGGCTCTTTTTAAGGAGGCTTTTACTGGAGTGCTCTTGGTAAGGAGCCCGCTGAACGAGGTGCTGGGCATAAAATCTCCCCTGCATAAACGACTGTGTGCGCACCCAAGTTGGTCAGCGAGTGGCGGTATGATGTTCCGGCCTTTTATCCGCTCAGGACTGGGTAAAGGAACATGCTTTACTCCCATTCTCTCGGCATTTCTTTTGGCAAAAAGCCGGTTCTTTGTTAAAACCGTAGCAAGAAAAGAGATAACAACGGTATTCGCATAAAAGAGATAACAGAGGACGCATCATGGTTAACTTCATGCTGAACGGTGAGGTGGTGAGCGCAGAAAGCGACTCGGATACGCCTTTATTGTGGGTGCTTCGCGAGGAGCTTAAATTGCGCGGCACGAAATTTGGTTGCGGCATTGCCCAGTGCGGTGCATGCACTGTTCATATTGACGGAAGCCCTATGCGCTCCTGTGTGACGCCCGTTAGTGCAGTATCTGGTAAATCTGTGACGACGATCGAAGGCCTTGCCACCCCTGTTGGCGAGGCACTCAAAACCGCATGGACCGAGGCACAGGTGCCGCAATGCGGTTACTGCCAGTCAGGCCAAATTATGCAAGCGGCAGGGTTACTAGAGTCCAATCCAAACCCCTCCGACGATGAGATCGTCAACGCAATGAACGGTAATTTATGCCGTTGTATGGCCTACCCCCGAATTAAAAAGGCAATCAAGACCGCCGCGAATGGAGGGACGATGTCATGAGTAAAATGATGAATAAGTCGGTAAAACCCTCGACAGTAAAAACCGAGCAAGGTTTATCTAGACGCTCGTTCATCGCCGGCGTGGCTGGGTCCTCGCTCATGATGAGTATGGGGTCGCTGGTGTCTGGTTGTAGCTCGGAGCAAGCTTCGCAAGCGTTGGCCTCGGGCGATCTCTCCAAACTGTTTTCGCCTAATATCTGGTTCGAGATTAATGGCGCGGGCGATGTGCTGATTAATATTGTGCGCGCCGAGATGGGACAGCACGTCGGCACGTCGCTTGCTCAGATTGTCGCTGACGAACTGGGTGCGGACTGGTCCAAGGTATCCTTCAAGCACGTGGATACCGATCCCAAGTGGGGAGTCATGGTCACGGGCGGTTCTTGGTCGGTTCACACGTCCTTTACTCTACTTTCTCAAGCGGGTGCAGCGGGCCGGACTGTCTTGATAGATGCGGCGTCAAAGCTGATGGGCGTTGCTGCAGAGACATGCAGCGTGGAAAACGGTGTTGTCACTTCGGGTGCGAAATCGCTGACCTTCGCCGAGATTGTCAGTAACGGCGATTTCTCTCGCACTATTTCTGAAGAGGAGCTGGCAGCGATGCCGGTTAAGGCGCCTGCTGACCGCAAGGTCATTGGCCGTGATTTGAGAAACCTCGACGTTGCCGATAAATCTCAAGGATCAGCGGTTTATGGTCTCGACGCGGAGCTGCCTGGCATGGCATATGCCATGCCGCTGCTGCCACCCACGCGGTACGGCAGTAAAGTGCTAAGCATTGATGAGTCTGCGGCGCAGTCGATTGACGGGTACATCGGTGCAATGGAGATCAAAGATCCAAGCCAGACGGTTCAAGCTTGTGTGGTGGTTGCCGCCGAGACGATGCCGGCCGCGATGAAGGCCGCTAAGGCCGTCAAGGTGAATTGGTCGCCAGGCCCAACAGCCAAGGTTACGGAGTCGGCGATTTTAGCCGAGGGCGCGCGATTAGCCGCGGACCCTGAAGCGGGCACGCTCTATGTGAGTGAGGGCGATATCTCGGCTGCAAAAGCGGGAGCGGTGAGCTCCATGACCGCTACTTACACAACAAGCACTGCGCTTCACTTCACCATGGAGCCGCAAAATGCGCTGGTCGAGTTCGATGCTGAGGGCAAATGCCATATTCATGCAGGCAACCAGTGGCAGTCTCTTATCCTGCCCTATCTCGCTCAGGCGCTAGAGATGCCTGAGAATGACATCATTATTCACCAGTACTATCTGGGTGGTGGGTACGGCCGAAGGCTTTTTGGTGATCAGATGATTCCCGCTGCACTTGCAGCGCGAGCAATGGGGCGTCCCGTTAAGTTGATCTTCGATAGACCGACTGACAGCCGTTTCGACTGTGTGCGATCGCCCTCCGTCTGCTCGTTTGAAGCGTCATTTGATGCTGATGGTGCCTTGAGCGGTATCGATCACGCGGTGGTGGCTGGCTGGCCAACCAAAGGTATGGCGCCCGGTTTCCTGGGAACCGGTATTGATGGAGAAGGCAAATTCGACGGCTTTTCGATCAGTGGCGCAGATCACTGGTATACACTGCCCGCACATCGGGTAAGAGCCATTAACAATGAACTCGCGCAGTCTACCTTCCTGCCAGGTTGGCTGCGTGCTGTTGGTCCGGGTTGGATTAGCTGGGGTGTTGAGAGTTTCCTCGATGAGATCGCGCATCAGCAAGGTCAGGATCCGCTTACAATGCGCCTTTCCATGCTCGACGGTACAGGCAAAAACGCGGGTGGCTCCGGTAGTACCGTTGGCGGTGCCAATCGACTCGCTGCCGTACTTAAAGATGTTGCCAAGCGCGCAGGCTGGGGCCGCGATATGCCAGCCAATGAAGGGTTAGGTATTGGGGTAGGTCACGGACAAGAACGGGGTATGCCTACGTGGGTGGCCTGTATTGCTCATGTTGCAGTGGATCCTGCTTCCGGAGACGTCACGCTGAAGAAACTCTGGCAGACCATTGATGTGGGAACGGTTGTTAACCCTGATGGCGCTATGGCTCAGGCCGAGGGTGCTGCGCTTTGGGGTGTGAGTCTCGCTCTGCACGAGGGTGCGAGTTTTGCGAACGGCGAAGTAGCAGAGCAGAACCTCGACCGGTACACGCCGCTCAGGATGAGTGATGTTCCGGAGCTTGATATCACGTTTGTCGATAGTCAGGAGTTTCCGAGTGGGCTCGGTGAGCCGCCACTCATACCGGTTGCACCTGCAATTGGTAATGCAATCTTTGCAGCCTCAGG
>CBFHQN010000176.1:0-3800 GCA_965657765.1 Luminiphilus sp. | reverse complement strand
AGTCGAGTTCGATCCCCGTGAGATAGCCGCCCCAAGATGCCGTTCCTTTCAAATGCGCCTGGAAGCCCACGCTATCGTGCTCATTCATCTCGCGCGATTTCCACGGCAGATAATGCTGCAGAAACTCCATCTCATTGGAGCGGAAGTAGGGGGTTAGGCTCACTGTTCTATCACCAAAATCACGCTCAAAACGCAGATGGGCTCTGAGTGATCGTGCGTCACGGTAGGCTTCAGGGTTTCGATTCACTTTACGCGAGGCGCTGCTGCGATAGGCACCTTTGCCGTCTTGAATGTAGCCCGCGGTCTGTTGATTCAGATTGGATGCTGATACCACGCCTATCAGCTGCCACTCAGCGATCTCGCCGTCAAAGCGCAGGTTCGCTTTCTGCTGGTCATAGCCGGACTCTGCTTGGTAGCCGCCGTAGGTGGTCGCATTGGCGTTCAGCGCGACACCCCCATTACTCAAGGAGACACGCGCGCGTCCAAAGTCTCTGCTACCCAGCTGAATACCCACTGCGTCCTGGGTTTGCTCAGCGCTTTTGGTTAAGACATTGATAACGCCGTTTACAGCATTTGAACCGTAGGTCGCATTTGCAGGGCCTTTCACCACCTCAACACCAGCAGCTTGGAGTAAGTTCGCGTCGAACAGCTGGTTAACGTTACAAAAGCCGGGTGCACGCAGGTTGATGCCATCTTCGGCAGTGAAAAACGCGCCACAAGCTCCTGCGCCTGTGAGGACGGGAGATCTCAGTGAAATCAACGATTCCTGACCGTTTCCTCGGCTAACCCATGCGCCTGAAACGCGATTGAACAGCTGATTGCTGTGCTGTAAATCAACAGCCGCAACATCCTCGGCAGACAGTGCTGACCAGGCTTGTCCCAGCGTTGCTCCGCTGTCGGCCGTGCGGTTGGCTGTGACGATGATTGTTTCGAGTGGCGTGTTTGTGTTCTGTGCGCCCAACACCGTTGATGACACGGCGGCTAATGAGAGAAAAACGATCTTACGTAACGGCATGGACAGTCCTAATAATTTGGCAGCAAAGCTTACTTAATTCGGCGAAGCATAGCGTCATCGCATCACTGGTCAAACTTTATTGGATAACGGACAATAGTAATGTCCTGTAAAGCTTCCTTGGTGCTTCTGAATTGCGCGTACTCGCTCGAAATAATGACTTACCGATACGTACTGAATTACCTGTGCACTCGGGTAAAGTGCGCTCTGTTTATTGGCTAACCCTTGAGGACAGTGCACGGTTAGTCAAAGAGCGCGACTATCCGGCGCATCCTTCCGCCGAGCTCGCAGTCATGGTGATCAGCGATCGCCTTTCAGCTTTCGAATGCATGTGGCGTGCCGAGGGTGAACTCGATGGTGTTCCGGGGAAAGGCGCCGCACTCAACGCGATCTCAGGTCACTGGTTCCAGCGTTTCAGTGAGGCGGGCCTTGCGCGAAGTCACATCCTTGAAACGCCTCATCCGCTAGTCTGGGTGGTACAGCGCGCCAAGCCCATCATGATCGAGGCCATTGCACGTCAATACATTACTGGCTCTATGTGGCGTGCTTATGAGCGCGGAGAGCGGGACTTCTGTGGTATTCGGCTAACAGATAGCTTGAAGCGAGATCAGCGTCTCGATGAACTGCTGATTACGCCGTCGACCAAGGGGATCATGCAAGGTATTCCTGGTGTTCCTGAAGTGGATGATGTGAACGTTAGTCAAGAGACTTTGCGTGCCCATTGGAAGGCCTTTAAGTTTCATTGTGCAGCAGACGTGGACCACTACGCCCAGTTGTTGGCGTTAGGCTTTGAGCTGATCTCGCAAGAACTAGATAGCCTTGGCCAAGTATTTGTCGATACGAAGTTTGAGTTTGGCTACGCCACAAATCGCGACGGCATAGACGAACTGATTTACATGGACGAAGTCGGCACCCCCGACTCATCGCGAATTTGGGATGCAGAAGCCTACGCTCAGGGTAAGGTGCTGGAAAACAGTAAGGAAGGTTTCCGACAAGCGTTACTGTCGTATGCGGATGATCCTGACATACTGATCAACAAAGACCGAATGGATGAGCGCTACGCCTTTGCATCGAGCACCTTACTGCCGCGTCAGATGATGATGGATGTATCTTCCACCTATATCGATATTGCAGAGCGCATTACGGGTCGACCACTGGATGTCTCGGATAATCCACGAGATGAGATCGTTCGCGTACTTCGAGACGAGCTGGGCATCATTCAAAACTAAACCAAACCAAATCAAAAACAGGGGATTCCATGACAGCGCTGCTAGAACTCACCGATACACTCTCGATGGCTGGTCAAATCCAACCTGCAGACGTTGCTCAGCTCGCGGCGGCGGGCTACGAGACGATAATTTGTAATCGACCCGATGATGAGGAGCCTCATCAGCCGTCGATGGACAGTATCGAAGAGGCCTGTGCTGAGGCAGGCGTTACGTTTGTCCGTTATCCCGTAAATGCCCTCACGTTCCCCGGCGATGATCTCGCCGCAATGGATGATGCAATGAACAGTGGCAAGAAAACGCTCGCCTATTGTCGCTCAGGCGCTCGGTCAACGAACTTGTGGGTCGCGACACTGGCTGGCGAGGAGCGTCAGGCGGCTTCGGTTAGAGCGCAGCAGCTGGGTATACCGCTCAGCTTTGTGATGCAGCTGGGATAATAAGACTCGCCGGCAGTGAAAATTCAGTCAGTCTTTTAAGCGCACGCTCTGCCGCTTCACGTAGTCGAGGCTGCTCTGTCACTTCTTCATGAACCGGCGGGAAGTGAGCCGGGTGGTAAGCTTCGGCAATGACTGCATAAGGCATCGAGCTGTCGCTCGTTTCTGCAAAGAGGGCATAAACTTTTGTAAACAGCGGCGTGCCCAATGTCGTCGTGCCGTTAGCCAACGCAACAAAAGCCTCGTTTGCGGGAACTTCGGTTTTAATCAACAACTTTTTGTTGATAGTGAAGCCTGCCGCTTTGAGCGTGGCGCCAATGCTCGCGCCAGCTACAATCTCCTCGTGGCTCTGCAGCAAGGAAGGATCAGTAGGCTGCGTGAATTCTGTGACTGCCAGCGTTCGACAGACTTTGTCAGCGCCATGCCCGCTGTAAAGATTAGCCACGCGCGTCCCGGCAGCCTGATCGATGACCTCTACGCCGTAACTGCCAAAGGTGGTTTTGATCGCGTCGCTGTTCAAAGTGGGCGTTACCTCTCCCCAAGCGGGGGATAGCGGAAATAAACAGGCCAGTAGAATGAGGGGCAAAGCCCGTCGATGCAAATTCATACGTATCTCTTATCGTGAACAGATGACGTTTAGGTAGTGAACGAACCGAAGATTTGATGCAGGATAACCGCAACTCGCTCGAAACATAACAGGATGTCTATCCCATGATGAAAAGAACAACGCTACTCGCTTTTGGCCTCGGATTGATAAGTTCGCTTGCAGGGCAATTCGCTGGTGCAGCTACGTTGGCTGAAGACGTGCAATCGCTCTACGATAGCAAGCTTAAAGACCTTTTTATTCACTTCCACGAGAACCCTGAGCTGTCTTTCAAGGAAGACAAAACTGCGGCACGTCTCGGGGATGAACTCGAGGCGCTGGGCTACACGGTTCACCGAGGAATTGGTGGCACTGGGCTGATCGCTATGCTCGAAAATGGGCCGGGCCCCACTGTTATGTTCCGTGCCGATATGGACGGTCTTCCTGTGCAAGAAAAGTCTGGATTGCCCTACGCGTCCAAAGCGAAGCAGCTCGATTGGGATGGCAACGAAGTTTATGTCATGCATGCCTGTGGCCATGACGTG
>CBFHQN010000175.1:0-3813 GCA_965657765.1 Luminiphilus sp. | reverse complement strand
TACACTCTGTCTGTGCGAGGTAGTACTTGATGTCGACAATCAATCGCCGCACATTCTGAATCAGCCTGTGATCGCCAGCGACCGGCAGCAGTTCTAATTTCCAAGCCAATCTACAGGCTTTTGGCCATGAGACGTTAACCACTCGTTTGTCCGACTGAAGTGCTTACAATCAAAAAAGCCCCGGTAGGCACTCAGCGGGGATGGGTGAGGTGCCGTTAGTACGAGATTCTGATCGCCTTCCACAAAAGCCGCCTTTTTTTGCGCATGCGCTCCCCAAAGCAGAAAAGCCGTATGTGTTTGAGAGGCTGCGATGGCTTCAATGATACAGTCCGTAATGCCCTCCCAACCTCTGTTGCGATGTGATTCCGGTTGACCTTCACCTACGGTCAATACGGTATTCAAGAGCAGTACACCCTCTGTCTCCCAATGAGCCAAAAGCCCCTGATCCTCGGTCAAAGCGCCCAAATCCTTTTCCAGCATTTTGAAAATATTGACCAGCGATGGAGGCGGGCTAACCCCCTCGGAAACTTCAAAGGCCCTCCCCGTCGCCTGACCCGGCTGATGGTAGGGATCCTGACCGAGAATGACGACCTTGACCTCAGTAACGCTCAGTACCTCGAGGCATTTAAATACAGATTCGAGAGGGGGATATATTTCTCTATCGGACAGAATTTCGGCGGCCAGAAACGCCTCTAAGTTTTGACCAACCCTGCCGTTAAGTAGCTGTTCAAGCGTGGACCGCCAAGTGTGCGGACACTGCTCCCATAGTTTGATCATCAGAAAACATGCCGTCCCGTTGGCTTGATGAAGTTTCGTTCAACTGTAACACTCTGTCTCGGGGTGGGATATGTGAAGAGCGCTAAGTTTGGATGATGTGAGTAGCAGTGAAACAATTGTTAGCGAGCTAAAACAGCAAGCGCTCGATCGGCTTCAGCCGCGTTTATCGCTTGTCATCGAAGAGACCGCCGATTACCTATTCTCTCTCTCGACAAGTGCTCGTCTAGACCCCGCGAATCAGAACCAATGTTACGACGCCTTCGTCGTGCTGCAGGCGGAAACGAAGCTGATATTACGGCAAATTTGCTCAGCTGTGGGTACCGCATTCAATTCTTTCCAGGATCGCCAGAGAGACTTAGATAATGACCTTGCAACACAGGATGTTGTAAAACTCGCCCTTCTCGATCTCGAGGTATTTGAGGAGACTCTGGCCATCGAGAAAATAGTCAGAGCAAGTACCGAGCGGTTTTGGATGGATTTGGAGAGCCTAATGTTCCGTTTAGGATCAGTGCTCGACCTCCCTGCAGATGCGATTAAACTCCCGGTAAGTCCCCATCTCATCTGCTCCGCCTATCGGCAGGCATTGCGTGATATCGACTTCCCCCAAAACTTTTTAGTGGATGCTGACAGCGCATTTGCACGAAAACTTTTACCCGAGCTCGCAGACATTTATCAGAGCCTCAATAGCTACCTCAAGGATATGGGGTTGTTGCCAGACATTGAGGAACAGCTGGCTCAAACTGGATCACAAATCCTAATTAGCCATGGCAATCGACAAAACGACCCTCCTCGGTCGTCCGACCTACCGGCTGCTCAAGGAATCGATGCGGGCCTCCACATGACCGCGGGTTCCGTTGATACCCATCGCCTCATCCACGAAACAGACTGGATCAACTCACTGTCTGTGGATATCGCCGCATCCAGCGTGGATATGCGGCCCTTCACTCGCCAAAGCAGAAGTGAGATACCCATACCGTCCGATCAACTCAAAGCTGCTGGAGGTAGACATACATTTGTTCCAGCAAAAATCGCACCGCCCATACGAGATGATGCTTCACGGGATAGGCTGCTGTCGTCCACAGAGCACCTACTCGAGCGACGCCCACCACCCAGTCTGGAAATGGAGTCGGAATGTCTGCGTATTGCGCGATCCCTATCCAAGGCGCGATCAGAAGAAAACCATGGTCGTCTCGATTATGAGGAACTTCGAGAGGTCATTGGTTTTGAACCGCAGATAGCTGTTTCGGAACGCCTGCGCGAGGCTCAAAAAATATCGGCACAATTGTTTGACTACCTGCTCGACAGACTCGCACCGTCAACGGCACAGATGCCTGCATTCGCCAACCTCGAAATTTGCTTTCTCGAACTCGCACTGGTTGATCCAAACTTTCTGATAGATGGAGATCATCCCGGACGAGTGCTTGTTGACCGCCTGACAGATCTGGCAACGCTGTTTCCGCGCGGAGATGCAAAACACCTAGAGAGTTTAGTGGTTGTAATCAAAGAATTAGCGGTGAAATTTGACGGAGCTACTAGCACGCTAGCCGCTGCTAGTAAAACACTCTCTGAACTCTCTTTAAAATTGATTAAACAACAAAGGCAAAACAAAGATCGATTGATCACTCGTGAGAACGCGCGAGACAAAATTGATCACAGTCGGTCGCTCGTTTTGGATACGCTTAACGCTAAATTTGCTAAAAATTCTGCAAAGCAGGGTCTCATAGACAGCATCGCAACCGTATTTGTTGATCGGTGGGTCGTGTCACTACTCAGAGGCAGACCTATATCTTCAATTGAGACAGAGATAGATACGCTTCGAAAAACCGCTGACAACGCGAGTGATCAGCTTACGACCGCAGAACGGATCCAACAGCTAGCCGATCAAGTGGATCTACCGAGCGAACTTTCGAAAGAAACTAGAGAGGCTTTAGAAGCGCTTTTCCAATCAACCGGTGATATTGGTCAAGTGCCGGATGCTTGGAAGTTAGAAATAGATTTAACCCCTCAACAACTTAACAACCTGTTAGATAAACGACCGCGTCTCAAAAGAGCCGCAAAGGCCATTCAAAAACTACCCGTTGATACATGGTTCCGATACGAATCACGGCAGGAGTATCGCTACCTGCAAGTCGTTTGGGCGAACAGACACGGGACACGCTTCGTGCTCACTGATGAACGCGGGCTGAAGCAACGCGACCTGTCGATCATCCAGCTTGCCCTGGAGTTGGATCGCTCGCTAAAACGGCTTTCCACCGTGGAACGACTGAGCCTGGTCGAGCAAACGCTATTCTCGAAACTGTCGGCACTACAGGATGATGTGAGTCAACGCTTTAGTCGTGCAAATGGGGACCTTACAAACCGACTGACCCATGAACTTGAACGGATCTCGAGGAAAACAAAACGAACGGGGGAAACCGTTTTTGCTCTTGGGTTCACACTTGCGGACAGTATCTCCACCCATAATTTAGAACAGGCTTTGAAAAATGCCAAAGCCTCCGTCGGGATTGTTTGCCGCCTCTCCAGCTCGCGCGTTTGCATACTGAGCTCCCTACAATCGGATGCAATGCGCAAGCTAGTCCGCACAACCTATGGTGAGGCAGAAAATTATGAGTTCGCGACGAGAGCATTGGGACGCACGGAGGCGTCGGATAGCCGCGATATTATTGAAGCTCTCACGGGTACTAACTCGTCCGTCGAGCCTGCCAGCCCTGAACCTGCTGGCGCGCGCTCGATGCCTTTTATCCTCGAGCAAGCAATCGATGAAGCGATCGATCAAATGGCGCCTCACGCTCAAGCGATTCGACTGCGTACGATTATTCGAGTGCCGGTGGCGCACCCCGAAAACATTGAGACCGCGTTTCGCTTGGAGAGCCCGTATGGCGGCAGAGGGGCGCCAAACCAGGAGACTGCTTCTCAACAGCAACCGATTCGTATCGCATCGAACCTCACTGAGCTGCGAGAGCTCTGTAAACTACTCAGGGAGTGTGAGCGACGCCAGAGAGTTCGTCCGCATCTGGTGCTTAGATTGAGCGAGGA
>CBFHQN010000174.1:0-3817 GCA_965657765.1 Luminiphilus sp. | reverse complement strand
GAATATGTGGCTCTAACAACAGCTTTTGCAAAGTATGTTGAATAGCGCCCTACATCACTCTAAATCAGGGGTACGAAAGGATGTTTAAATGCTTGTAGTCGTCTCGCCTGCTAAAAAACTTGATATGTCGCCCTTAACGGATGTGACGGTCACAGAACCGCGTTTTCCAGAAGATGCCACAAAATTGGCCAAGGCCGCAGGGCGTCTGACAATCCAAGGATTGCGGGATTTGATGCATTTGTCCGAACCATTGGCCAAACTGAACAAAACGCGATTTTCTGAGTTTGGCGAACAAGAAAAGAAAGCTGCGGTATTTGCATTTGCTGGCGACACCTATCAGGGATTTGAGGCTGCAACGATTGATGAGGATGCGTTGCGCTGGGCGCAGGATCATTTGCGTATTTTGTCGGGTCTTTATGGTTTGTTGCGCCCCTTGGATGAAATTGAGCCCTATCGTTTATAATGGACCTTTTTTTTCACAAAAATGTGATAACTAAAAGATAGTTTTTTTTCATAAATTGTGATATAATAAACCTACAGCAAAAAGAGTAGGTTTTAATGAATTCGAGCAACTGGTTACAGGACATTATCAGAACGTTCCCGACGCAAAAAAATCAGGATGAATTTGTGATCCCGACTTTTTACAACGAGCGCACGGAAACTGTGATGGTAGAACCGTATAGCTTTCTGTTGGAAATACAGAACAATGTCCTAGCAGATCATTACCTTAGTCACGACAGAGCCAAAGACTACTACAATAATGGCACTGGTTTGGTTGGTAAGAAAACACCAGTGTCACCCCGAACGATTAGCACCTATTGCAATTACCTTCATAAGTTCTTGGTTTGGTGCGAGCATAAAGGTGCTCAAGCAGGTGAATATGAAAAGTATGATCCCAAAAACTTATCCGCCATAAATCGCTTTGATGATCGCGGGAGCCTAGAAGAGTACCGTGAAGATTTATTGAACGATCCAAAGTGGTCGTCCAAAAATCCATCTATCCTGAAAACGCATACGGCAGTCGTGAACAGCTACATTTTATTCCTCTATGCCTACGGTGCGCGGCAACATCACTTCGAGCCGTATAACTTTGCGATCCCCAGATCGTATGCGGCAATGGATGATGTGAAGCCACAGAAAGTAGAATTCCCATACCCCACCTCCATCAAGGCTTGGATTCAGTCTATTGATAAGTTGAACCATCGCGTCATCCTTGGGCTTATTTGCTTTGGCGGTCTGCGTGCAGATGAAGTCCTAAATCTCAGACGCGGCGATATTCCAGTGAAAGTCCTAGAACAGCGTTCTATACCCGTTGGTGAATACGGAAAACGCATCCAACTCTTCTTACCTGCCCGCGCCACCAAAGGAAGTAAGGCGCGTTACACTTCAATCCCGCGCTTCGTCATGGACGACCTCAAGGAATACTACGATCAACGCCAAGCTATCGGTGTCAAATTAAAGCGTGAAGGGCGAGAAATCGCGCGGGCATCGAAAGACGAATATTTGCTCTTAAACTTCCACAACAAAGTGGGTGCGAAAAGTACAATCGGCTTGATCAAAAAAGCATTTGAAGACTGCCCCTTCGAAGGGTGGTCTCCACACAAGGGTCGTCATGCGTTTGCTGTGAACCGCCTCGCTGAACTTATGGCCCTACAGCAAGGCGGGGTACATGAGGGCAACTTGTCGAGCGCTGAAAAAGCTGAGCGCGCCTTACTTACGCAAACGCCCCTACAAGAGCTGCGCGATGAGATGGGCCATGTCTCGGAGAAAACAACAGACATTTATCTCAAGGGCGCGCGCCGCCGAAACAGCAATACTGAAATTAGAAACTTTTTAGATGACTTGAAGGAATTTTACGCATGAATAACGTCACCCATATTGAACGTGAAACCCCCGTTGAACGTGATTACCTAGTGCAAAACAATGGCGAGACAAAAACCCTTGATTTACGCTCCCTGTTCGAGGGGAAAACAGAAGCGGTCACGTTTAGTGATGCAGACTATCTTTACGACGGTCAGCCAGTATTGATGGAGGAAATCTTTCCAGCGGTGAAGGTGCGCTGCGCTGCACTACAAAACTTGGAAAAATTGCAGGGGTATCTTAACAATTTCCTCACCTTCCTCACGCGAGAAAACAAAGGTCAAATCTCGCTGAAAGATGTTACAAGAGAGCTTTTGGCTGAGCATTATGAATGGAATAATCAGCGTGATAATCTCCATGATAATTGGGTAAGCTCAGGCAACAACTTCTGGAAAGCGGTGCATGCGCGATATAAGGACAATGCGGAACACCCTTACCCTAATCTCACCTACGCTGGGGTAGCAATCAAATATCCTAAACTTGTCAGGACCAAAGCTGCAGAAACTTTAGATGCGTCAAACCCAATCCAGCCAGAGCATATGGAGGCGGTGAAGCAATATTGCGTCGATCTTTTAGACGCGATTGACATCGAAAATCCCTTCATAGAGGTCACACCTGAATACGGTGAAGATAGGGGTAATAAAGCCCATGTGCTTTACGACTATCTGCAATTTGAAACCCGTCAAATTCTCTCAGGTGGCAAAGGTGGCTGGTCCGACCAAGCTGCAAAGAGATTTCCATGGAAGTCTCAACCCTATTTCTACAATGAGGAAACGAAAAAAAACGAGGGAAACCTTGCATGCGGTGGGTATCAAACGGACATGCAGGTTGCCCTGCTGCCAAGCTTGGATGAATGCATCGCAACGCTCTTTTTAATCACCATAGATACAGGCTTTACGGATGCGGCAAAGCAAATCGGAACCGATCCTTTCTTTAGTGAAGCGACAAATGAAGATCGCCCGAAATCAGGAGATGTTTTGCAGCTTGTTGGAGGCGTGTCGGGCAACCGACCGAAAACAGGTCGCCCCCTCATGTCGCGCCATATCAATACGAAAAAAGGCGGGGCATATTGGGCGCTTACCCGATATTTAAAACGTAGCGAACGTTTGCGTGAAATTATGGCTCAAAAGCTTGAGCTAATGCAAGCAGCGTATGAAGAGGAAAAAGACGCTCTTTCGAAAGACGAGCGCGCCACGCGTGAAGCGGAAATCAATTCTCTCAAAACAAGCCTTCAGCGCGCTCTGATTTATGTGTCCACACAGGCCCGAAAGCCGCGATCCGCGCAAAGCATTCAAGTTAGAGACATTACCACGATCATGCGCGCAATCCTCCCTGATGATAAGTTTACATATTACGATTTACGTCATGGTTATGCGCAGAAAATTCTGAATGAGAGCAATAGTATATTTGAAGTCTCAGAAGCTTTGGGACATGCGAATATTGCGACCACTTTGGAGTATCTGCGCAGTAAGTCTATCCGCGCGAAGGCCTTTGAAACTGTCTCGCGGATCACAGGCATTGTCTATGACGAGATCAGAAAGAAGTGGAACTTGGATATTGATGTTATCAATCAAAGGTACACAAAAGGTGGCGCTGATCTAACCGAGGAAGAGCGCAGCCAATATCGCATGACCGTTGTCGGGTCGCGGTGTTACGATCCTCAAAATCCCCCTGATTACATTAAGGAGGGATTAGGTAAAATCAACAAAGGTTTTGGCTGCCAATCGCGGCTTTGTATCCTCTGCCATAACAGCATTTGGAACGTAAAAGAAAAGGGGTTTGTTGATCTCGCCTCAGAAGAAATTTTCCAGTTAGAGCGTGATATAAAAATCCAGAAAGACGAAGAAAAGCGTTATTTCCTTAGGCACCAGTTAGAAGCATGGCGCACGCTTCTGGACGTGGCCGATGGGATCGACCCAAACATCCGCAAAGAGATTGAGAAAGAGGTGAAGGAGAA
>CBFHQN010000173.1:0-3871 GCA_965657765.1 Luminiphilus sp. | reverse complement strand
TGGTTGATGTGGCTAACGCGGTTCAACGCCGTGCGGACCATCAACTCGTTCGCGACGCAGTTTTGGTTTTATGAGCAGATAGCCAACATCGGCCGAACAGGGACTACAGATCCTAAGCTCACTGTTTTTACCGCGACGATGGCGCAGCAAAAAGCCGCATCAGCATGGATGGCAGCTCGAAAGGGATAAGGCTGGTCAGGGCAAGAGCTGCCCGTAAAACAAGGCGTTTTAACGAGCAGCTCGAATCTCCGCCTCGGTGGGCCATACATCAACGTCGCCAGTTTTGATGAGGCGATCGTCTAAAAAGAAAAACCAGGTGACCACCCGCTCAGTGCCGGTGAAAGTGTTGCGCCGCTCCACACCTGTCGCTGCAAATGAGTAATACGCGTATGCCACTTCATAAGCGGCCAAGGTTCCGAAATCGCCTTTATTAGCGCCGCGAGAAATGCGTTGCGGGAAAAGGTTCTGAAATTCATCAAATGACATGCCCAAGCGCACTTGTTCTATCTGTCGCTCGTACACCTCGCGTTCGAGATCGAAGTCGTTAACGGCACATGACGAGACAAACCCCAGGCTGGCGATGATAAAGACCGACAAAATCTTCCCTAAACTTTTCATTATTACCCACTTATTTTTGCTTAAAGAGAATCCCGCGAAACCTATCACTATCTGCACGCCAAACGGTAGCCATATTTTGAGTAAGGACCTCGTTTGAGAAAAGACCTTGTCTGAGAAAAGCGCATCGTTGCGACTTTTTCAGATTTCGCCGTGGTACACTCGCCGCCCGCATACATAGTGCGTTTCTGGGGCCCATAGCTCAGTTGGTTAGAGCAGTCGACTCATAATCGATTGGTCGTAGGTTCAAGTCCTACTGGGCCCACCACTTCACTTCGTTCGTTATGGACCTAATCGGACTATTCCAGCCCTCGCGAGACGCTCGGCCGTTCGTCCGGCGACGAGCGGTGCTCGTCGAAACCCCGGTCTCACCCTATTGGGCCCACCATTACCCTTTTAGATTCAACTCGGGACTGAATCCCCAGATCGCTCTCGCCTGTTATCAGACTTCCACGGGCTCCGCGATCCACCAACACTCTGTCGGTGCCAGTCATTTTTGTGCTGATGGCTGGGCATAAGTAATCCTGCCATCAACCATCGTCATTACTGTGTCTGCCTCCAAGATCTCAGCAGGGTCGGCCGTCATAAAATCCGTATCAAACACGCTCAAATCAGCTCGTTTCCCCAACTCAATGCTGCCACGGGATTTCTCTTGAAAAGCGCTGTAAGCGGGCCAAATCGTAAACATCTTGAGCGCGTCCTCACGAGAAACTGCAAACTCTGGGTGCCAGCCCCGACCGGAAGTCCCGTCTAACCGCTTTCGGGTGATTGCTGCATAAAACTCGATTCGTGGATCGCCTAACTCTACCGGCGCATCGGAACCCGCAACGATCGGTATGCCTTTTTCAAGTAATGACTGCCAGGGATAAGCAGTAGCCAGACGATCCTGTCCCAGCCTTGCCGGCGCAAAATTGAGATCGCCAATGGCATGACTTGGCTGCATGGACAGCGTCACCTCCATACTCGCTATGCGTTCCTGATCCACTTTTGGGATGATTTGCGCGTGCTCGAGTCGCCACCTCAAGTCCTCCGTCGCCCATTGATCGTGAGGTAAGGCATTCCATGCTTCTTGGTACCAATCGAGCGTTGTCCTAACGGCTCGGTCACCGATGACATGCGTCATTATCTGAAGACCTTGCTTGAGCGCACCCTCGAGGACCGGCATTAGCTCCTCCTTGGTTGTTCGATTCATAAAGCCGGTGTGATCGGCATCGGTGTAGGGTTCAAGTAAAGCCGCACCTCGCGAACCCAAGGTGCCATCGATGAACACTTTGATGGCATTAAGCGAAATCCAACCATCCTCCGTTCGATCAGGCCCCTGCTCCATGAGAGGCTCCGCCTCTGCAATGGGTACCGCAATGTAGACGCGATGCGCCATTCGTTCTTCTTGGTGAAGCTGATGTAACAATCCTAATTGACGCAAGCTCATCCCAGCATCATGAGTCGCTGTCCAGCCAAGCGCTGCGTTGGCCCGCATCCCTTTAAGTAAATTATCTTTGAGGTAAGCGTCGCTTTCAGAGGGGAGAATAGAACGGAAAGAATCCATCGCTCGTCCCAGCACATAGCCCGTCAGCTCACCATCTGCATCCCGATCGAATCGGCCACCCTCGGGGTCTGGGGTATCTCGATTGATGCCGGCAAGCGCCAGCGCCTTGCTATTGACCAAGGCAGATACACCATCCGCTCTCGGCATATATAACGGCTTACTTTCAGTGAACGAATCCACATCCCAACGTGTCAGAAATCGCTGCTCATCGCGCCACTCGCGCTCGATCCAACCGCGCCCCATCACCCAACTACCCTCGGGTATTTGCTCAGACCATTCGCGTATTCGGGAGACCGTCGCTTTGAGACTTGGGATACTGAAGAGACTCAGCGTCTTGGTCCGACGTCCGACACCTTCGAGGTGTTGGTGGCTGTCGGTAAAGCCCGGAAATACCGCCCTTCCCTGTAAGTCCATCACTTTAGATGCACCGCATTTCCACTCTTTAGCATCTGCTTCAGAGCCAACAAAAACGAACACCCCACCTCTAATGGCGAGCGCCTCGTAACCCGCTATTTCGTAGTCGCTGGCATTCGCTTCACTTTTGATGGGGGTGTGAATACGGGCGTTGTGTAAAAGCAAATCGGATAGTTCACAGGACTGGTTTTCACCAGCTTCCAAGCGCTCAATCGTTAGCTGTCCATCTGTTCGAGTCTTCTCGGTGTCGGCGAAGCTGATTTGTGCTGACGCGACGCAGAAAATGACCAGCATGAGAACGCGGTGCTTAAAGCTCGTACATCCACATCGCCTTCCGAAAAGATGGCTTGGCTTTATAGTTTTAATGAGGCCTCCTCCATAAACGTATGACCAATCTCCCCACACGCCTATCTAACGTTACCTATCTGACATTACTTGCCAGAAATACTCACCAATAACCCTGCAACATAAGTAGAGCATGGATGGCAATTGAACCGACGCGCATGGAAGGCATACAGTACGCCTTTAATCGCAATCCGTGCTTTAGCCCACGGCAGTTCTCATGGAGTCTGACTGATGAACACCCAGCGCAGTATGAACATTAAGAATAAAGTGAAGACTAAAGGAAAGAGCCTCTGCGTAACCAGAGCCGCAACCATCTGGCGACATGTGGTAGCGATCTCGCTTTTAATGCCTTTGTGGATGCCAGCCTCTGCCAGCGCCGACACTGATTTCCAGCCCCTCGAGCAAGCGATGACCAAAGAGGAGCGAAGTCAGTCAGGTGTCGAGTCTCTAACAGCTGAACAACGCCAATTTTTGAACAATTGGCTGCAGCAGCGTTACGGAACCGGCGCGACCAGCATGCACGAAGAGACCGATAGTTCCGCTGACAGAACAGTGCAGCTACCCCCGCAATCAAGCGAAGAAAACGTCATCGAAGCCGAGGTAGAGCGGCGTGTCGCACAAGAGCTCGCGACCCGAAAGCAACCGGCCAAAGCAGCTGTTAATAACGGGCCATTTGAGGCCACACTTGTTGGTGATTTCACGGGTTGGCGGGGCAAGACCGTTTTTCGGCTAGATAACGGTCAGATCTGGCGACAGCGATCGTCATCGCAGTACAGACATCGCGGGAGTGATCAGCGCGTCAAGTTCGATAAGAACTGGATGGGTGGCTGGGAGATGACCGTTGTCTCGAGCGGTAAGTCTGTATTGGTATCGAAGGTTAGATAGGTGTGGGCTAAGGAGGCCCGCACTAACAGATAGGCGTCTGACCTCCAGAATGCCAAGGTTCAACGG
>CBFHQN010000172.1:0-3886 GCA_965657765.1 Luminiphilus sp. | reverse complement strand
TAGTTCTCAGCAAAGTCGACTGTTTCTTTTTCAAGGTCTGCAAGCAGCGAGTGCGCCAACTTGGTCATTCGGATCTCGGTGTAGCGCATCGCTGCCGCAGAGTCACCATCGATCGAACCAAAGTTGCCCTGACCATCAACAAGCGGGTATCTCAGGGAGAAGGTTTGCGCCATTCGCACAATTGTGTCGTAAACAGCTGAATCTCCGTGCGGATGGTATTTACCGATAACGTCACCCACGACACGAGCCGACTTCTTATATGCCTTATTCCAGTCGTTATTGAGCTCATTCATCGCGAATAGCACGCGGCGATGGACAGGCTTTAGCCCGTCTCGCACGTCGGGCAATGCGCGACCAACGATGACGCTCATCGCATAATCCATGTAGGATTGCTTGAGCTCGTCCTCGATATTGATAGGGTGTACTTCTTGCGCTAAATCTGACATCCGATGATCTTTTTTTGTAGACGGGCGTGCCGTCAAAACCCTGCAATTGATAAGCTTGAAATACTATCAAATTCAGCCGGTTAAGGCTACGTCTAAGACCACTCTGAATTGGGAACATTTGATCTATGACATCGCTAAATTTTGCCCTCCATGCAGACGCGATTATTCCCGTTGCAGGGCCTGACAACATCGTCACGGGAAAGAGCCTGATCATTCGTGAAGGCCTTATCGATGGGTTTATCGACACCGATGACGCGCGACAAATTATAGACATCGATCATATTGAACTACCGGGACACACGCTGATGCCTGGCTTAGTGAATGCACACGGTCACGCCGCCATGACCTTGCTTCGCGGCTATGCTGACGATATGCCACTCGATCGTTGGCTCAATGAAAAAATATGGCCCATGGAAGGAAAATGGGTAGCCCCTGATTTTGTACGCGATGGCACAGAAATCGCGGCCGCAGAAATGATTCTCAGCGGTATTACCACGACGAGCGATATGTACTTCTTCCCTGATATCGCGGCTCAGGCATTGCGGAGCGCAGGCATGCGTACCCAGGTCGTGTTTCCGATCATGAATGTGCCCACCGCCTGGGCAAGCGACGCACGCGAATATTTGGACAAAGGGCTCGCGCTTCGGGACCACTTCCGTAACGACGATCTCGTTGATGTCGGCCTTGGACCTCATTCAACCTATGCGGTCGATGAGGCACTTCTGAAAACGACGGCCACACTTGCGAACGAGCTCGATGCTGCCGTTCAAATTCATCTTCATGAAACAACGGCAGAAGTATTGGCGCATGTGGAAGCCACCGGTGAGCGCCCCATTGATCTGCTCGCCCAAATCGGACTTCTCGGCCCCCGCACCCAGTGCGTGCACATGACGGATGTGGGCACTCAAGATATTGATACCTTGGTACTGCACGGCGCACACGTCATCCACTGCCCTCGATCGAATATGAAGTTAGCCTCGGGCGCTTGCCCGGTAGCAAAGCTGAAAGCAGCAGGCGTGAACGTGGCGCTCGGCACTGACGGAGCAGCCAGCAACAATAAACTCAACGGATTGGCAGAAATGCAGGTAGCTTCCTTGCTAGCTAAACTAGAAAGCGGTGATCCCACCGCTTTATCAGCGGCCGAAAGCATCAAAGCGGCAACACTAGATGGCGCCCGAGCGATGGGTTTAGACGCAATTACCGGGAGTCTAGAAATTGGCAAGTCAGCCGATATTATTGCTCTGGATACAACGGGTCTCGCGATGATACCCGGCCACCAGATAGACTCTGACATCGTCTACGCAAGTTCGGGCAATGAAGTCACCTGGAGCTGGATTGCCGGTAAAAACGTACTCAAGAATCGACAACTGCAAACTCTAGACAACGAAGCCTTAAGCGACAAAGCACGGTCTTGGCGCGCTAAACTCACCGGCTGAAAAAGACGTATACCTCACTAACCATACTTACCACCCAACAACCGAGTATTCGATGACACACACCAACGTAGACCCTGACGAAATTGCCAAGTTCGAAGCACTAGCCTCGCGATGGTGGGATGAAAACAGTGAGTTCAAGCCGCTACACGACATCAACCCGCTACGAGCAAGCTGGATAGACCGTTTCAGTGAGGTCAAAGGAAAGAAACTTATCGATGTCGGCTGTGGTGGCGGTTTGTTGAGTGAAGCCATGGCTCACCGCGGTGCAACGGTTACAGGCATCGACATGGGAGAAGCTCCTTTATCAGTGGCGAAGATTCACTTGCTCGAATCGCAGCTGAATGTGGAGTATCGCCAAACCACAGCAGAAACCATTGCCGAAGAACGACCTGAGACCTACGACATCGTGACGTGTTTAGAGATGTTGGAGCATGTCCCGGATCCATCGAAAGTCATTCAAGCCTGCGCTGATATGGCTAAGCCTGGCGCCGACCTCTATTTCTCAACGATCAACAGAAACCCGAAGGCCTGGCTATTCGCCATTGTGGGTGCAGAGTACGTGCTGAACTTGCTACCCAAGGGCACACACGAGTACGACAAGCTCATAAAGCCCTCAGAACTCGCTCGCTGGGCCCGCGCTGCAGGGCTAAACGTCGAAGCTATGATTGGCCTCACCTATAACCCGCTCACTAAGCACTACCGCTTGGTCGAGGGCGATGTGTCCGTGAACTACATGATCAGGGCGAGCAAGCCTGCATGACCAAGAGCACATTTCGTGCCTTCGTCTTTGATCTCGACGGCACGCTTATCGATACGGCGAGCGAGTTGGTTGCCGTGTATCACCGCATGTGCGTTGAGCTCGGCAGCGGGGAAAAGCCCTTCGACGATGCACGCAAGTTAATCTCCCACGGTTCCGGTCGTCTCGTCACCGAGGCAACGGGTATCGAAGAGGGAGACCCCCGCTGGGAGACCTACCGTCAAACCTACTTAGATTGGTACGAGGAAATCCTCGGTACCAGTGCAAGGCCCTACGAGGGCTTGAGAGATACCATAAAAGCTATCGATGACGCTGGCGGGTCTTGGGGCGTGGTCACGAATAAGTTTCGACGATTTGCGGAACCACTCATGGCGGCGATGCCGTTCGAGCCCCCAGCAGGCAGTCTGGTGACACCCTGTGATGTGGAGCGGGCCAAACCAGACCCCGAAGCTATTTTGCTTGCGGCCGCGCAACTCAGCGTATCGCCCGAGCAGATGGTCTACGTTGGAGATCATCTGCGCGATATACAAGCTGGCAACGCCGCTGGCTGCTTCACTGTAGCTGTCGGCTACGGTTACATTGAAGATCATGATGACCCCAGATCCTGGGGTGCAGACCTTTACTTAAAGACACCGTCCGACCTCTGTACTTGGATAAGGAACCAAATCACATGCCCGTAGCACCCAGCTCATGGACAGCGCGTCAAGACGCGCTCGCGGACAAAACAGTTTTAGTAACAGGTGCCGCCGAAGGTATTGGGAGAGCGGCAAGCCTCGCGTACGCAGCTCACGGCGCTGAAGTACTGCTACTGAGTCGCAATGAAGCTCGGCTGGAATCACTTTACGACGAGATCATGGCGGCCGGAGGTCGTGAACCTGCCATCTTGGCAATGGATTTGGCCAAGGCGTCTCACGATGACTTTGTGACACTGGCAGGCTCGCTAGGCGAAGCCTTACCAAAGCTCGACGGATTGCTGCACAACGCAAGTCTCTTAGGTGATCGCAAACCCATCGCACAAACGCGCACCACAACTTGGCACGATGTCATGCAAGTCAATGTCAACGCCGGATTTATGTTGACCCAAACCTTACTGCCAATGTTAGAGCAAGCCCCAGCAGCGTCGGTTGTTTTCACTAGTTCCGGCGTGGGTCGCAAAGGTCGCGCATACTGGGGAAGCTATGCGGTCTCGAAGTTTGCTACCGAGGGGTTGATGCAAGTACTCGCCGATGAACTCGGGGCAACCAGTA